>JBDSIV010000178.1:0-17285 GCA_039917755.1 Knoellia sp. | reverse complement strand
CTGGCGAACGGTTCGTAGCGATTGATCGTCCCCTCGACCGTGGGCTGCGCCGTGCACTGGATCGGGACGCGAGCGCAGTTCATGTCTTCAACTCTGAGCCAAAGTTCCAGACACTGGACGCTCTGCTCCCGTGGGCGAACGAGGTGCGACGTCTCATCGTGACGGACTCCTCAGTCCATGACTTCTCCGCGCTCTCAGCCTTCACAGCCCTACAAGAGCTCGATCTTTTTCCCGGGCACGGCGCGCAGGGCAGTCTCGACATTGCGAGTCTCCCGGAACTGAAGTCGTTGGCGTGTCGTGGGGACCTGGCCATCCAGTGGGGAAGGACCCGGCTCCATCGGTTGACCATTGAGAATCTTCGAACATCCAACGCTCCTGACCTCGAGACCCTCTCGCAGCTACGAGAGTTGAAGCTGAGTAGGCCCGGCTCGATACCGAGCCGCCTACCTCACTCCCTGGGCAGCTTGGATCTTGCTCACCTCCGGTGGCCGCACGAGCTGTCACGGCTTTCCGGCATCGACAATCTCCAAGAACTGAGCGTCTGTAGGGTCTCCGGACTGGTGACTCTCGAACCATTCGGCGCGGCCCGGTCGCTGCGAAAGCTAGTCATCGAGGAATGTCAAGACTTGCAGACCTTGCAGGGGGTCGGACTCGCACCGGGGGCCGAACCATTACTCGTCGGGAGAAAGATGCAGCAACTTGCCTAGTGTCACCGAACTGGGCTTCTAACGGGACTCATCGGCAGGACCGTGAACGGCGCACTATCTGCGGCAAATCCGGACGTTCATTGCCGTCGACCATGAGCATGATCGGCAACGTTCTTACTCCGTGGATCGTCATGGATACTGCGACACATGAAGCCCAAGAAGGTGCGCAGGCTACTCGCCGAAGCTCTTGACTCACGTCGGGTTGCTCGGGTGTGGCGCGACCCGTACGACTCCGCATACACGAATGGGTTCATCATCGAGCTCACTAACGACTGGGTCGTCATGCATGACATCGACAACGGGGTCTACCTCGACAGCCTGCAGATGATGAGAGTGAGGGACATCAGCACCGTCATCGATGGACACCATGACTACATCGATCGGGCGCTTCGAGGGCTGGGTCAGTCGGTCGCTGAGTTTGTCTGTCCCAAGGACGCGACGGTTCGAGACCTCGTCGTTGCCGCTGCCGACCTCCACCCACTCTCAGCCTTCGCGCTTGGCGACGAGGGCGAGGAGCAACTCATGGTGGGCCACCTGATCAAGGCCGGCAAGAATAGGGTCCGGCACCGCTTCCTACGACCTGACGGGACGTGGGCAGCTGACGTAGACCGCTGGAGGTACGAACAGATCTCAAGCATCCAGATCGGCGGTCGCTACCTCGAAGGCCTTGCTCAATTCGGAGACCCCTATCCCGGGGACGGCCCTGGCGCCGCGCCTGAATTCGGGCGCTGAGGTTATCGCAGAAACGGCTCATCCCTCACCGGTTCCTCGACGCTACAAGTCCCGGTGGATCGGCCGGATCGCAGAGCCCCGCGGCGGATGGACGCAGGTTCACAATGCGACCTATCCGCGGCATGAGGGGAAGGCCAGGCCGGCAGATCCGAGGAGTTCAAACTCCGATGGGCTTCTTCCAGTCACCCGTTCGTGGCAGGCCCATGAGGGAGTCGACCGCGTCGTTCTTTCGCTTGCTTCCAAGACCGGCACGGAGTGATTCGAGCGTTCGATGTTCTGTGAGCGGAGCGAAGGCTTCAGGCTGCAGATGGGCCATGTCGACGACCGCCAGTTGCCGCAGGGAAGGCGCATTCCGGATGGGCGCGAGGTCCGTGAGGCCCTTCATGGTTTCGATCCAGAGACGATCAAGGGCAACGAGACCGTTCATCACCGGGAGGGTGTCGACCTGACGAAGCGCTTGGAGGAAGAGGTACTTCAGATTCGTGAGCCCCGAGATCGGCGAAAGGTCGGCGAGTCCCTTCACCATCCAGAGTTCGAGGTACTTGAGGCTATGCAGTTCAGGCAGGAGTGCAAGGTTCTTCGTTCCACCCAACTTCAAGTCGAGCGCGCGCAGCTGTCGCAACGGTGTCAGCAGCGAGAGGTCAGGCAGAGTGACCGAGCGCAGGGTGACGCTACGAAGTTCAGTCAGGTCGCTGACGACCTCGATCTCCTTCGTGTGGCCCTCGATGTATAGCCGTCGCAGCTGGGTGAATCGGGCCAGCGGGGCGAGCGACATCTTGCGCCTGGTCTGCCCCAGCCCGATGAACTCAACGTCGTCCGGAAGGTAGCCGAGTCCCTCGATATTGACCAGCGAGTTGAAAAGCGCGTCGGCCTGGAATGAGCGCAGCGACGGGAAGTGCCGAAGGAAGTCGAGGTCCGTGATCGTGCCGTCATACGAGGCGTAGGCCCTAAGCGTCTTCTCTGGGTGTTCCCTGAACCAATCGCCGAGTAGGGCGTAGTCGCCATCGGTCAACGCGGAGCCGAACTGGATCACCTCAGGCCGGTCGTCGAGGCGCGCGAGAACCTCCGTAGTCACTGGGGATGCGACGTCAAAGGGCATGCCATGACCATATTGGCTCGCTCTGATCCGGGTGCGCGCTCATCGGCAGGATCGATCACCTACATATCTCCGATGAGCGTTTACCGCTCATCGGCATGTCCGGTAAACAGCGACCGTCCAGGAATCCGTACCTGGTGGACCACGGCCCTTGCCTGCAGCCCTCGGGCAAGGGCCTTAGCCGAAGGCGATGTGCTGGTCGAGCTGCTTAGTCGCCTGGATGACGGCCCAGTGTCAGTGCTTGCCCCCGCGTGCCGATCGTGACTGCACCATCTCGACCGGCCCAGGCATAAGAGCAACTTGGCACTGGCCCCCGCTGCATCTCGACAGACCCCTCGGCGTCCTTTGAGCGACACGGGAGCAGGGCCGTGGTCCGCGCCAACAGCCCGAGACGCGGTCCATAACGTCACGGAGCAACACTCCCGAGGTCCATAACGTAGCGTTTATGACACATACGAATCGCGTTTGTGACAACTTCGCTGCATCTCGACAACTAGAAGCCGCCATCGCGGGCCATGTTGCTGAACCGGCTGTAGTGACCTTGGAAGGCCAGCACGATGTCGGCGGTCGGACCGTTTCGGTGCTTGGCCACGATCACGTCGGCCTCGCCGTCGCGCTCGGGGTCGGAGCGATCGCGGTGGAGCAGGATGACCATGTCGGCATCCTGTTCGATCGAGCCTGACTCGCGAAGGTCCGACATCTGCGGACGCTTGTCGGTGCGCTGCTCAGGACCACGGTTCAGCTGCGAGATCGCGATGACCGGGACCTCGAGCTCCTTGGCGAGGAGCTTGAGTGCCCGCGAGAACTCGGCGACTTCCTGCTGGCGGGACTCGACCTTTTTGCCTGAGCTCATCAGCTGGAGGTAGTCGATGATGACCATCCGCAGGTTGTGCTGCTGTTTGAGCCGGCGACACTTGGACCGGATCTCCATGAGTGACATGTTGGGCGAATCGTCAATGAAGAGAGGGGCATCAGAGATCTTGCCCATGACCCGCGCCAGCTTGTTCCACTGCTCTTGACCCTTGAGTCCCTTGCGCAGGTCCTGGAGCTGGATGGTCGCCTCGGCGGACAGGATGCGCATCGTGATCTCGGTGCGGCTCATTTCGAGCGAGAACACGGCAGTGGCCATGTTGTGCTTGATCGCCGCCGCGCGAGCGATGTCGATCCCCAAGGTCGACTTTCCCACGGCGGGCCTGGCCGCGATGACGATCATCTGGCCGGGGTGCAAACCGTTGGTGAGGTTGTCGAGCTCGAGGAAGCCGGTCGGCACACCCGTCATTTCGTCGGTGCGGCCAGCCGCGGCCTCGATCTCCTCCATCGTGGCGTTGAGGAGTTCGCTGAGCTGGTGGTAGTCCTCGCCGCCGCGCTTCTCGGCCACCGAGTAGACCTCGGCCTGAGCCCGGTTGACGATCTCGTCGACGTCACCCTCGCCCTGGCCATAACCCATCTGCACGATGCGCGTGCCGGCCTCGACGAGGCGCCGCAGCACGGCCCGCTCATGGACGATCTCGGCGTAGTAGCCAGCGTTGGCCGCGGTCGGCACCGACTGGATGAGCTGGTGGAGGTAGGCCTGCCCACCCACGCGGGTGAGGTCTCCGCGTTTGCCCAACTCGTCGGCCACGGTGATCGCGTCTGCCGGCTCGCCCCGACCATACAAATCCAGGACCGCGTCATAGATCAGCTCGTGGGCCGGGCGATAGAAGTCCGAGGACTTCGTGACCTCGAGGCAGTCGGCGATCGCGTCCTTGTTGAGCAGCATCGAGCCAAGGACGGACTGTTCGGCACCCAGGTCCTGGGGAGGAAGTCTGTCGTCGGGGGGACCGTCACTCGAGCCGGTGTAGCTGCTGCTGAGCTCCGCGATCGACACCCGCCGCCCCTTTCAGATCAAGCCCTTGTATGCCGTGTGGTCCACTCCATCACCGGGCACTGACAACGCCCGCGGGTCCACGATCTGCACACGTTATGCGCCCTCGGCCACCACCACGAACAAGGCCTGAGGACAACCTGTGGACGAGTGGTGGAAAACGCCCGGCCTCGTTGTGCACAGCCCGTGGACAGCCCTGTGGACAACGAGCGGTTCCGCCGTGCCACAAGCCTCTGACCTGCGGTTTCTCCGTTCACCGGGTGTGCGCAAAAGAAACTTTCGGGCGTGTCTCATCCACATGGCCCACGTCACTCAGGTGACGCACCACCGGCCCGAACGACCTGCTTGACCGTTCTTCTACCCATCAGTAGCCCTCACCTGCGAGAAGATCGATCCATGGCCTACTTCGAACGCACCGGCCCCCACTCCTTCACCGCCACCGAACACACCGGCGGCGCCTGGGCCCTCGACGAGCAGCACATCGCCCCCGCCCTCGGCCTGCTCGCCCACGTCGTCGAGACCGACCGCGATGAGCGACGCAGCGAGGGCCCCAACGACGCACTGACGATCAGTCGACTGTCCTTCGACATTCTCGGCACGTTGCCCATCGAGGAGGTCGAGACCAGCGTGATCGTGCGACGACCCGGTCGCACGATCGAACTCGTCGAGGCCACCTTGAGCCACGGCGGTCGCGCCGCCGTCATCCTGCGAGCCTGGCTGCTCCAGACGCGCGACACGAGCGCCATCGCCGGAACGTCACGGCCCCGGCTCCCCACGCCGGCCGATACCCCCGCGTGGACCCCCTCAGCCCTGTGGCCCGGTGGTTTCATCAAGACCGCCCACCTGCGCCGCACTCAGGCCGAGCCGGGCCGCGCACACTTCTGGGTGCGCACCGACGAGCCCCTCGTCGCCGACGAACCCGTCTCAGCCCTTGCCGCAGCGGTGGGCCTGTTCGACATCGCCAATGGCATGACCGTGCGCGAGAACCCCTCGACCGTCGCGTTCCCCAACGTCGACCTCACCGCTCACCTCGTCCGGCCACCACGCGCTGGCTGGCTCGGCTTCGACACGACGGTCACGTTCGGCGACAACGGGGTCGGGCTCACGAGCAGCGTCCTGCACGACGAGCACGGGCCCATCGGCAGCCTCGCCCAGATCCTCACCGTCCGCCCGAGCTGACCCCGGCGCAGGCTCAGCCTGTGCGGCCAAACCTCTCCGCCGACCGAGCCTTCGCCTTTGCCGCCTCGACCTCGCGGTCCTTGGGTGGCGCCACCGTCACGAGGTGGTCGAGCAGGTACTGCGTCGCGTTCGCAACCTCGCGAACCGCCGCGTCGAACGCGTCCTGGTTCGCCTGTGAAGGCTTGGTCGACCCACTGACCTTGCGCACGTACTGCAGCGCCGCGGCATACACTTCGCTGTCCGTGGCCGGTGGCTCGAAGTTGTGCAGTTGACGGATGTTTCGGCACATACGTTCAGCGTATGCCGCCCGCTCGCCTCCCGAGCGATCTCGCCGTCCGCGATCGCTAAGGTCTGGGACATGCCCGAACCCACGCCCGCGCAGCCCCGCCGCATCCTCGGTGGCGGCACCGAGCCCGACCCGCGGTTCACCCTGGCGAACGAGCGCACCTTCCTGGCGTGGATCCGGACCGGCCTCGCCTTCATCGCCGGGGCGGTGGCCATCGAGGGCTTCAACCTTGATCTGGAGGACTCGACCCGCACGATGCTCGTCGTGCTGCTCATCTGCATCGGGGTTGCGGTGGCCCTCGGGGCGGGTGCACGCTGGCTGCGGGTCGAGCGCGCGATGCGTCACAAGCGACCCCTCCCCTTCCCGATCCTCATTCCGTTCCTCGTCATCGGGTCGGTCCTCGCCGCCTCCGCTCTCCTGGTCCTCATCAGCGTGAGGTCTCCGTGACCGACATGCCTGCGGATCGTGGTGATCCGGGGCTCCAGCCCGAGCGCACGTCACTCGCGTGGCAACGGACGTCGCTCTCGTTCGTCGTGGTTTCGCTGTTCTTCCTGAGGTGGGCTGGCGAGCACGGAGCACTGGTCGCCGTCGTTGTGGCCGCCTCATCCCTCACGGCGGCGGCAACGTTCTTCCACACCCGCGTTCGACTCCACCGGATTGCGCACCACTTCCCGGCGCCAGGGCTCGAACCGGCCACGACCGAGGTGTTCGCCGTCTGCGCTGCGATGGTTCTGCTCGGCGCCACCGCCCTTTGGGTCACCTTCACCACCTGACATGCCCCACGCGACGGGCCGTCCGTGCGGCTAGCGTCACGGTGTGCCCGAAGACACGTCCGACGACCTCGCCCCAGAGACCCCGAGTCAACATCGAGAAGTTCTGCGACTTGCCCTCCCCGCGTTCCTCGCCCTGGTCGCCGAACCCCTCTTCCTCCTCGCCGACTCAGCGATCGTGGGACACCTCGGCACACCGCAGCTCGCCGGACTCGGCGTCGCGAGCGCCATGCTGCTCACTGCCGCCAACATCTTCGTCTTCCTCGCCTACGGCACGACGTCGGTCGTGGCGCGCCACCTCGGCGCCGGCAACCGCAACGGCGCCATCGCCGCTGGCATCGACGGCACCTGGCTGGCTGTCGGGCTCGGTGCCGTCACCGCGGTCCTCGTCGCCGTGTTCGCCGGCCCCATCTGCCGACTCTTCGGCGCCTCCCCCGAAGCCCTCGGACATGCCGTCACCTACCTGCGGATCTCCGCGATCAGCATCCCCGCAATGCTCGTCGTCCTGGCCACCACCGGCGTGCTTCGCGGCCTCCAGGACACCAAGACACCGCTCATCGCGAGCGTCCTCGGGTTCTCGAGCAACATCGCGCTCAACTTCCTGTTCGTCTACGGATTCCATTGGGGCATCGGTGGATCCGCGCTCGGCACCGTCATCGCCCAGACCGGCATGGCGGCCGCCCTCATCTGGGTCCTCATGCGCGAGGCGGCGCGCAACCACGTCACGCTGCGCGCACACCCGGGGCGGATCCTCACAGCCGCGCGCACCGGCGTACCCCTGCTCATCCGCACGATGGCGTTGCGCGCCGTCCTCCTCACCACGACGTGGGTTGCGGCCGGACTCGGCGACGTCCCGCTCGCGGCCTACCAGGTCTCTGCCACGATCTGGTCCTTCCTCGTCTTTGCACTGGACGCCATTGCCATTGCCGCCCAGGCCATCACTGGCAAGGCTTTGGGCGCCGGCGACGTCGCTCGAACCCGTTCTGCGACAACCCTGATGATCCGATGGGGCATCATCGGCGGCGTCGTTCTCGGCATCGCCGTCCTCCTGGTGCACACGACCCTCCCGCGCCTCTTCACCAGCGACCCGGCCGTGCAGGCAGCGATCGCGGCCGCGCTCATCATCGTGGCGCTGTCGCAGCCTCTCAGTGGCTTCGCGTTCGTCATCGACGGCGTCCTCATCGGTGCGGGCGACGGACCGTGGTTGGCGCGCGCCATGCTCGTCAACCTCCTCGCCTACCTGCCGCTCATCCTCGGCGTGCACCTCATGGGTGACTGGCTCCTCGACGATGGCAGCACCCGAGGGACAAGCAACGCGGTCACGTGGTTGTGGCTCGCCTTCACCGCGTTCATGGCCATCCGCGGTGTCCTCATGTGGGCCCGGGTCCGCACCGACCGGTGGATGGTCACCGGCGCCACCCGTTGACCCGTTGACCCCCAACCCGCTGGAACTTATTGCCCCAGGTCCACCCATTCGGTCCGTTTCTGGGCCGGATCCGGTGGACCTGGGGCAATAAGTCGGAGTCAGGAGCAGCCGACGGCGGCTTCGCGTCTCGGGTCACCAGCCGCTCGCAGCTCACCATCACTGCTGCGGTATGCCGCCCCCACGCCTCCGAAATACATCGACAGGTCGCCGTGGTCGAGTCCACTCAGGCCCGCGCGGGCCACCGCGCCAGCGAGCTCAGGACTCGCCTCGTGCTCGACGATCGGCTCCCCCGACGCCTCGAACCGCACGTGAAGCCGCGGCGCCCGGACAGCCACATCGAGGTCGGCGCCGCTCAGACACAACTGCGCGAGAACCTGCATGAGCGCCGACGTGATCCGGTCTGCGCCCGGCGAACCCACGGCGAGCACCCGGCCGTCAGCAGCCCTGGCCACGGTTGGCGCCATGTTGGACGCCAGTCGCGTGCCCGGCGCCAACGCGTGCAGTCCCAACCGGTTGAGCTCCGGCTCACCGAGCGCGTTGTTGAGGAGCAGCCCGGTCCCGGGGATCGTCACGCCCGAGCCATAGCCACTCGACATCGTCACCGCGCACGCCAGCCCCTCAGAATCCACCGCCGACACATGAGCGGTCGACGCCGACGTGGGCAGCCCCGCCAACCCGTGCCGATCGACCGATGCCAACAACGCGTGCCCGTCGGCGTCGAGGTCGCGCGACAGGTCGTGCACCTGCACCCGATAGGCCAGCACCGCCCGCTGGATCCGCAGGATGTCGTCCCACGTCGGCTCGCCTGCCTGCCCGAGCTCGGAGAGCATCACCGCGAGCAGCGGTCCCCCGACCGACGGCGGAGGGTTGATCGCCACGTCCCAGTCACCGAGGGTGCGCCGCAACGGTTCCCGAACAACGACTTCGTATGCCGCGAGGTCGGCTTGCGTGATCAACCCACCGTGCGCTGCCATCTCGGCCGCGAGCGCCCGCCCGAGTTCGCCGGTGGTGAGGAGGGACGAACCCTCGCTGGCGATGGCTGCGAGCACCTCCGACAGCTCCGGGTTGAGCGCGAGATCGCCTGCCACAAAGGGTGATCCGTCAGGTCGCCGGGTGATCATGCGGGCGCCGGTGTCCTGACCGAACAACGGGTCGGCGACGTAGCCGAGGTACCTCGCCGACGCACCACCGATCGGGTAGCCATCGCGGCAGACGTCGACCGCCGGCGCCACGACCGAGGACCACGGCTGCGAGCCGAAGCGCTCCACCGCACGTTCGCATGCCGCAAGGGCGCCGGGCACCGCAACAGAGCCGTGCCCGGCATACATCGTCACGCCACCGCCATAGTCGGTGACCACCTCACGAACGCCGCCCCCCAACGCCGAACGCGGGAGACCGAACCCCGGCATCGCGACGTTGCCGTCGATGACCACCGGCGAACCCGACACGGGCCACACCGACACATAGGCAGCGCCCGCCAGGCTGACGATCCCCGGTTCGGAGCTCATCGCGGCAATGGCGGCAGCGATCGCCGCGTCCACCGCGTTGCCGCCGGCAGCCACCACGAGCTGGCCGGCACCGAGCGAGGCCGGACCGGTCGCGGCGATCGCCACCCGCTTCACCGCAGTCATACCCGGCATCCTCGCACCACGGGTAGCCTGACGTCGGTGAACCTCCAGCCCCTGGGAATCATCGCCGGCACCGGTTTCTCTGACCTGAAAGCGCTCGACAACGCCCACAGCGCAACGGTCGACACGGCATACGGGCCAACGCCGGTCACCCGAGGGACCTGGCACGGCCAGCCCGTCGTGTTCGTCACCCGGCACGGAGTCGGGCACACGGTCCCGCCGCACCGCGTGAACTACCGCGCGATCATCCGCGCCCTCGCCGACCTGGGGGTGCGTGACGTCATCGCCGTCAACGTCACCGGGGGCATCGACCCCGAACTCCAGGCGGGCGAGCTGGTCTGTCTCGACGACTTCCTCGACTTCACCACGAGGCGCGAATCGACGTTCCACGACGGCGACGGACCCGAGGGGGTCGTGCACACGGACATGACGACGGCCTATGACCCGACACTGCGACGCGAACTGCTCGATGCCGCGAGCGAGATCGGGCAGTCGGTGGTCGACGGCGGCGTCTATGTCTGCTTCGACGGGCCGCGCTTCGAGTCTCCTGCAGAGATCCGACTCGCTGCCCTCGCCGGTGGGAGCGTGGCCGGGATGACCGGCGTCCCCGAGGTGACGCTCGCGGCTGAGGCCGGACTTCGGTATGCCGCCCTCAGCCTTGTCGTGAACCCTGCGGCTGGCGTTCGGCCGGGTGAGCCGATCACGATGGACCAGATCGATGCAGTGCTGGCAACGGGTGCCCCCAAGGTGCTGGCTGTCATCGATGAGCTGGTGCACACCCGGTCTGTCTTCCCGGAGGGTGGCGCATGAGCCGGATCGTCCTGCGGGACCTCGCCATCGTGGTGACGGTCGATGCCGAGGACACCGTGTTGCGAGACGTATCGATTGCGGTCGAGGACGGGTTCATCACCGAGGTGGGTTCGGTGGAGGTTCGTGAGGGCGACGTCGTGGTCGACGGTCGCGCACGACTGGCGCTGCCCGGACTGGTCAACCTCCACACGCACCTCTCGATGACCCTGCTGCGCGGGATCGCCGAGGGCGTGGACCTCCAAGGTTTCTTGACTCAGGTGTGGGCCGCCGAAGGTGCGGTGATGGACCCGGCGACCGTCGAGCTCGGCGCGACCTTGGGGGCACTCGAGTCGCTGCTCGGTGGGTGCACGACCCAGCTCGACATGTATTTCCACCACGAGGCCGCCCACCGCGGAGCCGTTGCTGCTGGGGCTCGGCACGTGGGCGGGCCGACCTTCTTTGATGGTCCTGGTCCGGACGGACTGGCGTGGGCGGAGCGCATCGCCGGGCTGCGCGCCTGGCCGGAGGCGCTGCGCGCGATCGGGGGGCCGGACGTGCCGGTGGCCGCGATGCCGCACAGTACCTATACGTGTTCGGTCGAGCACCTCGCCGAGGTCGCGACGGTCCTGCGCGCCATATCCGTCCCCTTGGACGCAGGTGGTTCCCAGCTGGTGCCGGTGTTGCACACCCATGTGTCGGAGAACGCTGCCGAGAACGCCGACACCTTGGCCCGCTTCGGCGCCACCCCGACCGAGCTTCTGGATCGCGCCGGCGCCTTGGTGGGACCGGCCAGGGTGGTGTTCGGGCACGGTGTCCAGCTCACCGACACCGACCGTGCCACTGCGGCGGCGGCCAGGGTGAGCGTCGCGCACTGCCCCGGCTCCAACCTCAAGCTCGCCTCCGGCGCGCTGGAGTGGGAGCGTTGGCGAGCGGACGGCATACGGCTCGGTATCGGCACTGACGGCTGCGCCAGCAGCAACGACCTCGACATGTGGCAGGCCATGCGACAGAGCGCGCACCTCGCAGCGTTGACGAGCGGGCGCCCCGACATCGACGCCGAGCAGATTCTGCGCGCTGCCACGATCGACGGCGCCCGAGCACTCGGGATGGAGCACCTCATCGGCAGCCTCGAGGTCGGCAAGCGGGGCGACATCGTCCTGATTGACCTCGACCAGCCGCATCTCACTCCCGTGCACGACGTGCCGGCGCTGCTCGTGCATGCGGCCGGCAGGGGCGACGTCACCGACGTTCTCGTGGATGGCAAGATCGTCGTCACCGAGCGCCGAAGCACCTTGGTGGACACCCCCGACCTTCTCGAGAGGAGTCGGGCCAGGGCTCGCGATGCAGCAGCCGCCGCTCACGCAGCCCAGGAAGTCTGAGTCATTGCGCACCGCCGAGCAAATCATTGCCGAACTCAAGATGCAGCCGATCCCCGACGAGGGGGCGTGGTTCGTCGAGGGGCCCCGTACGCAAGCCCTCTCCTCGATCCAAGTGCTCCTCACGGCGGGGGGCGACGGCTTCTCCGCGATGCATCAGCTCACGATCGACGAGGGCTGGCAGTGGCTCGAGGGTGCGCCCGCAGCCCTGCTCCGCCTCACACAGGGCCCGCGCCGCAACCGCGGCACCCTCAGCCTGCTCAATGCGCAACGCTCGCAACTGCTGGTGCGACAGGGCGTGTGGCAGGGGGCCGCGACCATGGGCGAGTGGACGCTGCTGTCGTGCTGGTGCAGCCCGGCGTTCCGTCCGCAGCACTTCACTTTGGGGGGTCGTGAACCGCTCGTGGAGAACTTCCCGAAGTATGCCGCGGAGATCGTCGCGCTGACCCGTCAGTAACGAGACGGCAACGTCCCGTCGCAACCCGGTCTCAACAGGCGGTCGGTGCGGCTACCATTCGGGGGCATCCTGCACACCCCCAAGGAGTAACCCTATGAAGGCCAAGTCTTTCCTCGTCGCGGTCCCGGCCGCGCTCGCCCTCGCCCTCGCTGGCTGTGGCGGTAGCACGGGCGGCAACGCCACCGATGGCGCCTCGACCGCCCCGAAGGACTGCTCCTCGACGGACGTGTTCTGCATCGGTCTCGTGACCGACACCGGCTCTGTTGACGACAAGAACTTCAACCAGGCCGCCTGGGAGGGCGTCAAGGGCCTTGAGGGTGCCGGTGTCCAGACGAAGTACATCGAGACCAAGGACGCCAAGGACTACGCGAACAACCTCAAGCAGTTCACCGACCAGAAGTACGACGCCATCGTCACGGTCGGCTTCCTCATGGCCGAGGCCACGGTGACCGCTGCCAAGGCCAACCCGGAGACCAAGTTCATCGGCGTCGACCAGTTCCAGGACGACAAGGCCACCGCGCCCAACGTCACCGGCCTGATCTTCCCCGAGGCCAACGCTGGTTATGCCGCGGGCTACCTCGCCGGTCTCATGACCAAGACCAACAAGCTGGGCGTCGTCCTCGGCGCCGAGATCCCCCCGACCCAGGCCTACTTCAAGGGCTTTGAGGAGGGATCCAAGGCCGCGAACCCCAAGACGACGGTCGCCAAGGTCTACCACCCCGCCGGTGACAACGCGTTCTCCGACTCCCCGTGGGGCGCTGGCGAAGCCAAGAAGATGCTCGCGCAGGGCGCGGACATCCTCTTTGCCGTCGGTGGCGGCACGGGCAACGGCGCTCTCGGCGAGGTCGCCAAGACCTCCGGTGCGGGCCAGTCCCTCTTCTGCATCGGCGTTGACGTCGACCAGTGGAACACCGTCCCCGAGGCGCAGCCGTGCATGATCACCTCCGCCGAGAAGAAGCTCGTCAAGGGCACCTCCGACCTGCTCAAGCAGGCCAAGGACGGCTCCATCAAGGGCGGCAACTTCCTCGGTGAGACCGGTCTCGCGCCCTACCACGACTTCGACTCCAAGATCCCCGCCGAGGTCAAGACCAAGGTCGCAGACATCGTCAAGGGCATCGAAGACGGCTCAGTCAAGGTCGCCTGAACCGACACCACTCCTGAGCATCCCTCGGGCCGTCGACGAAGCGCGCAGAGACTGTCTCTGAGCACCACCGGTCGGCTACAGTCCGAGCATGCTTCCAGCGGAACGGGCGCCCTCCCCGGAGGGCGCCCGTTCTTCCGTTCCGATACCACCACCGGAGTGTCATGGCTGACCCCGATCGCCCTCCCACGACGACGAAGGGCGAGTCCGCGCCCGCCGATGACGCGGCGGGCAAGGGCGCCCCCGAGGCACCCGTGGTCGCCGAACGCGGCGCGCCGGCCCCTCCCACCGGGGCGTTCGGCCTCCTCGTGCACCACCAGGCGATCGTCGTCCCCATCATCGCCGTGGTGTTGGCCTTCGCGATCGGTGCCATCCTCATCCGGGCCCAGGGGTTCAACCCCACGTACGCCTACGAGGTGCTGTTCAAGCACTCGTTCGCGACCGAGTCAGGGCTGCTCGCGACTTTGCAGAAGACGACGCCGCTCATCCTCGTCGGGCTCGCGGTGGCGATCCCACTCAAGGTGGGTCTGTTCAACATCGGTGGTCAGGGCCAGCTCATGGCCGGCGGGATCGGCGCGGCCTGGGTCAGCTACGCGCTGCGCGACACCTCCCCCATCCTGCTCGTCATCGTCGCCGTCATCGTTGCCGTCCTCTTCGGCGCGATGTGGGCCTCGATCGCTGCCCTGCTCAAGACCACTCGCGGCGTCCATGAGGTCATCTCGACGATCATGCTCAACTCGATCGCGGTCGGCCTCATCGACTGGTTCATCAACGGTGGCCCCCTGTCGGACAAGGGCCAGCCGTTCCCCACCTCGCACGCCGTCCCCGAGGACGCCCGACTGACACCGCTCGGAATTCTTCCGTGGGGGCTGCCAGTGGCGCTGATCCTCGCCGTGCTCGTCGCCTGGATGCTCAACCGCACCACCTTGGGCTTCGAGCTCCAGACCGTGGGCCGCAACAAGTTTGCCGCAGGCTATGCCGGCATCGGGACGACCAAGGCCACGCTCGTGGCCATGGCGTTGTCCGGTGGCCTGGCCGGCCTCGCAGGGGTCTTCGAGCTCTTGCAGATCGAGCCCTATCGCTACCAGAACGGCATCGCGGGCTCACTCGGCTTCGACGGCATCACCATCGCCCTGCTCGCCCGCGGCAACCCGCTCGGCACCATCCCCGCCGCCGTGCTCGTCGGCGCCATGCGCGCCGGGGCGCCCACCCTGCAGTTCCAGCTGGGCATCCGACCCGAGGTGGTCGACGTCCTGCTCGCCATCACCTTGCTGATGGTCTCGCTGCCGTTGCTCGCGAAGTGGATCTTCCGACGACACGCGGCCAAACAGACCCAGCTCGCCGGAAGCTGGGGTGCCTGACATGGCTTGGTTGCAGCGCAACAAGATCTGGGTTGGCGCCACGGCGCTCATCCTCATCGGTGCCTACGCGTTCTACTTCACGAACTCCAACATCGCCGTCTCGATGTTCTCCTACGCCTGGTTCCTCGCGGTGCCCCTGGTCCTGGGCGCCATGGTCGGTGTCATGGGTGAACGATCCGGTGTCGTCAACATCGGCATCGAGGGCCAGATGCTCGTCGGAGCCTTTGCCGGCTTCTTTGCGGCAGCAGCAACCCAGTCGATCGTCATCGGTGTCATCGCTGGTGCCCTGTCAGGCATCGCGATGGGTGCGTTCCTCGCGTTCACCACCGTCAAGGGTGGGCTCGACCAAATCATCGCCGGTGTCGTCATCAACATCGTCGCCACAGGGATCACGTCGTTCTACTACGAGTCCGGGAAGACCATTCCGCGAGGCCTGCCGAACTTCGACGTTCCGCTGTTGTCCAAGATCCCGCTCATCGGGCCGGTGTTCTTCTCGGATGGACCCATCGCCCTTTTTGCGCTGGTCATCGCCTTCACCCTGCACTTCTTCCTCTTCAAGACGCGATGGGGCCTGCGCACGCGTGCCGTCGGCGAGTACCCCTCGGCCGCTGACACCGCCGGCATCAACGTCATCGCGCTGCGTCTGTTCAACGTCACGGTGGCAGGCACGCTGGCGGGGCTCGCGGGCACCTACCTGTCCATGGAGGCCACGAGCACCTTCGAGCGCAACATGAGCTCGGGTCGAGGCTTCCTCGCCCTGGCCATCCTCATCTTTGGTGCGTGGCGACCGCTGCGAGCTCTGGCTGCGGCGCTCTTCTTCGGCTTCATGCAGGCTCTCGCATCACAGCTACAGGCAAGCGACGTCGTCAACATCCCCCAGCAGTTCATCAACCTGCTGCCCTACGTCCTCACCCTGGTCGTGCTCGCCGCGGCCGCCGGTCGGGTGCGAGCACCAGCCGCCGTGGGCCAACCGTTCGTGAAGGGTGACTGAACTCGTGAGTGAAGACACGGCATACACCGCATCGCCGCAGGCGCCACGCGACGGGGAGCGAGAGACGCTGCTCGAGATCGAGGGGCTGTCCAAATCGTTCGGCGACGTCCACGCCAACAAGAACATCTCGCTGCGGGTCGACCGCGGCGAGATCGTCGCGCTGCTCGGCGAGAACGGCGCCGGCAAGTCGACGCTGGTCAAGCAGATCTTCGGACTGATGAAGCCGGACGCCGGAACGATCACCATCAAGGGTGACTCAACCCGGATCAAGGACCCCAAGGACGCAATCCGTCGCGGGATCGGCATGGTGCACCAGCACTTCCAGCTCGTGCCGGTGATGACCGTCGCCGAGAACCTCATGCTCGGCCACGAGAGCACCAAGGGCGGGGTCCTGGACCTCGAAGGCGCCCGCGAGATGGTGCGCGAACTGTCGGCCAAGCACAAGCTGTCGGTCGACCCGGACGTCGCGGTGGAGGACTTGGCCGTGGGCACCCAGCAGCGTGTCGAGATCCTCAAGGCACTCTCCCGCAAGGTCGACCTGCTCATCCTCGACGAACCTACGGCGGTGCTCACTCCCCAGGAGACTGACGAGCTCCTCGGCGTCATGAAGGACCTGGCTGCTGGCGGCACGTCGATCGTCTTCATCACCCACAAGTTGCGTGAGGTGCTGGCCGCCGCCGACCGGTGCTACGTCCTGCGCCAGGGCGCGGTCGTGGGAGGGATCGACGACTTGTCCAACACGACGACCAGCGACCTCGCCTCGATGATGGTCGGGCGCGATGTCGTCCTGCGCATCGACAAGGCCGAAGCCAGCCCCGGTGACACCGTGCTCACCGTCAAGGGGCTCAAGGTCAAGGACGACCGCGGGCTGACCGCCGTCGACGGCTTCGACCTCGAGGTGCGCGCCGGCGAGATCGTCGGCCTGGCCGGTGTCGAAGGCAACGGTCAGCGCGAGCTCGTGGAGTCGATTGCCGGAATGCGGCCCTCCATCGCGGGCTCGGTTCATCTCGGCTCCGGAGCAGACGTCGTTGACCTCACGAAGTCCAACGCGCGCGACACCAACAACGCGGGAGTCGGGCACGTGCCCGAGGACCGCGAGAAGCACGGCCTCGTGAACAGCTACTCGATCGCCGACAACCTCGTGCTCAACACCTATGACGAAGCGCCCTACGCCAAGGGCTTCGTGCGTGACTTCGGTGCGGTGCGCAAGCATGCGGTCGAGCTGCGCTAGGAGTTCGACATCCGCTCCCCCAACGTCGAGGCACCTGCGGGTTCCCTCTCGGGGGGCAACAAGCAGAAGGTCGTCGTCGCGCGCGAGATGTCGGCCAAGCCCCGGCTGCTGGTGGCCGCCCAGCCCACGCGCGGTGTCGACGTGGGCTCGATTGAGTTCATCCACCGCCGCATCGTCGATGCCCGCGACGCCGGTGCGGCAGTGCTGCTCGTGTCGGCCGAGCTCGACGAGATCCTGTCGCTGTCGGACCG
>JBDSIV010000177.1:0-9757 GCA_039917755.1 Knoellia sp. | reverse complement strand
GCACGGCCCTGGCGCCTTGTCCCGAGATGTCCTGGGTGCTGTCGTGAGGGACCACGCTGGCGGGTGGACGGTGCCGGCGGCGGCAGCGCAAGGCGTGGACACGGCATACCTGCTCTTTGCCTGTGGTCTGCTTGCGGAATCGCACCCGGAATCGGCACGGGCGCTCGCGATGACCGTCGGCTGAGGCTGCCCGTCGAAAAATGAGTGGGTCTTGTCGGTAGGCCCTTCTACACTCGCGGGCATGAGTGAAGACACTGCTCCACCATCCATTCGGCCTGTCCTCGACCTCGTGGTGCTCGACTGTCCAAATGCCCTCGTGCTCGGCCGTTTTTATGGGGAGGTCCTCGGTTGGAGCCTCGAGGCCGACTCTGACCGTGACTGGGCCACGCTCGAGCCGCCCGGTGGGGTCGTGTCGGCTGATCGACCTGATGGCCGAACGACTCTTGCCTTCCAACGCATCGATGACTGGGTGCCGCCCACGTGGCCCGGTGGCGCGCATCCACAGCAGTTCCATCTCGACCTCGCGGTGTCCGTGATCTCCGAAGCCGAGCCTGCCGTTCTGGCGGCCGGAGCCACAGTGCATGAGCACCAGCCCAGCGAGGACGGCGGCTTCAAGGTCTACCTCGACCCGGCCGGCCACCCCTTCTGCCTCGTCGGGAAAGCGTGATGCGAGACATCGTGATCGAGGCCTCGGGTCTCGTGAAGAAGTTCGGTGACTTCACCGCGGTCGACGACGTGAGTTTCGAGGTGCCCAAGGGGTCGGTCTTCGGCCTGCTCGGACCCAATGGGGCGGGCAAGACCACCACCGTGCGGATGATGACGACCTTGGCCATACCGACGAGTGGTTCGGCGCGGGTCGCGGGGCACGACGTCGTCACCGAGCCCGCCGCCGTGCGCGCCAGCATGGGGCTGACGGCGCAGAGCGCGACCGTCGACGACCTCCTCACGGGCCGTGAGAACCTCCGGCTCATCGGCGACCTCTATGGCCTGAACAGGCGTTTCGTCCGCAAGCGCAGCGACGAGTTGCTCGAGCAGTTCTCGCTCACTGAGGCAGGAGACAAGGTGGTCAAGGACTATTCCGGCGGCATGCGCCGGCGCATCGACCTCGCCGTGAGCCTCATCGCCCACCCGCCGGTGCTCTTCCTCGACGAACCCACCACGGGCCTCGACCCCCGCAGTCGTGTGGAGCTCTGGGACGTGCTGCGTGACCTCGTGCGGGACGGGACGACGTTGCTTCTGACGACGCAATACCTCGACGAGGCCGACCAGCTCGCGGACGACATCGTGGTCATCGACCACGGCCAGATCATCGCCCAGGGCACACCGCTGGAGCTCAAGAACCAGTCCGGGGCCGCCAGCCTCGTCGTCACGGTGTCGCGCCACGACGAGGTGCCTCAGGCAGCCGAGCTGTTGAGGGCCGTGGTCGGTGACGTCCACGTGGACGCAGACGCCCGCAAGCTCACCGCCCCGGGCGGCGACGTCGCAGCCCTGACCCGGATCGCCGCCCAGCTCGACGAGGCCAACATCGACGTCGACGACCTCGGCATGCAGCGACCGAGTCTCGACGACGTCTTCCTTGCCCTCACGGGGCACAAGGCCGAGGAGACCACCAACCAGGAAAAGGTGTCGGCATGAGTGTGGCAACACAGGACGCTGTCCTCGATGCTCAGGTGACCAAGCCCGCGGGTGCCAGCCAACTGCGCCAGATCCTGACCCTGGTCCGCCGCAACCTGACCCACATCAAGCGCCAGCCCGAGATGCTCACCGACGTGACGATCCAGCCGATCATGTTCGTGCTGCTCTTCGCGTTCGTTTTCGGCGGGTCCATCAACGTCCCCGGCGTCGACTACAAGCCGTGGCTCCTGCCCGGCATCATGGCGCAGACCATCGCCTTCAGTGCCTTCATCGTTGCCATCGGTCTCAACACCGACATCGGCAAGGGCATGGTCGACCGGCTCAGGTCCCTGCCGATCCGGCGTTCATCCATCCTGGTGTCGCGCGCGGTCGCCGCGATCATCCACTCCAGCATCGGTGTCGCCGTCATGTCGGTCACCGGTCTGTTCATCGGGTGGCGCATCCACGACGGCGTGCTCAAGGGACTGCTCGGATATGCCCTGCTGCTGCTCTTTGGCTTTGCCATGATCTGGGTCGGCATCCTTGTCGGCTCGGCGATGCGCTCGGTCGAGGCGGTCAACGGACTCATGTTCACGACGATCTTTCCGATCACGTTCCTCTCCAACGCTTTCGCTCGCACCGACGTCATGCCGTCGTGGCTTCGCACCATTGCCGAGTGGAACCCGATCAGTGCTCTGACCCAGGCCCTGCGCGACAACTGGGGTGTCGCAGGTGGACCGGTGCGTGCAGACGCCCCGTGGTCACTGCACCACCCCGAGCTCACCACCATCATCTGGTCGGTGGCGATCACCCTCGTCATCGCACCGCTCGCGCTGCGCGCCTTCAACAAGCGCACGACCGACTGAGCCCTGCTCGGAAACCCCACGTATCGCAGGAAATCTGTCCTGCGACACGTGAAGTCCCCGAACGGAGGAGGCGGTGGCGAGGTCGCCAGTGGGGCAGGCGACTGGGTTTCGCTAGCCTCAGGCCCATGACACTCACATCGTCGTCGGTGACGGTGGCGCAGATCCGCGCCGCCGCAGATCTGCTCTCAACCGTCATTGCTCCCACACCCATGGAGTTCAACCGCGGGTTGTCGGAACGCGTCGGCGCCGAGGTCTTCCTCAAGTGCGAGAACCTCCAGCGGGCCGGGTCGTTCAAGATCCGCGGTGCTTACAACCGCATGTTCCACCTCACCGAGGAGGAGAAGGCCAGGGGAGTCGTCGCCGCGAGTGCGGGCAACCACGCCCAGGGTGTGGCACTGGCCGGCCAACTGCTCGGCATTGCCGTCAAGGTCTATATGCCGGTGCGCGCGCCGATGCCCAAGGTCCAGGCCACCAAGGCTTATGGGGCCACGATCGAACAGGTGGGGGAGAACCTCGACGAGAGCCTCGTGCACGCCCGGGCCTGGGCCGAGACGAGTGGCTCAATCCTCATCCACCCCTTTGACCACCAGGACATCGTCGCCGGACAGGGCACCTGCGGACTCGAGATCCTCGAGCAGTGCCCCGACGTGAAGACGATCGTTGTCGGGCTCGGAGGAGGTGGACTCCTCGCGGGCATCGCCCTGGCAGTGCGTGAACTCAAACCGGACGTGCGCATCGTCGGTGTGCAGGCCGAGCAGGCTGCGGCCTACCCCGCGTCCCTCGCTGCGGGACACCCCTTGGCCGCCGCCAAGATGTCAACCATGGCCGACGGCATCGCTGTTGGGCTGCCGGGGGACGTGACGTTCCCGATCGTGCGTGACCTCGTCGACAGCGTCGAGACGGTGACCGAGGGTGGCATGTCGCGCGCTCTGCTCTTCTTGCTCGAGCGCGCGAAACTCGTGGTGGAACCGGCCGGAGCCTCGGCCGTGGGCTGGCTTCTCGAGAACGCCGAGGCCGAGTCGAGATCCCCGATTGAGGGGCCCGTCGTCGCGGTCCTGTCCGGCGGCAACATCGACCCGTTCCTCATGATGCGCATCATCCGCCACGGAATGGTCGCGGCCGGGCGCTACCTGCAGTTCGCGGTCCGTGTCCCTGACACCCCTGGGTCACTGGCCGCGATCCTCGCCGACTGCGCCGGCGTCGACGCCAACATCCTTGAGGTTGAGCACATTCGCACTGGGCACGAGATCAACGTCGACGAGGTGGAGATCGCGCTGCGACTCGAGACCCGGGGCCCGGAGCATTGTGAGCGGGTGCTCGCGGCCATGCGGGCCAAGGGCTACATCGTCATCCACAAGGAGCCCCCCGCCTGACTCTGCCCGCCCCATTGGACGATTGTGGTCAGTCGGAGTCCAGAGGTGGCGAGAGGGCGCCCGACCCCGACTGGGGAGGGCGCCCTCTCGGGTCAGATCGCTGGGTCAGCCGGTGTATGGCTTGGCATCGAGGATCTTGACGTCGATCTGCTTGCCGTTGGGCGCCGAATAGCTCGTGGACTCGCCGGCCTTCTTGCCGTTGACCGCAGACCCGATGGGCGACTGCTCGCTGTAGACCTGCAGCGAGCCGTCAGCGATCTCGCGGGAACCGAGGAGGAAGGTCTCCGTGTCGCCGAACATCTCGACGGTGACGACCATGCCGGGCTCGACGATGCCGTCATCGGGAGGGGTCTCTCCGATGATGGCGTTCTCGAGCAGCTGGGTCAGCTGGCGGATACGGGCCTCGTTCTTGCCCTGCTCCTCGCGAGCCGCGTGGTAGCCACCGTTCTCCTTGAGGTCTCCCTCTTCACGGGCCGCCTCGATCTTGGTGACGATGTCGGCACGGCCCGGGCCGGCGAGCTCACCGAGCTCAGCCTTGAGGCGGTCGTACGCCTCCTGGGTCAGGTAGCTCGTCTTGACGACGGTCTCGCTCATAGAAGTTCACTCCTCGGGTGCCCGTGACTGGGCGGCATCGGCCGCCTGGAACAAGGGGATGGTGGTCCTACGTGAAAGGGTCCGGGGCCTGAACCTCGTGCGGTTCGGCGGGCCCCAGACCCGTTGCTGCAAAGCACTATGATAGCAACGTCCTCGCAGGAAAGCACTTCCTCCTCGGACGCCGATCTCCCTCACCGGTGAGCGGACTGCCCTGTCCCCGGGAAGCACCAGGTCAGGGCAGGCGCACGCAGGACGAGACGAGGCCGACGACCGCGCGAGCGCTGGTGCGCACGGTCACCACACGATGCACGGACGTGATCCCGGCGGGCACGTCGTCGGTCATCGTTCCGACGCGCGCATGGCGCGTGTCCTGTGCCTCGACGGTGCAGCGCACCGCGGCCCCGTCGGGTCGGTGCACGTCGTAGGCGACGGTGATCTGCGAGTCCGTGACATCCCGGTAGGCCGTGACGTCGGCCCGCAGGGCATTCGAGGACTCGATGGCGAACCACACGATCACCACCAGCGCCAGGGCGATGCCGAGGGTGCCGATGACCCACCAACGGGTGGTGCCGGGGGCCGGACGAGGAAGGGGCATCAAGGGTCCTGGGTCGAGAGCGGGTGCGTCGGTGGTGGGTGCAAGGATGGACGGCGTCCATTGTCGCCTGCGCGACCACCCCACCCCGAAGGACCCTCTCGTGGCCGAACGCCTCCGTCTCATGTGTGTGCACGCGCACCCCGACGACGAGTCGAGCAAGGGCGCTGCGGTCATGGCGAAATACGTCGAGGAGGGACATGACGTCCTCGTCGTCTCCTGCACCGGCGGCGAGCGCGGAGACGTGCTCAATCCCAAGCTTGCCGACGACCCGCACATTCTGCGCGACCTCGCCCAGGTGCGGCGTGACGAGATGCGCCGCGCGCAGGAGATCCTTGGCGTTGATCACGTCTGGCTGGGCTTCGTCGATTCCGGTCTGCCAGAGGGTGATCCGCTGCCGCCGCTGCCCGAGGGCTGTTTCGCGCTCGAGCCGATCGACGTGACGACCGAGGCGCTCGTCCGCGAGATCCGGCGCTTCCGTCCGCACGTCATGACGACCTATGACGAGAACGGCGGCTACCCCCACCCCGACCACATCATGTGCCACACGGTGTCGATGGCAGCCTTTGCAGCGGCAGGCGACCCCACGGCATACCCGAATGCTGGTGAGCCGTGGCAGCCGCTCAAGATCTACTACAACCAGACCTTCAGCCGCGGTCGTGTCGTGGCCTTCCACGAAGCCCTCACCGCGCTGGGTGAAGAGAGCCCGTATGCCGCGTGGCTGGAGAGCTGGGACTCGTCCCGCGATCGTGTGGTCACCACCCGCGTGCGGTGCGAGCAGTGGTTTGACCGTCGTGACGAGGCGTTGCTGGCGCACGCGACGCAGGTTGACCCCGACGGCACCTTCTTCAAGGTCTCGCGCGAGGAGCAGGCGCGGGTCTGGCCGTGGGAGGACTACGAGGCGGGTCTGTCCTACGTGCCGATCGTCGACGGTGAGGATGACCTCTTCACGGGACTGCCCACTGACCTGGCCGAGGCGGACGCGCTCGCCACGTCCCCGAACCTCACCATTGCCCACGACGGACGCAAGGAACGCACTGCATGATCTCCACCCTGTTGCCACTGCTCGCCACGACGGCCACGCCGTCACCGGTGCCGAGTCCGAGCCCCACCGCGGATCTCACGCCCAGCCAAGCGGCGGCACCCGGTGTGTGGGCCTTTGTGGCGTTCCTCTTCCTGGCGATCTCGTTGTGGTTGCTCATGCGCAACATGAACGCGCGCCTGCGCCGGATGTCCTATCGCAAGAAGGCCGCTGACGGCGCTGCAGCCGCCGGTGCTGCGTCAGACGTGGTCGTAGAGCGCGATGGACGCGGCGATGTAGTGCGTGATGAACGCGAGGATGGTCAGGGTGTGGAAGATTTCGTGGAACCCGAACCATCGGGGCGAGGGGTTGGGTCGCTTGATCCCGTAGACGATGGCGCCGAGCGTGTAGAGCACCCCACCAGCGATGACCAGGGTCACGACGGTCGTCCCGGCGTGACGCATTAGCGGTCCGAGGAAGAAGATCGCAACCGAGCCCAGCGCGACGTAGACGGGCACATAGAGCCACCGCGGAGCGTGGATCCACAGGAGTCGGAAGGCGACCCCGACGATCGCGCCACCCCAGACGATCGCGAGCAGCGTCGTGGCCTGCCGCCGTGGGAGCAACAGCGCAAACGGCGTGTAGCTGCCCGCGATGATGAGGAAGATGTTGGAGTGGTCGATCCGCTTCAGGGCCGTGCCCCAGCGGGGTGACCAGTCGCCGCGGTGATAGACAGCCGACATCGCAAAGAGGAGCACCGCCGTCAGGGTGAAGACCGCGGCCGCGGCTCTGGCCTGAACCGTGTCGCCGAGAACGACCAGGACGAGTCCCCCGACGAAGGAGATCGGTGCCATGGCGAGGTGGAGCCAGCCACGCAGCTTGGGCTTGACCACATCGAGCACTGCATCGACGCGCTCCTCGAGCGCGTCGATGTTGCGGGGTTCGCGTCCTTTGTCCATGACCTCTCCAACGATACCTACGTCCGCGTAGGTTCCGGAACCTTGTGAGGTGCTCTGCGTCTCGTCATGCGCCCAGCGGTACGGTGACGACATGGCGCTCAGTGATGTTCTCTACGCGGCATACGAGCGTCGACTCACCAAACGACTGCCCCCCGAGAGCGTTCCGCGCCACGTCGGAGTCATGCTCGATGGCAACCGCCGGTGGGCCAGAGCCCGGGGCGCCGGAACGAGCGAGGGCCACCAGGCCGGGGCGGACAACATCGCCCATTTCCTGGGCTGGTGCGAGGAGGTCGGGGTCGAAGTCGTGACGCTCTGGCTGCTCTCGACCGACAACCTGAGCCGCGCCGAGTCCGAGCTGCGACCCCTGCTCGCCATCATCGAACGTGCCGTCGACACGTTGGCCGACTCGGGGCAGTGGCGCCTCAACCCCGTGGGTGCCCTCTCGCTGCTCCCGGCTGCGACCCGTGACCGGCTTGAAGCCGCGTCAGCGCGCACCGCCGACGTGGACGGGCTGCTCGTCAACATCGCTGTCGGCTATGGCGGGCGCCGCGAGATCGCCGATGCCGTCCGCTCCCTGCTCCTCGAGCATGCCGACCGAGGCACCACGATCGAGGAGCTCGCCGAGATTCTCGACGTCGAGCACATCGCCGATCACCTTTACACCAAGGGCCAGCCGGACCCGGATCTTGTCATCCGCACCTCGGGGGAGCAGCGGCTCGGGGGCTTTCTCCTGTGGCAGAGCGCGCACTCGGAGTTCTATTTCTGCGAGGCCTACTGGCCCGACTTCCGCAAGGTCGACTTCCTGCGTGCACTGCGGGCCTACAGCGAGCGCAACCGGCGCTTCGGCAGCTGACGCAGGGCGGCCGCTGTGTGTGTGCAGGCCGCCAAGGATTCGCTCTTCGGTTCCACTCGTGGGGTCACATCAGTCACGCCTGGCACACCAGTCACGGCGCGAGCGCCGCAGGCCGAGTGACCTACCCGACACGCCGACACGGAGACGCACGTGGACATGGCCCAGTCGTAGCGTCAGGAGTAGCGCGTCACCCTGGCGCGTTCGGGAGGCCCATCGCATGGAGCACACCACGCTCCGCAGGAGGGACCGGTCCCGGCTCCCTGCTCCTGGCGCGGGGCCGACCGGGATCCACACCTTCGAGTCAGTGCACGCCTTCACCGTGCGCGCCTAGGAGTCCCGCCGTGGCCACACCCTCATCGACCGCTACCTCACACACCTCCGCCCGGACGACCCGGCAGCGACAGCGCGTGAAGGGAGAGGTCGCCGAGGCGGCCATGCGGACCTACGTGCTCGACACCTCTGTCCTCCTCTCTGACCCGCGCGCCATCCTGCGGTTCAAGGAGCACGAGGTCGTCCTTCCGATCGTCGTCATCACCGAGCTCGAGGCCAAGCGCAACCACCCCGAGCTCGGCTTCTTTGCCCGCACGGCGCTGCGCCTCCTCGATGACCTGCGCATCAAGGCGGGTCGGCTCGACGCCCCCGTGCCCATCGGTGACGAGGGTGGCACTCTCCGGGTCGAGCTCAACCACACCGACCCGTCCTCGCTCCCGTCGGGATTTCGCCTCGGGGACAACGACACCCGCATCCTTTCGGTGGCCAAGAACCTCGCCAATGAGGGCCGCATCGTCACCATCGTGAGCAAGGACCTGCCGATGCGGGTCAAGGCCTCGGCCTGCGGCATGGAGGCCCAGGAGTACCGAGCTGAGCTCGCGGTCGACTCGGGCTGGACCGGGATGGACGAAGTCGAGGTGACCGTCGAGGAGATGGACCACCTCTACGAATATGGCCGCCTTGAGCATCTCGGCGCGGCCGAGTTGCCCTGCCACACCGGCCTCAAACTGCTCTCGCCGCGAGGCAGCGGTCTGGGTCGGGTCGGGGCCGACAAGCAGGTCCGCCTGGTCAAGGGCGACCGCGACGCGTTCGGTCTGCACGGTCGCAGCGCCGAGCAGCGCATCGCCCTCGACATCCTGCTCGATCCAGACATCGGCATCGTCAGCCTCGGGGGGCGCGCCGGCACCGGCAAGTCCGCGCTCGCACTCTGCGCCGGCCTCGAGGCGGTCATGGAGCGCCGCCAGCAACGCAAGGTCGTCGTCTTCCGCCCCCTGTATGCCGTGGGGGGCCAGGAACTTGGCTACCTTCCGGGTTCGGAGTCCGAGAAGATGAACCCGTGGGGTCAGGCGGTCTTTGACACCCTCTCTGCCCTCGTCTCGCACGAGGTCGTCGAGGAGGTGCTCGACCGCGGCATGCTCGAGGTCCTGCCACTGACCCACATCCGCGGGCGTTCCCTCCATGACGCGTTCGTCATCGTCGATGAGGCTCAGTCGCTCGAGCGCAACGTCCTGCTCACAGTCCTGTCCCGGATCGGCCAGAACTCCAAGGTCGTCATGACCCACGACGTGGCCCAGCGCGACAACCTGCGTGTCGGTCGGCACGATGGAGTTGCTGCGGTCATCGAGAAGCTCAAGGGGCACCCGCTCTTCGCGCACGTCACCCTGACTCGCAGCGAGCGCAGCCCCATCGCCGCCCTTGTCACTGACCTGCTCGAGCAGGAGCACGGCGACCTCTGAGAGTCTTCTCGCTGAGACCACAACGATCCGGTATGCCGTCCGCTCACGAGAGAGGGCGGCATACCGATGAGTGCGGTCAGGTGTAGCCAGAGTGACGGAGGTCACGGCTGCTCGGCAGGCGCGCGAAGGTCAGGGTGCGGTGCTCCGGTTTGGTCATC
>JBDSIV010000176.1:0-25028 GCA_039917755.1 Knoellia sp. | reverse complement strand
GGCGATGGCGGCATGAACGACACCGAGATCCTCACCTGGCTCTTCACCCCCGACGCGTCCCTGCCCGTCGAAGGTGCCCCCATCGACTCGCTGCGTGGCGGGTTCAAGACCGAGGTGCGGCGACGGGCCATGGAACTCGCCTTCTGAGGTTCTCGGTAGGGGGCTGGTCGCAGTCCCGTCGGGGACACTGAGGGGACACCGACCGTAGCTTCGACAAGGAGTCAGCCGTGACCGAGGGAACCGTCCGCTGGTTCGATGCCGACCGGGGCTTCGGCTTCATCGCTCTCGGGCAGGAGGCAGAGGACCTGTACGTGCATGCGTCCGAAATCGTCAGCGACGACGCGATGAAGCTGCTCCGGGAGGGGCAGGTGGTCGAGTTCGAGATCGGCGAGGGCGACCGCGGCCCGCAGGCACGCCGCGTCCGGGTCACGGCCGACCGGTCCGCTGATACACCTCTGGGCGTGCTCGGCACCGTCGCCTGGTACGAGCCTGCCAAGGGCTACGGCTTCATCACCCCCGACGGCGGTGGTGCCGAGGTCTTCGTGCACAGCTCGGCCATCGTGGGGGGTGGCGTGGTCTCGGAGGAGCAGCGTGTCGCGTTCCTCGTCGTCGACGGGGAGAAAGGACCGCAGGCTGAGCATCTGCTCCCCTTGGGAGCCCAGGTCGCCCAGCAGCCCGTGGCCTCCGACGGGGCGGACGGCACCGTGTCCTGGTATGACGGGGGCAAGGGTTTCGGGTTCATCACCCCCGAGTCAGGCGGCCCCGATGTCTTCGTCCACGTGAGGGAGCTGGCCGATGGGCTTCCCGAGGTGGGCGAGGGGGATAGGGTGACCTACGACACTGTCGTGAGCGAGAAGGGCCCGCAGGCTCGCGACGTGCGCCTCGCGCGCAGCTCGACACTTCGGGGCGCACCCCCGACGTCGAGGACCCGTGTTCGGTCGGGACACCAAGAGGCATCCTCCGTCCCTGCGCGCGGCGGCGAGGGAGTGGTCGCGCGCTACGACGCGGAGCGAGGGTTCGGCTTCATCGCCCCTGACGCGGGAGGAGCGGACCTGTTCGTGCACGTGTCCGTCCTCATCGGCGCAGACGAACTTCACCAGGGTGATCGGGTCCGGTACCAGGTGCGACAAAGCGATCGAGGACCACAGGCTGACCGCGTCGAACGGGTGTGAGTCGAGAAGAAGGCCAACTGCCACCCAGATGAGGTCTTACATACCGCCGCCGGAACCCCACTCGTTCGGCGGGATGCTGGGACCGGTCCCGTAGGGCTGGTGCACGTCACCCGAGTCCCCAGACCCTGAGCCACGGCGCTGCAGCACGAAGATCCGGCGTCTGCAGGAGGGCGTTGAGCTAGTACTTGAACTGCACCAGGCGCACCGCTCAGTCACGCGGTGCGGGCTGTGGAGATCTCGACGAGCTGGTCGAGGATCTTGGCAGCGGCGGGGTCGAGGGTGGTGGCGGCAGCGAGGGAGGTGCGGGCTGTGGTGGCCAGGTGGGTGATTTCGGCCTCTACGGCGTCAACGGCACCGGACGCGGTGATGATGGCCCGCAGGTCGTTGATCGCGGTGGTGTCGAGGTCAGGTTGGCCGAGGTGGGTGCGCAGCGCCTCGCGCCCGATGTTGTCACTGCCGCTCAGGGTGTGTGCGATGAGAACCGTGCGCTTGCCCTCACGCAGGTCATCGCCGGCAGGCTTGCCCGTGGCCTCCGGGTCGCCGAAGACGCCCAGAAGGTCATCACGCAGCTGGAAGGCGTGACCGAGGGCCAGGCCATAGGAGGACAGGTGCGCGAGGTCGTCCTTGCCGAGTCCACCAGCGGTGGCACCGATGAGGAGGGGGTGCTCGACGGTGTACTTGGCGCTCTTGTAGCGGATGACCCGCTGGGCACGGTCGATGCGCTCAGCTGCGGGGAGGTCGTCCCACGGCCGGACCGAGTCGACGACGTCGAGGTACTGACCCGCCATGAGCTGGGTGCGCATCCGGTCGAAGACCACGCGCCCGCGGGCCAGATCCTCCACCGGGAGCCCGCTCGTTGCGACGAGCTCGTCGGTCCAGGTGAGGCAGAGGTTGCCCGCGAGGATGGCACCGGCGACACCGAAACGCTCGTCGTCGCCACCCCAACCACGCTCGGTGTGGACGGCGGCGAGCGCTCGGTGAGCGGCCGGCATACCCCGTCGTGTGTCTGAGTCATCCATGACGTCGTCGTGGATGAGGGCGGCAGCCTGGAAGAACTCCATGGCCGTCGCCATGCGGACCAGGGCGTCGGAGTCGGGTCGGCCGGCGGCGCGGTGACCCCAGTAGAGGAACGCGGCGCGCAAGCGTTTGCCACCGGCAAGGAGGGAACCGACTTGGTCCAGGAGGTCCGTGACGTCAGGCCCGAGCTCCTCAAGGACGACGGCTTGTCCCTGCAGCTCCTCGTCGATGCAGGTCTGCACTCGAGTGCGGAGATCGGCCTCGTCCAACGGGCTGGTCACGAACGCTCCTCGCATCTCACGGTGTGTCAGGGCTGAGCCTACGGCCTGCTGGCTGGACTAATCTCACCCGCATGGCACCGCGCTCCATCCCCGGACTTCTCGCTGGCGAGAGACCCTCGGTGAGCTTCGAATTCTTCCCACCCAAGGACGACGCGTCCGAGGCGGCGCTCTGGGATGCCATCCGCCGTCTCGAGCGGCTTCGGCCCGACTTCGTCTCGGTGACCTACGGGGCAGGTGGGACCACTCAGGACCGCACGGTTCGCGTGACCGAGCGAATCGCCCGCGAGACCACCCTCACCCCGCTGGCCCACCTCACCTGCGTCGGCGCCTCTGTCGAGGACATCCGTCGGGTCGTGGGGCACTATGCCGCGGCGGGAGTGCGCAACATCCTCGCTCTGCGCGGTGACCCGCCGGGCGACCCCGGTGGGCAATGGGTCGCGCACCCGCAAGGGCTCAACCACGCAACCGACCTCGTCGCGCTCATCCGCACACTGGGTGACTTCACGATCGGGGTCGCCGCCTTCCCGGACGTCCACCCGTCCTCACCGAACCTCGACCACGACGTTGACGTCATGCTCAAGAAGGCCGACGCCGGTGCGAGCTTCGCGGTGACCCAGATGGTCTTCGATGCCGACAGCTATCTGCGGCTGCGTGACCGCGTCGCCCAGCACCGCGACCTGCCGATCACGCCGGGTCTCATGCCGGTGACCAACCTCAAGCAGATCACCCGGATGACCCAGCTCATGGGCACGCCCTTGCCAGCCGCCGTGGTCGCGCGGCTCGAGGCCGTGAGCGAGGATCCCGCCGCAGTGCGTTCCGTGGGTGTCCAGATCGCGACCGAGCTGGCGCAGCGGATGCTCGCCGAGGGCGCGCCCGGGCTGCACTTCATCACGATGAACCGGTCGACGGCGACGCTCGAGGTCCATGACAACCTCGGCCTCTCCGCCGGAGCCCGCGTACGCGCTCGCCGCTGACGCGCTTGCCCCCTGACGCGCTGACGCGCTTGCCCCTTGAGTCGCATGCCGGGATCTGAGTACCTCGGACACGCCGAAGCTGAGTATCTGTACTGATCCGGTGTGATCCGAAGGTCGCCAGAGTGATCACACGGCCGCGTTGCCAGGTCGGGAAGCGTGGAGGGGCGCTCGTCATCCCGGCAACGCGGCCGTTCTGTGTGTCCGGTGGGGTGCGACGTCAGCTCAGTGTCAGCTCCGTGTCAGTCGACCTGGATGGCCTTGCCACCGGTGATCCGCAGGAGCTCGTCGTAGGTCGTCCGGAAGACCGAGTGGCTGTGTCCGGCTGCGGCCCACACCTCGTCGTGGCCACTGAGCGTCACGTCCACGACGGTGCGCAGGGGAGTGGGGTGCCCCACCGGTGCGACTCCGCCGATGGCGAACCCGGTCCACTCGTGCACCTGCTTTGGCGTGGCCTTCTCGACGGCGGCGAGGTCGAGCAGGCCGGCGATGCGGTTCTGGTCGACCCGGTGGCCGCCCGAGGCAAGGACGAGCAGCGGCTCGATCGAGCCGTCATGGCGGCGACTCGCAAAGACGAGGGAGTTGGCGATCTCGGAGGGGGTGATCCCGAGTGCGTCGGCGGCAGCGCGGGCCGTGCGGACGGCGTCGGGGAGGAAGCGCACCACAGGGCGAACATGGTGTGCCGCAAGGGTGCTCAGCACCACAGCGACCGAGGGGTGGTCACTCAGGTCGCGTTCGGAGATGGCATCGCCCGGCTGGGTCATGGCGTCAGCGTAAGGGCTTGACGGCGTGGTGTCCGGCAGTTGTACAGTGTCCAAGTAGAACAAGTGTTCGAACACTTCGGGTTGGAGATTCCCTTTCTCCCCCTCATCCCATCCTGCCTGAGGAGGCCATGTCGTGGTGCGCCGATACGAAGAACCTGTGGAGGTCCGGGTGGAGGCTGCGGTGCCTGCCGCAGACGGCTCTCTCGCCGTGCGGTCTCGCCCACGCGCCTTCATCTGGCGCGGACGCATTCGCGTCGTCTGCGACGTTCTTGACGACTGGAGCGAGCGTCGAGCCTGGTGGCGCGACTTGGGTGACCTCGGCGAGCGCCCCGAACGGCACGTCTGGCGGGTCGAGGCCGGCAGTGCCGCAGACACCGGCGTCTATGACCTCGCCTCCGACGCCGCCGACGGCTGCAGCGACCCCTGGGTCCTGCTCCGGGCACAGGACTGATCGCCATGGGTGCCGGTCCCGCTCTCGCTCTCCTTGAGCAGTCCCGCCAGTGCCTTGCCGAGGCGTATGCCGCGGAGCTCGCTGCCGCTCGCTACGTCACCTCCCAGGATGCCGCGATGCGGGCTGCTGCGGCTCTCGTTGCTGGTCAACGAGGGCACGGCAGACGCGGTCGTGGTTCATATCAGGACCTCTGGCCGCTTCTCGCGACCCAGGCGCCGGAGCTCGGTGAATGGGCCGACTTCTTCGCGCTCGCGGCCGTGCGTCGTCAGGAGATCGAGCTGCACACGGTCCGCGTGTCGGTGCGTGAGGCTGATGATCTGCTGCGTGCTGCCGAGACTTTCGTCGAGGCCGTCACCATCACTTTGGGTATGCCGCGTGGCGAGCGGGCAGCCCGTCGCCTCGCTGCTGCCCGCGAAACCGCATGAAAGCCCGACTTATTGCGCTTGCGTGTCGCTCATCGCTGCGCTCCTCACGACACGAAAGCGCAATAAGTCGGTGGTGGAAATGAGCGACTTTGTCCATCTGCATGTGGCGTCGGGCTACTCGATGCGGTTTGGTGCCTCGACTCCGCAGGACCTCGTCGAGCGGGCTGCTGCCGACGGGCAACCTGCGCTCGCCCTCACCGACCGTGACGGTCTCTATGGCGCGGTGCGGTTCGCGATGGCCTGTGGTCAGGCGGGAATCTCACCGATCCTCGGTGTCGACCTCGCCGTCGGGGAGGCGCCGGTGCCGGGTCGTCGCCCAGTGGCCAAGGCCCGTACCCCGGTCCGCGGTGGCGCTGTCGTCGACCCACGACTGCCGCGCGTGACCGTGCTCGCGCGTGGCCGTGCCGCAGGTGTCGGTCGTGGGTTCGGGTGGGCAGCACTGTGCCGACTCATCACCGACACACACCTGCGCGGTGAGCGCGGCGCACCCGTGACCTTGCCTGACCTGCTCGCCCGCTGGTGCCTCGGCACCGAAAGCCCCGACCCAAGCGTGGGGAGCGGGTTCGTCGAGCCGAGTCGGTTGAAGGTGCTGCTCGGGCCCGACTCCGACGTGGGCCGCGCGCTTTTGGCCCGGCGCCCCGCCGAGGCTCGGGCTCGACTCGAGCGGTGGCGGTCACTGCTTCCACCCGACGCCCTCGCCATCGAGGTGGTGGGCAACGGTGGGCCAGAGGGCACTCCGGGTTCCCGGGTCCACGCCCGCCACCTGCTCGGACTCGCCGACGAGGCCCGGGTCCCGGCCGTCCTCACTGCGGCGGTCCGCCACGCCAGCCGTGACGGGGTGCGCACCGTCGACATCCTTGATGCGGCTCGCCGTCTCGTGGTCCTTGATTCCCGCCATCTCGACCGGGTCACCGACGCCGGGCACCTCGCGAGCAGTGAGGAGATGTGGCTGCGCGCCCTCGAGATCACGGGCGACAACGGGCGTGCCGCCCAGCTCATCGGCGCCACCCTCGCCCTGGCCGACGAATGCGTCCAGGACGCCCGGGCCGATCTCGGCATCGGTGCCGTCCACCTGCCCGAGCCCAGCATCCTGGGCATCGAGGCGGGAGTCGACCCGCAACAGGTCCTCGTCGAACGCTGTCAAGCCGCCGTCAACGGAAGGTTCCCCGACCTCGGTGACGCGGCACGGCATACCGTACTGTCCCGTCTTGACGACGAGCTGCGCGTCATCGCGGATCTGGGCTACCCGACCTACTTCCTCACGGTCGCTGAGGTGACCGACCTCATCAAGAGCAGGGGAGTGCGGGTCGCGGCGCGCGGGTCGGGGGCGGGCTCGCTCGTCAACTACCTGCTCGGCATCAGTGGCGTCGACCCGATCCGGCACGACCTGCTCATGGAGCGGTTCTGCTCGCCGTTGCGCGCCGAACTGCCCGACATCGACATCGACGTGGAATCCGCGCGACGCACCGAGATCTATGAGGCGATCCTCGACCGCTTCGGTGGCGAGCGAGTGACATGCGTGTCGATGATGGACACCTACAAGGTGCGCCACGCCGTGCGTGATGTCGGTGCCGCGCTCGGGATGCCACCTGTCGAGATCGACGAGATCGCCAAGGCGTTCCCGCACATCCGCGCCAAGGATGCCCGCAGCGCGATCGCTGACCTGCCCGAACTGCGTTCTCGTGGACTGGATGCGCCACGACTGGAGACCTTCTTTGAGCTCGTCGAACGACTCGACGGACTTCCTCGACACATTGCGCTGCACCCGTGCGGGGTCGTGCTGTCCAACGCCGGTCTGCTCGACCGTACCCCCGTCGAGGCGAGCTGGCTCGGCTTCCCGATGAGCCACTTCGACAAGGACGACGTCGAGGTTCTCGGCCTGCTCAAACTCGACGTCCTGGGCATTCGGATGCAGTCGGCGATGGCTCACGCGGTCACCGAGGTCCGCCGGGTTGACGGGGTCGAGGTCGACCTCGACGACGAGGTGCAGGTGCCGCTCGACGACGAGGCGACGTTCCGGCTCATCCGCACGACGCACACCCTGGGGTGTTTCCAGATCGAGAGCCCGGGTCAGCGCGAACTCATCGGCAAGTTCGGTCCCGAGCGGTTCGGCGACCTCATCATCGACATCTCGCTCTTCCGGCCCGGCCCGGTGAAGTCCGACATGATCCGTCCGTTCCTCGAGAGCCGACACGGTTGGTCCAAGCCGCAGCTGCTCCACCCGACGCTGGTGCCGGCTCTGGCTGAGACGGAGGGCGTCGTCGTCTTTCACGAGCAGGTCCTGCGGATCGTCGCCGAGACAACTGGCGTGACGCTCGCCCAGGCCGACGAGGTGCGGCGCACGATGGGCTCGCCCCAGGGCCAGAAGGAGATCGAGCAGTGGTGGCGTCCGGCGGCGCGGGCGCGGGGATATTCACCGGCCGATGTCGACCTCATCTGGGAGGTGCTCAAGTCCTTTGCGTCGTTCGGGTTCTGCAAGGCCCACGCCGCGGCCTTTGCCCTGCCGACCTATCACTCGGCCTGGCTCAAGACCCATCACCCAGCAGCGTTCCTCGCCGGCGTTCTCACCCACGACCCGGGCATGTATCCCAAGCGCCTCATTCTCGATGACGCCCGCTCGCTCGGCATCGCCGTCCTCGGGCTCGATGTCAACGCCTCGGGGGACACCTATCGCATCGAGCGGCTCGAGGGCCGTGAGGGGGAGTCCACCTTCACGCCTGTGCATCCGGACCTGCCCGACGCGAGCGACTACGGAATCCGACTGTCCCTCACCGATGTCAAGGGCATCAGCGGCGCCGAGGTCGCGAGCATCGTTGCAGGACAGCCATTCTCGAACCTCGGTGACTTCTGGTCGCGTGCCACCGTGAGTCGCCCGACCGTCGAGCGACTCGTTCTGGCCGGGGCATTCGACTCCATGCATGGCATCGGGGTCACGGGCTCAGGACTGGGACGTCGCGGCCGGATCACCCGCCGCGACCTCCTGCTCCACGTCGGTGAGCTCGACCGGTGGGAGCGGGCGAGCACCGGGCGTTCGTCACGGCGTCGGGTCCCGCCGCCGGTCCTCGGTAGTGACCTCGTGCGCGAGCGGGCGGCCGCCCAGTCGCAGGCGGCCCGGCCCGTTGTGACCGCCGCCGACCAGTCGGTCCAGCTCACCCTCGACCTCGGCGACCGCCCCGAACTCACCCCGGGCACAGGGCTGCCCGAGATGACCGGCACCGAGCGGGTCCGCGCCGAACTCGACGTCCTCGGCCTCGACGCCTCGGCGCACGTCGTCGAGTTCTATGGGCCGATGCTCGACGCGCTCGGCGTCGTCCGCAGCCGCGACCTGCTCCGATCGCGCAGTCGCAGCGAGGTCTGGATCGCCGGAGTCAAGGTCGCTACGCAGACCCCACCGGTCCGTTCGGGTCGCCGCGTCGTCTTCCTCACCCTTGACGACGCGACCGGTCCTGTCGACGCGACCTTCTTCGAGGACGTCCAAGGACCGTATGCCGCAACGATCTTCCACTCCTGGCTCCTGTTGGTGCGTGGTGTGGTTCGGCGCACCGGCCCACGCGGGGTCTCGATCCGGGCGACCGGCGCCTGGGAGATCGCAGGCCTCTGGGAGGCGTGGCGCGACGGTGGTCGTGCGGCAGTCGTGCGGGCCCTTGAGGATGCTGATGCCGAGGCCGCCGCTCGGGCCGAGGCCGGAGAGCGCGAGACCGCCTCCTCACCGGGCAAACCCGGCCGCCGGGTGCTCGTCCACGCATCGGGGTTCACCCAGTCGCCCTACGCCGACATCAAGCCGGCCGGTGCGTCGGCGCGCGACGGTCACCTCGTGGCACCGCTCGCCGTCCCCGAACACGGAACCCCGTCGCGCAAGCTCTGGCACTCAAGCCCTGGCAGCTCCGGCCACTGAACCGACAATGGTCAGGAATCGAGAAGCGTCCGGTCCGGGAGCAGACCTACGGTGAGTTCATGACAAAGACACCCGCAGCCAAGAAGACCACAGCCAAGAAGACCACCGCCAAGAAGACCACGACGAGCGCCTCCAACACGAGCACCACGAGCGATGGTTTCACTGCCGACGAGCGGGCGGCGATGAAGGAGCGTGCCAAGGAGCTCCGGGCCGAGGCCAAGGGCGCCAAGGACCGGGCCTCCGGGGAGGCGGATCTTCTCTCCAAGATCGCGGACATGCCCCGGGCCGACAAAGTCCTCGCCGAGATGATCCACGCGATCGTGGCCAAGAATGCACCTGACCTGATGCCGAAGACTTGGTACGGCATGCCCGCCTACGCCAACGCAGACGGCAAGGTGGTCTGCTTCTTCAAGGCCGCAGCAAAATTCGGGGCCCGCTACGCAGAACTCGGGTTCAACGACGTGGCGATGCTCGACGACGGCAGCATGTGGCCGACGGTCTATGCCCTCACCACGACCACGTCCGCCAACGAGAAGCTGATCGCCACGCTCGTGCGCAAGGCCGTGGGCTGAGCACCTCTGTCGTGCGGGGCAACTAGTCTGGCAGGGCACGCACGACACCGTCCGCGCGCACAGCCCCGGCCACAGGACATGGCCTCATTCGACACAGAGATGGGTGGACCCGTGACGCAGGACGCGACGATCACACGCCGCACCGGGGTCTCAACCTCGCCGCGCACCGCCGCGATGTGGACTGCCGTCGACGCGGTCGTCCGCGAGCGCAGCGCGCAGCTGCACCGGCCCCTCAAAGTCATCGATCTCGGAGGCGGCACAGGGGGGTTGGCTGTCCCACTGGCCCTGGCCGGCCACGACATCACCGTCGTCGATCCGAGCCCTGACGCCTTGGCCTCCTTGCGTCGTCGGGCCGCCGAGGCGCAGGCCTCCTCCCGGATCAGCGCCGTCCAGGGTGACGCCGAGACCCTCTCGTCCCTCATCGGTCGTGATCGACCCGATCTTGTGCTGTGCCATGGCACCCTCGAGTACGTCGACGACCCCAAGGCGACGCTGGCCCAGATCGCGGGTGTGCTGCCCCCCGGTGGCATTCTCAGCCTCGTCGTGCCGCAACGCTCGGCGGCCATCTTGGCGCGCGCCCTCGCGGGACAGTTCGCACAAGCCCTCGCAGCCCTCGACCGACCCGACGGACGGTGGGGGGACGGCGACCCCGTGCCGCGGCGGTTCGACCGTGCCGGCGTCATCGGCCTCGTCCAGGCCGCCGGCCTGACAATGACGCGAGCACACGGCATACGCCTCTTCAGCGACCTCGTCCCGTCAGCTCTGGTCGACTCCGACGCCGACCGCGCAGCGCTCCTGGACCTCGAGCGCGCCGTGGCGTCCCACCCGGAGTTCGCGGTTCTCATGGACCTTGGCACGTCGCTTCACGTCATCGCCAACCACCCCTGAGAGCGGCTATGAGCCGTCGTCAGTTCAGCCTTCCCGAACGTTCCTCGAGCGCATCACCCGATGACACCGGGTGCACGATCCTGCACGTCGACATGGACGCCTTCTATGCCATGGCGACGTTGCTGTCACACCCCGAACTCGTCGGCACGCCCGTCATCATCGGCGGTGGCAACCGGGGCGTCGTCCTGTCGGCGACCTATGAGGCGCGTCGCTTCGGTGTCGCCTCGGCGATGCCCATGACCCGTGCGCGCCGGCTCTGTCCGCAGGCGACGGTTCTGCCTCCCGATCACAGCGTGTATGCCGCGATCTCGTCCGCGGTGATGGAGACCTTCCGGGCGGTCACCCCCGACATCGAACCGCTGTCGCTCGACGAAGCCTTCCTCGATGTCTCGGGCGCGATTCGTCGGCTGGGATCGCCCGCGACCATCGGGGCACAGATCCGCGACACGATCCACGACGAGCAGGGCATCACCTGCTCGGTGGGGGTTTCGTCGACAAAGTTTGTCGCCAAGATTGCCTCCGGGCTCGCCAAACCCGACGGAATGGTCGTCGTGCCCCGGGACGAGATCATCCCTTTCGTGCAGCAGCTTCCGGTGGGTGCGCTGTGGGGGGTGGGGGAGAAGACCGAGGAGCAGCTCACCCGGCTCGGACTGCGTACCGTCGCTGACATCGCCCATACGCCGCTTCCCACGTTGGTCCGTGGACTCGGTGAGGCAACCGGAAACCACCTGCACGAGCTGGCCTGGGGTCGTGACCCGCGGCCGGTGCATCGTGAGCACCGCGAGAAGAGCATCGGCGCCGACGAGACGTTCGAGTACGACATCGACGATCCGCAGGAGATTCACCGCCACCTGCTCAAGCTCAGCGACCGCGCTGCCGCACGACTTCGGGCGGCACGACTCACCGGCCGAACCGTGTCGATCAAGGTGCGCTTCTCCGACTTCACGACGATCACCCGGGCCCGCACGCTGCGAGAACCAACGGACGGCAGCCGTGAGATCTATGAGACAGCCACGTCGTTGTTCGACTCCCTCGGACTGCAACGGGCCCGGATCCGGCTCGTGGGGGTCCGTCTCGAGAAGCTGGTGGCGGTGGAAGAGGCTCCGATCCAAGGGATCCTTGGCGAGGCCGACTTCGGCTGGCGCGACGCGGATCGAGCCGTGGATCGGGCCAGTGCACGCTTCGGCGCGGGGTCCGTGAGGCCCGCGAGCCTGATTGATCGAGGCCGACCTTCCCCCAGCGACGATCGGGACCTATCCTGAAGGGACCAGCACCGCAGCTGGCGAAGCAACGAAACAGCGGCGCCGGACGTTGTCCTGGTGGAAGATCAATGACAACGTCGTATGACACGCCGCACACCAGGAGGACGCCGTGCCGCTTTCGGAGCACGAGCAGCGAATGCTCGAGCAATTGGAGCAAGCCCTGGTCGCCGATGACCCCAAATTCGCTTCCAACATGGAGGGGTCTCGGCGAGGTGGCCCCACCCGCCTGCGTTGGATCATCGCTGTCGTGGGCGTGATGGTCGGCCTGGCTCTCGTGCTGGTGGGTATCAACACCACCATGTGGGTTGGCGCGGCAGGCTTCGCGGTCATGGTTGCCACCGTGGCCTACGCCCTCGCACCGCCTCGGCGCAGCAAGCTCGCCGTCGTGCGACCGGACGGCACGACCGGGCCCACGAGTTCGGGCCACCGTCAAAAGAGTGGTTCCGGATTCATGGACAAGCTCGACAACCGTTGGGACCGCCGCGGCCACGACGGCATGCGCTGAGCTAACTTCGACTTCGTGCCCCGTTGGGACACGTTGAGAGGACTTCGGCCGACGAAACGTGTCCCAACGGGGCACGAAGTCGGGTCTCTCAGGTGGTGGCGAGGACGCCAACGACCCAGGTGATCGCGATGAGCACGCCCGCGCACAGTTCGATGCCCATGCTCGTGACGACGGCCCTGAGGGCGTGCTTGGTGCGCGTCCACGCCTGAGCCCGGTCACGGCTGCGGCCCTGCTCGACGAGGAAGATCCCGAGCACGAACCCGATGAGGAAGCCCACGACCGGGATGATAAACATTCCGATGATGCCGAGAACGACCGCGAGCAGCAGAGTGGAGGTTTTCACGCCCTGCTCTCGCAGGCGCTTGCCAGGGATGAGGAACTGAACGGTCACGCCCGCAAGATAGATCGCGACGCACACCCCAAAGAACGTCCAGGCGGTCGTGCCGCCGGTCTCATAGGCCCAGAGCAGCACACCCAGGACGGCGAGCAGCAGGCCGGGGATGACAGGGACGACGATGCCGACGATCCCCACAAGAATGAGGATCGCCGGCACCCAAACGTTGGTGCCCTCCGGGAGGAGGTTCACTCGGTCAGCGTCAGACGTCGACGTCTGCGACAGCTGGCGGCTCCGTCAGTCGGTCACTCTCGTCGGTGATCTCCGCGTGGTCGCGGAGCTTGGGCAGGTGCTCCCGGCCGTGGTGAGCGCAGAAGAGCAGCTCCCCACCGGCATGAAGGGTCGCTCGAACGTAGGCCTGGGCACCGCAGCGGTCACAGCGGTCCGCAGCGGTCAGGGTGGGTGCCAGTGCGGTGGTCACATCGGCCTCCTCGGCTGATCTCGTCAGTTAAGCCCACTGCGGATGCGTGGGCGTCAAGCGTTGTAACAGTCAAACACGCCGGGCTCTTCCCGCGGGGGAGGTGATCGTGATGTGACCGATCCGATGCCGACGAGTCGATCATTCCTCACGCGTGTGACAGCGCGCCTCGGCGGGGTGCTCCGAGGGCGGCGTTAGCCTGAGGGTCCATTTGCGCAAGAGCTCGATCGCACGACACTTCGATAGGAACGCATGAGCCCCACGCCCACGGCGAAGAAGGCCGCGACGACCAAGTCCGGGTCCGACTACAGCGCCCACCACCTACAGGTGCTCGAGGGTCTGGAGGCTGTGCGCAAGCGGCCGGGCATGTACATCGGGTCCACCGACAGCCGCGGCCTCATGCACTGCCTCTGGGAGATCATCGACAACTCCGTCGACGAGGCGCTCGGTGGTCACGGTGACCGCATCGACGTGATCCTCCACAAGGACGGGTCAGTCGAGGTCCGTGACACCGCGCGTGGGATTCCCGTCGACATCGAGCCCCGCACGGGCCTCACCGGGGTCGAGGTCGTCTTCACCAAGCTGCACGCCGGTGGCAAGTTCGGTGGCGGCTCCTACACGGCGTCCGGTGGGCTGCATGGCGTGGGCGCGTCGGTTGTCAACGCGTTGTCCTCCCGCCTCGACGTCGAGGTGGACCGTGGCGGCAAGACCTACGCGATGAGCTTTCGACGCGGCGAGCCCGGCTACTTCCCTGACGTGGCGAGCATTGACAAGAGCCCCGATCACGAGTTCACACCCTACGAGCGCACGAGCGAGCTCGCTGTGATCGGCAAGGCCAAACGCGGCGCCACGGGCACGCGCATCCGCTATTGGTCCGATCCGCAGATCTTCATCAAGGATGCAGAGTTCGACTACGAAGGCCTCGTCGCTCGCGCGCGCCAGACGTCGTTCCTCGTCCCCGGACTCACCCTGATGATCCGCGACGAGCGCGGCCTTGCGGGCACGGCGGGGGAGCAGGGTCCGCACGAAGAGGTCTTCTTCCACGACGGCGGCATCAGCGAGTTCGCCGAGTTCCTCGCGCCCGATCCGGCGGTCACTGACGTGTGGCGCCTCCAGGGCGTGGGCAGCTTCACCGAGACCGTGCCGGTCCTCGACTCCAAGGGCCACATGTCCCCGCAGGAGGTCGAGCGCGAGTGTGAGGTCGACGTCGCGGTCCGGTGGGGCACCGGCTACGACGCCAGGATCAGCTCGTTCGTCAACATCATCGCGACGCCCAAGGGCGGCACGCACATGGCCGGCTTCGAACAGGCCCTGCTCAAGGTGTTCCGCAAGCAGCTCGAGGTCAATGCCCGCCGCCTCAAGGTGGGCAACGACAAGGTCGACAAGGACGACATCCTCGCCGGTCTCACTGCCGTCGTGACCGTGCGGCTGGCCGAGCCCCAGTTCGAGGGTCAGACCAAGGAGGTTCTGGGCACCAACGCCGTACGCGCCATCGTCGCGCGGGTCATCGAGAAGGAGCTCACCGCCAACCTCACGTCGACCAAACGGGGCGAGAAGCAGCAGGCATCTCTGCTCCTTGAGAAGGTCACAGCCGAGATGAAGTCGCGCATCAGCGCGCGGCTGCACAAGGAGACCCAGCGCAAGAAGAACGCGCTCGAGACCTCGTCGCTGCCAGCCAAGCTGGCCGACTGCCGCAGCAACGACGTCGACAAGACCGAGCTCTTCATCGTCGAGGGCGACAGCGCGCTCGGCACCGCCAAGCTCGCGCGCAACTCCGACATCCAGGCCTTGCTGCCGATCCGGGGCAAGATCCTCAACGTCCAGAAGGCCTCACTCACCGACATGCTCGGCAACGCCGAGTGTGCCGCGATCATCCAAGTCCTCGGCGCCGGGTCCGGTCGCTCGTTCGACGTCGAGTCCGCTCGTTACGGCAAAGTGATCATCATGACCGACGCCGACGTCGACGGCGCCCACATCCGCACGCTCCTGCTCACCCTCTTCTTCCGCTACATGCGGCCCCTCGTCGAGGCCGGGCGGGTCTATGCCGCGGTGCCGCCCTTGCATCGCATCGAAGTCTCCGGAGCGGGGGCCCGCAAGGGGGAGCTCATCTACACCTACTCCGAGGGCGAGATGCGCAAGACCGTCGCGTCGCTCACCAAGCGCGGACGCCACATCAAACAGCCCATGCAGCGCTACAAGGGCCTGGGCGAGATGGATGCCGATCAGTTGGCCGAGACAACGATGGACCCCCAGCACCGCACCCTGCGCAAGGTGACGATGGCCGACGCCGAGGACTCCGAGCGCATCTTCGAACTCCTCATGGGCAACGAGGTCGCCCCGCGTCGGGACTTCATCGTGCGTGGTTCGGCCAGGCTCGACCGCGAGCGCATCGACGCCTGAACCGGCGCCCGACAGCGGTTTCCCTTTCCCGCTGGGGCTCCGAAAACGGTGCGCCGAACGCGTTCGGTCCAGCCCGGCATACCGGCGCGTTCGCGTTGCCCTCAGACGTGATCTGCGACACAGTGTTCCGTTAACGGGGCCGGATGGCCGGTGCCCAACCGGGAGGCGTTCAGATGGCCGAGCAGATCGACGATCGTGGTGGCACCGATGTCATGGACGGCACCGCGGGGGGAGAGCCCGAACTCCACAGGGTCATGGGGCCCAAACTCTTGCTGCTGTTCATCGTGGGCGACATCCTGGGGACGGGGGTCTACGCCCTCACGGGACAGGTTGCCGGTGAGGTTGGCGGTGCCGCTTGGGCCCCCTTCCTTGTCGCCTTCGTCATCGCGACGATCACGGCGTTCTCCTACCTCGAGCTCGTGACGAAGTATCCGCAGGCTGCCGGTGCAGCGCTCTACACGCACAAGGCCTTCGGGATCCACTTCGTGACGTTCCTCGTCGCCTTCGCTGTCATGTGCTCGGGTATCACGTCGGCCTCGACCGCTTCGGTGGCGTTCTCCCGCTTCCTCAGTGACGGACTCCAGATGGACTGGGGAGCAGGGAGCGCAGCGCTCCTCATCGTCTCCCTGGGCTTCATGACCCTGGTTGCGGCGGTGAACTTCCGCGGCGTCGGCGAGAGCGTCAAGGCCAATGTGGTCCTCACGCTGGTTGAGCTGTCCGGACTGCTCATGATCATCTTCATCGGCCTGTATGCCGTGACTCAGGGTCGCGCTGACTTCTCTCGTGTCGTGGTTTTCGACAGTCCGAGTGACAAGAGCACGTTCTTTGCGATCACCGCTGCGACCTCTCTTGCCTTCTTTGCGATGGTGGGCTTCGAGGACTCGGTCAACATGGCCGAGGAGACCAAGGATCCGGTTCGCGACTTTCCGCGGGTGATGCTCACGGGGTTGGGGATCACCGGCGTCATCTATGTTCTCGTCGCGATCACCGCCGTCGCACTGGTGCCGGTCGGGCAGCTGGCCGACCCGGAGGCGGAGGCGGCTCTGACCCAAGTGGTCAAGGCTGGCGCGCCCAACTTCCCGTTCGACAAAGTCTTCCCCTTCATCGGCATGTTCGCGGTCGCCAACTCAGCCCTGATCAACATGCTCATGGCGAGCCGGCTCCTTTATGGCATGTCCAGGCAGGAGGTGCTCCCGCCGTTCCTGGGCAAGGTGCACTCGACCCGACGCACGCCATGGGCGGCCATCCTCTTCACGACCGCGATCTCGTTCGGACTCATCTACTTCGTGGCGACCCAGTCAGGGTCCAACATCATCGCGGCGCTGGGGGGGACGACGGCACTCCTGCTGCTCGGGGTGTTCACGATTGTCAACATCAGTGTGCTGGTGTTGCGCAAAGATGTCATGGACAGTCGGCACTTCGTAGCCCCGACGGTCCTGCCCATCATCGGGGCCATCGCCTGCGCCTTCTTTGTGGGTCCCTGGACTGGGCGCGACACGATCCAGTACACGATCGCCGGCTGGCTGCTGGCTCTGGGAGTTGTCCTGTGGGCGCTCACCTGGGTGGCCAACCGGTTGTTCTACGCCAAGAAGACCTATATGCGTGACCCAGCGGAACTCGACGACCCGGACCACGCGCACCACTGACGAACCCGCGCCACGTCTTGCCCATTCGGCCGGTTCGTCGCTGCGCTTCTCACTCGGCCAACGGGCAATGAGTGGATCAGTGGGCGGGGGGAGCGGTGCTGTGCCGGAGAATGAGTTCGGTGGGCACGATCACCTCAGCGAACCGGCCGCCGACGGTGTCGACGCCCAATGCCCGAAGCAGGATCTCGGCGGCCTCACGTCCTTGCGCAGCGACGTCCTGTCGAACCGTCGTGAGGCCCATGACACTGCTGAGGACGTGGTCGTCGATGCCGATGATCGAGAGGTCTTCGGGGATGCGCAAACCCTCGGCACGAGCTGCCTGCATCGCGCCGATCGCCATCTCGTCAGAGGCTGCGGCCAGGGCCGTCGGCCGATCGGCCGAGGCGAGCAGTGCGCGGGTGTCGGCCGCGGCGCTGTCAGCAGTCCAGTCCGACTCAAGGATCCAGTGTGGGTGTTCGGTGAGCCCGTGAAGGCGCATGACATCGCGGAAGGCATCAAGGCGTGCCTGGGGTGTCTGGATGTGTGCCGCGTTGGATGGGACGGTGCCGATGTAGGCAATGCGTTCGTGCCCCAGCGCCACGAGGTGCTCGGTGGCTGTGCGCATCGCGAGATCCTCGTCGATGCGCACGTTGGGCCGGTCCGCGACCGGCGTCCCGATGGCGACGAGAGGTAGTCCGAGCTGGTCGACGAGCTCGAGCTCCTGCACGGTGAGGGGGAGGTTGAGGGTGATGACGCCGTCGACGCGCTTCCACAGCATGTTCTGTGACAGGGGGAGGCGCTGGTCGTAGTGGTCGTGCTCGAGGTCGAACAGGAGGACGTGGTGGCCGTGCTGACGCAAGGTCTTCTCGATCGCGCTGACGAGTGTGGCGAAGAACCAGCGCGTGAGGAAGGGCGCAACCACCCCGACGACCTGGGTGCGGCCGGAGGCGAGGGAGGTGGCCGTGGGACTCGCCACGTAGTCCAGCTCGGCGGCGACCTTGAGAACTCGTTCGCGGGTCCCTGGGCTCACCCGATCGAGGCCGCGAAGAGCGCGGGAGACCGTGGCCACTGAGACCCCGGCCTCCCGGGCAACATCCGTGATGGTGCTCATCCGCCGACGGTGACCTGGGGCAGTCATGTCAGCCCTTCAGGCCACCTGCGAGCAGGCCGCGGACGAAGAACCGCTGCAGTGCGAGGAACACCGCAACGGGCACGATCATCGAGATGAACGCGCCTGCCGACAGGAGATACCAGGCACTGCCTCGTGACCCGGACAGCTCGGCCACGCGCACCGTGATCGGTGCGACATCGGGCGAGCCACCGAGGAAGATCAGCGAGACGAGCAGGTCGTTCCAGACCCACAGGAACTGGAAGATGCCGAACGCCGCGAGGGCCGGAGTGAGCAGGGGCAGCATGATCTTGAAGAAGATCGTGACGTGACCTGCACCGTCGACGCGAGCGGCCTCCATGAGCTCCGCTGGCAGCTCTCGCATGAAGTTGTGTATCAGGAACGTCGCCAGAGGCAAGGCGAAGATCGTGTGCGACAACCAGACGCTCCAGTAGGACGCACCGAAACCGAGCTTGTTGGAGTAGATGTCGAGGAGGGGGATGAGCGCGATCTGCAACGGCACGATCTGCAGCGCGAACACGGCGACGAAGAGCGCGTTGCGACCTGGGAAAGGCATCCACGCGAACGCGTAGGCCGCGAGCGAGGCCAAGAAGATCGGCAGGAGCACCGCAGGCACGGTGATGACGATCGTGTTGATGAAGTACTGGCTCAGGCTCGCGGAACTGCCCGGCGAAAGAGCCTGACGGTAGTTCTCGAGAGTGAAGGCGCCGGGGTCGGTGAGCGAGGTCCACCAACCGCTCTTGTTGATGTCGCGCTGGGTGCGGAACGACGTCACGAGCAGGCCGAGCGTGGGGGTGGTCCACAGGACCGCGATGAGCACGGCGGTGAAGGAGGCCCAGCGGGAGTTCAGGGCGCTCGCCGCATCACCGCTGGCTGACTTCTTGGCCTTCGTGGCTTTCTTTGGTGCGGGAGCGACGTCGTCGGGGACGATCGACTCGGGCGTGGCTGCCGGTTGGAGGGTGCTCACGGGGTCAGGCCTCCTTGCGCATCTGGATGATGTTGTAGATGACGATCGGGATGACGAGAACGAAGAGCAGCACGGCGAGTGCAGCTCCCAGACCAGCCGCGTTGTAGCGGAAACTCTGGTCGTAGAACTCGTTGGCGACGACCGAGGTGTTGAACTGGCCGGCAGTCATCGTGCGCACGATGTCGAACACCTTGAGAGTGCCGATGCCGATGGTCGTGAGGACGACAACAAGGGCCGCCCGGATGCTCGGAAGGGTGATGAAGCGGAACATCTTCAGACCGGAGACGCCATCGAGACGGGCTGCTTCGATGATGTCGTCGGGAATCGACTTGATCGCCGCAGACAAGATGGTCATCGCAAACCCGGCCTGGATCCAGACCATGACGACGATGAGCATGAGCGTGTTGAGGGGGGCTTCGAGGAGGAAGTTCTGGGTCTCGAATCCAAACCACTTGAGGATTTGGTTGAGCAGACCGATCTGGGGCCGCTCGGTCTGCTTGTACTGGTAGACGAACTTCCAGATGATGCTGGCGCCGACCATGGAGATCGCCATGGGCAAGAAGATCAGGGCCTTGGCGAACGCCTCACCTCGGGCCCGGTCGATGAGGATCGCGTAGAGGAGGCCGATCGCCGTCGCGAGGAACGGCACGAGGATGACCCAGAGCGCGGTGTTCCGCAGAACGATGAGGAGCTCGGGCTGGGTGAACATCGCGCTGTAGTTCGAGAGGGAGAACGCGCCGTCACCCTTCCTGCCGCGCAACGACTGGATGACGGTGAGGACGGCGGGATACATGAGGCCCACGGCCAGAAGGAAGATGGCCGGGAGCACGAAGAGTGCGCCCTGTGCCTTCTCGCCCTTGCGCCCCTTGAAGCGGGAAGCCAGAAGAAGGACGAGGCCGAACACGGTGGCGAAGACCGCCACTGCGAAGAACATCAGGAGGAACTTGCCCAGCGTGCTCTGGGCACGAAGGAACGGCTCGGGAATGCCGGACGGCGCGATGCTCAACATGCTCGCGACCATGACTCCACCTCCAAGGTGTGAGGGTGCATCAAGAAGAACGCCGGGGTGGGGTGGGAAACCCCCCCACCCCGGCGAGGAACCGATCGACTCAGATCAGGTCAGGACTTGGGCCAGGAGTTCTCGATGTAGTCGAGAGTGGCCTTGTCGTCCTGCCCGGTGATCCAGTTGACCATGCCCTTCCAGAACGTGCCCGAACCGACCGCGCCCGGCATGAGGTCCGAGGCGTCGAAACGGAAGGTCGCGCTCTTGTCGGTCAGGATCTCGGCCGAGAGCTTGTCGACGGCGTTCTTGAGCAGTGCGGGGTCGGCGTTCTTGTTGGCCGTCACGCAGCCACCGGAACCACAGGTCTTGGCGCGCTCATCGGCCCACTCGACGGACGAGAGATAGGTCTGGAACGCCTTGACCTCGGGACGGTCAGCGAAGGCTGCGACGAACTCACCACCACCGAGGACCGGCTTGGTGGTCTCGTCCTTGGCCGGGAGGTAGAAGGCCCAGACGTCGCCATCCTGCGCAACCTTGGTGCCCTTCGGCCAGTTGGCGGCGTAGAACGAGGCCTGACGGTGCATGTAGCAGCCGCCGTTGTCGAGGATCGGCAGGCCAGCGTCCTGGAAGGACGTGGACGCGATGGTCTTGACGTCACCGAACCCGCCGTTGACGTACTTCGGGTTCTTGAGGATCTTGCCGACCTCGGCGAGGGCGGTCGCGACCTGGGGGTCGTTGAACGGGATCTCGTGGTTGGTCCACTTGTCGTAGACGTCGGCGCCCGCAGTGCGCAACATGACGTCCTCGACCCAGTCCGTGGCCACCCAACCGGTGGCGTCACCGGACTCGATGCCGGCGCACCACGGCTTGGCTTCCTTGTCGTCGTTGGCGATCTTCTCGGTGAGGGTCATCAGCTCGTCCCACGTCTTGGGGATCTCGTAACCCTTGTCCGCAAACGCGGACGGTGAGTACCAGACGAACGACTTGACGTTGGCGCCGAGTGCGGCAGCATAGAACTTGCCGTCGACAGTGCCGTAGTTCTTCCAGTCAGGCATGTTCTTGTCGACGTTGGCCACGGTCTCCGGGGGAGCAGGCAGGACCTTGCCGGTGGCGACCAAGGTCTTGAGCAGACCGGGCTGTGGCAGGTAGGCGATGTCGGGAGCGTTGCCGCCCTTGACGCGCACGGGGAGCTGGGCCTCGAACTCCTTGGAGCCTTCGTACTTGATCTTGGCGCCCGTGCAGTCCTCGAACGGCTTGTAGGACGCGATGTGTGGTGCGTCCTCGGGAGCGGTGATCGAGGTGTAGACCGACACCTCCTTGCCCTTGAGGTCGCCGAATGCCTTGTAGGGCGCGCAGTCGATGGTGCTCTTGGCGCCGGCGTCGGTGCTTGTGTTGGCGCCGTCCTTTGAGGAGCCGCATGCTGCGACGCTGAGCGAAACCGCAGCGATGCTGGCGACTGCCATTGCCGCGCGGCGATGTGATGTGTGGGCCATGCCCGCCTCCAACTTTTCCAGGGGACGCGCCGTGGCCATCGCTGACCCTCGGCGCTGAGTGATCCATCTGGAGTGTAAAAGCGGTTACACCTGCAACGGAAGGATTTGAGGAGGTTCACGGGTCACGATCACGTAACACGAGGACTCCCCGGGAACTTTCACCAGCGGCACGCCGACACAACGACCGGGTGTGCCGCCCGCTCACCTTCAGGAGAGGGGAGCTCCGATCCCGGTGATGATCGCGGAGCCCTGGATGCCGGAGCCGTCGCGCCGGCCGTTGGCCTCGGGCAGCTCGAGGGCGACGCCGCCGGCGCCGCTGGCCCGCGCTGGCGTCGCACCGACCCACGCGAGGACGAGGGTGTCCTCACCCTTGAGGAAGCGGTGGGCACGCACACCCCCGGTGCCGCGCCCCTTGGCGGGGTACTCGGAGAAGGGCGTCACCTTGAGCGCACCGGGCTGCGTGCCGGGCAGCGCGTCGGCCGAACCGCTCGCGGTGACCACGACGGCCCCGCGGGCGGGGTCGACGACGCCGAAGAACGCCACCTGTTCCTTGGCGGGAACGCGCACGCCGGCGATACCTCCACCGGTGCGGCCCTGCGGTCGCACGCCGCTGGCCGGGAAGCGCAGCAGCTGGGCGTCGGAGGTGATGAAGACCAGGTCCTCATCACCGGTGACGACCTGACCCACGCCGACGACGCGGTCACCGTCCTTGAGCGAGATGACCTCCCAGTCGTGAGACTTGGGCTGGTCGGCGGTGACCCGTTTGACGATGCCCTGCGCAGTGCCGATCGTGAGGCCGGGGCCATCCGCGGCCAACGACACGATGGAGATCGGCTCCTCACCGCGAGGCAGGTCGACATAGGCGGCCAAGGGTGCGCCACCGGACAAACTGGGCGCCCCACCGAGCGGCGGCAGCGTCGGCAGCTCCAGTGCGCTGATGCGGATCATCCGTCCGAGGCTCGTGACGAGGCCGACCTCGCCGCGGACCGTGGTGCGCACGGCCGCGATGACCGCATCGTGCTTGGCCCGGCCACCTTCGGTCGGGATCGGCTCATCGTTCGAGGTGCGAGCGAGCAGTCCGGTGGATGACATGAGCACCCAGCACGGGTCGTCGCTCACCTCGAGCGGCGCAACGGCGCTGACCGGGTTGCCGGCTGACTCCAACAGGACGGTGCGTCGGGGGGTGCCGAACTTCTTGGCGACCTCGGCGAGTTCACTGGAGACGTTGCGGTGGAGCAGCTTCTCGTCGCCAAGGATGGCTTCGAGCTCCTCGATCTGCTTCTGCAGGTCGTCACGCTGGGTCTCGAGCTCCATCCGCGAGAACTTCGTGAGGCGGCGCAGCTGCAGCTCGAGGATGTAGTTGGCCTGGAGCTCGCTGAGGTCGAAGACGCTCATGAGGCGCTGGCGGGCGGTGGCGGTGTCATCGCTCGTGCGGATGAGCTGGATGACCTCGTCGATGTCGAGGATCGCAATGAGCAGTCCGAGGACGAGATGCAGCTGGTCCTGGGCCTTGCGCAGCCGGTAGGCGGTGCGGCGGCGCACGACGTCGATGCGGAACTCGACGTAGTGACGCAGGAGGTCCTTGAGGCCGAGCGTCTGCGGCTGGCCATTGACCAGCGCCACGCTGTTGATCCCGAAGGAGTCCTCCATCGGAGTCAGCTTGAACAGCTGCTCCAGGACAGCCTCGGGGTTGAAGCCGTTCTGGACCTCGATCACGAGCCGCAGGCCGTGCTTGCGGTCGGTGAGGTCCTTGACGTCGCTGATGCCTTGGAGCTTCTTGCCCTGGACGAGGGTCTTCATCCGCTCGATGACCTTCTCGGGGCCGATGAGGTAGGGGAGCTCGGTGACGACGATGCCGGACTTGCGCGGGGTGAGCTTCTCGATGCGGGTGGTGGCGCGGGTCCTGAAGCTGCCCTTGCCGGACAGGTAGGCGTCGCGGATGCCCTCGAGCCCGACGATCTTGCCACCGAGCGGCAGGTCGGGGCCAGGGACGAACTTCATGAGGTCATCGAGGCTGCAGTCGGGGTGGGTGATGAGGTGGCGGGCCGCCCCGATGACCTCGACGAGGTTGTGCGGCGGCATGCTCGTCGCGAACCCGACCGCGATGCCCGAGACGCCGTTGACCAGGAGGTTGGGGTAGGCCGCAGGCAGCACGCCGGGCTGCAGGAGTTGGTCGTCGTAGTTGGGGACGAAGTCGACGGTGTCCTCGTCCAAGCCGGTCGTCATGACCAGTGCAGCTGGCGCCAAGCGAGCCTCGGTGTAACGCGACGCGGCCGGGCCGTCGTCGAGCGAGCCGAAGTTGCCGTGTCCGTCGACGAGCGGCAGCCGCATCGTGAACGGTTGGGCCATGCGCACGAGCGCGTCATAGATCGCGGTGTCACCGTGAGGGTGGTACTTGCCCATGACGTCGCCCACGACACGCGAGGACTTGACGTGGCCGCGGTCGGGACGCAGGCCCATCTCGCTCATCGAGAACAGGATGCGACGCTGCACCGGCTTGAGGCCGTCGCGCACGTCGGGCAGGGCTCGCGAGTGGATGACCGAGACGGAGTACTCGAGGAAGGCGTTCTGCATCTCGACCCCGACGTCGATGTCGACAACCTTGCCGTGGATGTCGGCGTCGTCAGAAGAGGGGGTCGTGGTGCGCTTGGCCATGGTTTAAGCGGTCTGCCTCAGTGATGTCGGTGTCTCGCGGTCTGCCCGCGAGCGATCACTGCATCTTCCCTCAGGGTTCTGACGTCCCCGCAGCCGACGCGCCGAACCGGCCGACGTGGAGCACGTCACTCAGCGGCTGACGACCGCGCTTCAAGGACGGGCTCCTCACCCGTTGTGCCTCGTGACCCAACGCGATGACGCCGACGATCCGGCGACCGGGCGGGACGGCATACGCCGCCTTCATTGCGTCGTGCCGCGCAGCCGGAACGCCGAAGAACAAGGCGCCCAGCCCCGCATCGACCGCGCCGAGCAAAACGATCATGGCGGCCATCGCCGTGTCGGTGTCCCAGTGGGGGATCGGCCACCGGTCGAGCGAACGGTCCGTCCACCCCTTGTCCGGCTCGGCATACCGATCGAGGTATGCCGTGGGGTCGGCGAGCATGACGAGCAGGACTGGCGCTGCGGAGACTCCGCGCAGCCACCCATCGGGCTCACCCTCGCGCTCGCGGGTCACCTCCCAGAACTGAGCCCGATCCTGCGCCTGCGTGAGGGCGAGGACATCCCACCCCTGGGTGTTCCCGGCGCTCGGTGCACGTTGGGCGAGGGTGACCAGACGGCGCACCGTGTCCAGGGGGACGTCGCGGTCAGGGTCGAAGCGTCGCACCATGCGCCGGCGCGACACCACGTCGATGAGATCCATGGTGTTCATCGTGCCGTGCCACGATGGGCGCATGAGCGAGG
>JBDSIV010000175.1:0-9553 GCA_039917755.1 Knoellia sp. | reverse complement strand
GCACCTGCGCCTCCTCGATGCCTGCCTCCTCGAGCAGGTCAAGCGGCATCGTCCACCACACCCCACGCGTCACGAGCGATCGCTCCGGCAGATCGAGGGGGTGCGTCCCCAACACCTCGCCCGACGGCAATCGCCGCAGGAAGGACGTCACCTGGGTCGTCACCCGTACCGAGCCGAAGCAGACATCGATCTCACCCCACTGTTGCGTCCGTTGAGCCCCGAGGATCTCGAACGAGCTCACCGACTGGGAGTGCGTGCTCCACCCGGGGTCACCCCGCACAATCGTGGCCGTAGCCGCCGGGAGGTCCAGGTCCGTGACGACGAAGGTGTCGCCCTGGTGCACATGGACCGCGCCAGTGTGGACCTGTGAATGCGCCGACGCCTCATCGATGGTGCCGAGGACACGGCCACTGCGCCGCTCCACGATCGAGACCACCTCGGAAGCCCCACGCAGGTTGACGTGGTCGCTGGGTCGGTCATCCCGCGCCCAGAACCACCCGGTCGGGCGTCGACGCAGGATGCCGCGATCAACCAGGAGGTCGACCACACCGCGTGCGCCGGTCCCGAACATGGGCAGGTCAGCCTCGGTGAGCGGCAACTCGTGGGCGGCCGCGGCCAAGTGCGGTGCCAGCACGTGTGGGTTGGAGGGGTCCATCACGGTCGACTCGATGGGCGCACCGAAGATCGCCTCCGGATGATCGAGCAGATAGGTGTCGAGTGGGTCATCGGCTGCGATGAGGACGGCGAGCGACTCGCGCCCCGACCGCCCGGCGCGCCCGGCCTGCTGCCACACGTTGGCACGGCGCCCGGGCCACCCCGCCATGAGCACTGCGTCGAGCCCGCTGATGTCAACGCCCAGCTCGAGCGCGTTGGTTGCCGCCAGTCCACGCAACTCACCATCGCGCAGGGCCCGCTCCAGCTCGCGCCGCTCCTGGGGCAGATAACCGCCTCGGTATGCCGCAATGCTCGACTCTGGCGTCCCGCCCACCTGCCCGAGTCGTCGCCTCGCCGAGGCGGCCATGGCCTCGACCCCCGCCCGACTGCGGGCAAAGGCCAGCGTCTGCACGCCCCGATCGACGAGGTCAGCGAGCAGCTCGGCCGCTTCGGTGGTGGCAGATCGTCGCGACTCGTCGATCGTGGGCGGCTCCCACAGGGCAAAGGTGAGCGCCCCGCGAGGTGAGCCGTCGATCTCAACGGGGGTGACCGGCATACCCACCAAAGAACTGGCGTGGGACGCCGGCTGACTGACGGTGGCGGAGGCGAGCACGAACGTTGGCTCACTGCGATAGCGAGCGCACACGCGGCGCAGTCGGCGCAGCACGGACGAGACGTGCGAGCCAAAGACTCCGCGATAGATGTGGCACTCATCGATGACGACGTAGTCCAGGGCCCGCAGGAACGGCGACCAGTGTTGGTGCCCAGGCAACATCGAATGGTGGAGCAGATCAGGGTTGGTGAGCACGACGTTGGCGTGCTCGCGGATCCAACGGCGCTCGTCGGTCGGGGTGTCGCCGTCATAGGTCGCCGCCCGGATCCCGGGGATCGCGAGCGCCTCGATGCGAGCGAGTTGGTCGGCGGCCAGAGCCTTGGTCGGCGCGACGTAGAGCATGGTCGAACCGCGCCCGGTGGTGGAAGCCAACCCGTCGAGGACCGCGGTCAGTCCTGGCACGAGATAACCCAGACTCTTGCCCGAGGCCGTCCCTGTCGACAGGACGACGTGGGAGCCGCGGTGGGCCAGGTCCATTGCCTCGCGCTGGTGTGACCACGGGCGCGCGATGCCGTTGCCGGTGAGGCTGGCGAGAAGGGGTGGGGAGACCCAGTCGGGCCATTCGGCAACCTGGGCGGGCCGGGCAGGGAGACGCTCCACATGGCGCAGACGGGCGGCGCGGCTTCCAGCTGCAAGGGCAGCAAGAATCTCGGTCGACTCGGCAGATGACGGCACGCAGGCTAACGTAATCCCGTGCACTGACAGTGCCTCGCGATCAGGACAGTTCGCAGGAGTCAGCGCACGCAGGGGCCGAAGGGCTATCACGAGTGGATTCAAGGAGCCGGTAGCCGTGAAGTTGAGCGTTGCAACCACGGAACGAGATGACGTCACTGTGGTGACCGTCTCGGGTGAAGTCGACGTCTACACCGCACCTCAACTGCGATCAGCCCTCGAGGAGCGCATCGCGGCAGGTCACACGGCCCTTGTCGTCGATCTGGAGGACGTCGGATTCCTCGATTCGACCGGTCTGGGGGTCCTCGTGGGCCGGCTCAAGGCCGTCAAGAAGGTCGACGGGTGGCTTCGGGTCGTCTGCACCAATGAGCGTATTGTGCGCCTCTTCGGAATCACCGGCCTGGACCAGGTCCTCCCCATCTTCGACTCGGTCGAATCTGCGCTCGCCGCCACGCCCGAGGATCTCGTCGAGCCCGAGGTCTCGGTCTGATCGAGGTCAACGCTCTTGCCATCGTCGCGTGAGAGCAGTCACACCTGGACACCGAGGGTGCCTGTGACCTGCGTCACCGGGTAGGGTCCACACCGCGTCTGCCTGTGGCAATTCGACTCACGGGCTGCACTGACGCGCACCCGTCAAGGAGGATGGAATGGCTGCACTCGCGCTCGCACCGGCCGAGGCGAGTTCCACGCTGGACCTGACCGGATCGAACGTCACTCTTGTCGTGGGGGTCGCGGTCATCGCCGTGATCGCCCTCGTCATGGGCTTCGTCTTCCGTCAGCAGGTTCTTCGTGCGGACACTGGAACCGAAAAGATGCGAGAGATCGGCGCGGCTGTCGAAGAGGGGGCTCAGGCCTATCTGACACGTCAGTTCAAGACGCTGTCCGTCTTTGTCGTGCTCGTCTTCGGGCTGCTGCTCCTCCTGCCCGCGCCCGACTGGGGGGTGAAGTTGGGTCGCTCCGGCTTCTTCATTGTCGGTGCCCTCTTCTCCGCCGCCATTGGCTACCTGGGCATGAAGCTTGCGACCAAGGCCAACGTGCGCGTTGCCGCCGCCTCGCGCGGTGAGAACGGCCGCGACGAAGGCATGCGCATCGCCTTCCGCACCGGTGGCACCGTCGGCATGGCGACGGTGGGCCTTGGCCTGCTCGGTGCCTCGATCGTGGTCCTCCTCTACAAGGGGGACGCTCCCAAGGTCCTCGAGGGCTTCGGCTTCGGCGCAGCCCTCCTCGCGATGTTCATGCGCGTCGGGGGTGGCATCTTCACCAAGGCCGCTGACGTCGGCGCCGACCTCGTCGGCAAGGTCGAGGCAGGCATTCCAGAGGATGACCCGCGCAACGCCGCGACCATCGCCGACAACGTCGGTGACAACGTCGGTGACTGCGCTGGCATGGCTGCAGACCTCTTTGAGTCGTATGCCGTGATGCTCGTGGCCGCCCTCATCCTCGGTTCCGTGGCCTTCGGCGCCTACGGCCTGGTCTTCCCGCTTCTCGTTCCGGCGATCGGTGCGATCACCGCGCTCATCGGTGTCTTCATCACCAAGGCCCGCGGCACGCAGAGTGCACTCGACGCCATCAACCAGGGCTTCTATGTCTCGGCTGCCATTGCCGCCGTGCTCTCGGCCATCGTGGCCTGGCTCTACCTGCCCCACACCTTCGCTGAGCTGTTCGAGGGGCGCGACCCGCAGGCCCTGACGCAGGCGCAGCAGGAGATTGCCGGCTTCGACAAGAACCCGGCAGTCGTTGCCATCGCTGCGGTGCTCATCGGGATCATCCTCGCGGCCATCATCCTGTGGCTCACCGGCTACTTCACCGGCACGGACAAGCGCCCGACGAAGGATGTTGCGCGCACGTCGCTCACCGGTGCCGCGACCGTCGTCCTCTCAGGTATTGGGCTGGGCCTGGAGTCCGCCGTCTACACGGCGGCCATCATCGGTGCAGCCGTCTACGCCGCGTTCCTCCTTGGTGGGGGATCGGTGGCGCTGTCGCTGTTCCTCATCGCGCTCGCCGGTTGTGGGCTGCTCACGACGGTGGGCGTCATCGTGGCCATGGACACCTTCGGTCCGGTCTCGGACAACGCGCAGGGCATTGCTGAGATGTCCGGTGATGTCGACGCCGAGGCCGCGCAGATCCTCACCGAGCTCGACGCGGTCGGCAACACGACCAAGGCCATCACCAAGGGCATCGCCATCGCCACGGCGGTCCTTGCGGCGACGGCCTTGTTTGGTTCCTACACCGACGCCTGGCAGACGACGATCGGCGAAATCGACGCCTCCAAGCTCAACGAGGCCCAGGTCGCTGCCGGCAACAAGTTCATCCAGGACGCGCAGGGTGTCGTCACCAACCCGTCGACGCTCGTCGGTCTGCTCCTCGGTGCAGCCGTGGTGTTCCTCTTCTCCGGTCTGGCCATCAACGCCGTGACCCGCGCAGCCGGGGCCATCGTCTTCGAGGTGCGTCGCCAGTTCCGCGAGATCCCCGGCATCATGGAGGGCACGACCAAGCCCGAATACGGCAAGGTCGTCGACATCTGCACCCGCGACTCGCTTCGCGAGCTCACCACTCCGGGTCTGCTCGCGGCGCTCAGCCCGGTCATCATCGGCTTCGGTCTCGGCGTCGGGGCCCTCGCGGGCTTCCTCGCCGGTGCCATCGGCACTGGTTGCCTCATGGCTGTCTTCCTCGCGAACTCGGGCGGCGCCTGGGACAACGCAAAGAAGATCGTCGAGGACGGCACGCACGGCGGCAAGGGCAGCTCGGCGCATGAGGCCACCGTCATCGGTGACACCGTCGGCGACCCGTTCAAGGACACCGCTGGCCCGGCCATCAACCCGCTCCTCAAGGTCATGAACCTGGTCGCGGTGCTCATTGCCCCAGCCATTGTCATGCTTTCCGTCGGCGAAGATGCCAGCGCGCCGATCCGCTACGGCATCGCCGGTGTCGCGTTCGTCATCGTCTTCACTGCGGTGGCCATCTCCAAGCGTCGCGACATCTCCATCGGCGGGGACGACGAGGGCCAGGGCGTCTATGAGTACGACGCCTCCGCGCCGGACTCGGGTGCGGTCGATCTGGGGGAACCCAGCACCACGCCCGGCGAGGTCGTCAACGATGCCCTCGACGGCACCGAGGCGCCCGCCCAGCGCTGACCCGCGCCAAGCGTCGAACAACTGATTGGCCCGTGAGGACACGCAAGCGTGTCCCGCGGGCCAATCCGTTGTCTTGTGCCGACGGCATACGCCACACAGGCGCTTTCTGCGCCTTTGGTGCGGGGGGCGCTCAGCCTGACGAGAGGTGTGCCCATGGGAGCGCGGTTGGTCACCCTGAGCGCAGGTGGCGCCAGTGGCGCCAAGCCTGTGGATGACGCTCCGGTCGAAATCGCGAAAACTGCCACGATCAAGCGATGACGTCGCCGCGACCTGAGCCCCTCGACCCCGCCGCCCTGCGCCTTGCTGCCGACGTGCGACGGTTTGGCCACAACACCCTGGCTAAGGACGAGGCAGGCAAGCGACTGTGGGTGCCTGTCCGTCACGGCGTGGTCATGCACGCGGCGAAGTGGGGGAGGCTCACCCCCGAGCAGCGTCATGCCGCGTTCGTCCATGCGACGGCGCTGCGGATGAAGGACGACTCGCCGGTCGTCTTCTCCCACACCTCGGCCGCAGCTGTGTGTGGTCTGCCAAGGGTGTCGGCCTGGCCCACGCGTGTGGAGGTCACCAACACGGGCACGGTCGTGCGGTCGTCAGGACTGATTCGTCGACACCACCTCCCGCTCCACGCGACGATCGAGATCGGTGGGCTGTGCGTGACCTCGGTGGCTCGCACGGTGCTTGACCTCGCGCGAACCGAGGAACTTCATGACGCTGTCGCCGCGGCTGACCACGCCTTGCACCACAAGTTGTGCACCAAAGTCGAGCTCGAGGCAGAGTTCGACCACTTGGAGTCGGGGGTGTCGGGGAGAGCTCGTGCCCGGCTCGTGCTCGACTTCGCGGATCCGAAGTCGATGTCTGTGGGCGAGTCGCTCTCGAGGGTGCAGATGTTCCGCCTCAACCTTCCACGCCCCGAGCTCCAGGTCAGAGTCGAGGACGAGGAGGGGCTCGCCGGAGTGTGTGACTTCGGGTGGAAGGGCAGGCGCGTCATGGGGGAGTTCGACGGGCGCAAGAAGTACGGAATCCTTGTGGGGATGGACCCCAAGGAGATTGAGCGGGCCGTGTGGAACGAGAAGCGGCGCGAAGACCGGATCAGGGCCGCGGACCACAAGATGGCGCGGTGGATCTGGGCCGATGCCATCCGGCCCTCTCAGATGGCTCGAATCCTGGCAGCCCAGGGGATCCGGCCGGAGGCAAAGAACACGTGGTTCGCGAACGACGTGGGTGTGCGCCACCCCAGGCGGCCAGACGCCGCGTGAGTTTGTGCGCCTTTGGCGCCGGGGGCGCTGAGGCTGACGAGAGGCGTCGCCATGGGAGCGCGGTTGGTCACGCTGAGCGCAGGTGGCGCCAGAGGCGCAGAGCCGCTTAGGTGCAGGGCCGCGGACGTGGCCCGCCCCCAGCCCCGGTGCCAGCTCACTCCGCGCTGGCCGCGACGCGCGACTCGCGGCTCGGCTCTAGGCTGGGCCTCATGCGCTCCTCGCTCTTTGACCAGGCCAACCTCGAGCTCGAGTCCGAGCAGACGTTCGCCCTGCAGAACCCGCAACTCCTGCGCGTCCACCTCGGTGGTGACGTCCTCGCAGTCAAGGGGGCGATGGTCGCCTATCAGGGGCAGATGCGCTTTGACCATGAGAAGGCCGGCAGCGTCGGCAAGCTCTTCAAGAAGGTGGTCACCGGCGAGGACGTCAGCCTCATGCGCGTCTCCGGCGACGGCGAGGTCTTCTTTGCGAGCGAGGCAGGCTTCGTCCACCTCATCGAGCTCACCGGTGACGGACTGAGCATCAACGCGCGCAACCTCCTCGCGTTCGACTCGCAGATCGCGTGGGACATCAAGCGGGTTCAGGGCGCCGGGATGATGAGCGGCGGACTCTTCAACACCACGCTGCAGGGCACGGGCACGGTCGCTATCCACACCGTCGGCCAGCCAGTCATCCTCGACTGCTCGACCCAGCCGACCTATGTTGACGTCCAGGCTTGCGTCGGTTGGTCGCTCGGCCTCACCCCACAGGTCGTGTCGAGCATGAACATGCGCTCGTTGTTGCGTGGCGGGAGCGGCGAGGCATTCCAATACAGCTTTCACGGCCCGGGTTTCGTCGTCGTCCAACCCAGCGAGTGGGTTGCCCCAGCCTCCTCCGGCAGTGGCGGTGGAGGCGGCATGCTCGGTGGCCTCCTCGACGGCTGAGGGTCACAACCATGTCCCAACGCTCACCTCGCCTCGACGAGAACCTCATTGCCCGGCTCCGCGCTGACCTGGCGGCGGCCGACTTCACCGTCACCGGGGTGACAGACGCGCTCGGCCCCATGGCAAGCGCTGCCCTGCTGCGCGAGCAGCCGCTCCCGGCACGGCGCGTCGCCGGGGCGTCGACTGCGCCGGTGGCCACGCTCATCCGACTCTTCACGCTCGGGGATCCTGTCGACCTCGCCGAGGTCGAGCGCGCGCTGCCAACGTTGCGGACCAGCGGTGCAGTCGCTCTCGGTCTCGTCCACGAGGAGGGAGACGGGGTCGTCGCGCGGGTCGACGTGCGTCCGTATGCCGCGGATGACCGTCACTGGTGGGTCGCGTCGGATCTTGCAGAGGTAGCCACCGGCTCACCGGTGCGCAACGACCACGTCCTGGGTATCGGGGGGGCCTCCACGACCCTGGCAGCGTGGACCATTCGCCGACCGGCGGGCCGCGCGCTCGATGTCGGCACTGGCTGTGGAGTCCAGGCACTCCATCTCGGATCGCACACGGACTCGATCGTGGTCACCGACCTGTCGGAGAGGGCGCTGGCATTCGCGCGCTTCAACGCGGCCCTCAACGAGTGCGTCTGGGACCTGAGGGCCGGCTCCATGCTCGAACCCGTTGCGGGAGAGAGCTTCTCGCTGATCGTCAGCAACCCGCCGTTTGTCATCACGCCGCGTTCGGGTGAGGTGCCGCTGTATGAATACCGCGATGGTGGCGCCGCTGGAGATGCCATCGTCGCCGACCTCGTGCGGTCGGTCGGTGAGCACCTCGAGCCCGGGGGAGTGGCCCAGTTTCTCGGCAACTGGGAAGTGCCCCGCGGCTCAACCTGGACCGAACGCGTGGGTTCGTGGCTGGAGGGTGCCGGAGTCGACTCCTGGGTCGTCCAGCGGGAGGTTCAGGACCCAGCCGAATACGCCGAGACCTGGTCGCGCGACGGTGGTCACCAACCGGGTACGGCAGATTTTGATGCGATGTATGCCGCGTGGCTCGATGACTTCGCATCTCGAGACATCGAGTCGATCGGCTTCGGGGTCATCACCTTGCATCGGCCTGCTGTTGAGAGGGCGCCGTTCAGCGACCTCATGGATGCGCGCGGTCCCGTGCCACTGGCGATGGGTGACTCGGTGCAGGTCGGGCTCGAGGCGCGCATCTGGCTCGCGGAGCACTCCGACAACGAGGTGCTCGAGCGGTTGTGGAAGGCCATGCCCGACGTCACCGAGGAGCGACACACGATGCCGGGGGCACAGGACCCGTCGGTCATTGTGGCCCGTCAAGGTGGGGGGCTGGGACGGGTCATCACCCTCTCCACCGTGACCGCGGCATACCTCTCCGTTGCGGACGGCGAACTCACGCCACACCAGGCGGTGGGAGCGATCGCCGGCATTCTCGAGCTCGACGCGGACGAGACCTCACGCGAAGTGGTGGCGTTCATCCGAGACGCGGGCAAGGACGGCCTCCTCGTCTGACAATGAGCCCTCTGCGCACCTATGTTGGACCCATGAGTCAACATCCGGACGGCAGCGACAGCGACAACGACAGCCAGGTCGACGACGAGGGCACCATTTCGGAGGCAGGGTCCAGCTCCCTCAACCTCGAGACCTCGCTCGGGGGAGCCGACAGTGTGCCAGACACCCCCGACGTCAACGACCCCGACGACGGGGGGTCGACCAGCCGCAGCGGCGAGTGAGTCGGGGGGCGCTTTGGACCCCGCGCGGTCGCATTTGAGCAGGTCGCAAAAGCAGTTGTGAGTGAGTGCTCACTCACTCATACTGGACGATGTGACACCTCGCGCCCCCGCCATGAGCCCCGACGACCGTCGGGCCTCGATCATCACGGCCACCCTGCCGCTCCTGCGGGCCAAAGGTGCGGCGGTGAGCACCAACGAGATCGCCAAGGCCGCGGGGATCGCCGAGGGCACCATCTTCCGGGTGTTCAAAACCAAGGACGCGCTCATTGAAGCGGCCATCGAGGACACCTTCAACAGTTCAACGCTCGCCACCGAGATCGCCGAGGTGGATCGGTCGCTCCCGATGCCCGAGCGGTTGGCGGCTGGTGTCGCGATCATGCAACAGCACCTTCAGGGGATCTTTGCCCTCATGACTGTGCTGCAGTCCTCGGGTCAGCCGCTTCGGCCTCCCAAAGGAGGGGAGGGGCATCGGCGTCGCCACGAGGCCACGGCCGAACTGGACGCGGCCTTCGTCGACCTCCTCGGGTCCGATGAGAGCCAACTGCGCGTCTCGCCCCTGACCTTCATCGGCT
>JBDSIV010000174.1:0-13108 GCA_039917755.1 Knoellia sp. | reverse complement strand
AGGGCACGAATGGCTGGCGCCATTCGTGCCCTATCGGACGGTTGTGTCGCCCTGAGGGTGTGGCGAGGGTCAGGCTTCGGCGATGACGGCGAAGGTCTCGCCGGCGTAGGTCACGGTGTCGCCCGGGCGCACCTGACGCCCTCGACGGGTGTCGACCTCGCCGTTGACCTGGACCTCCCCGGCCTCGACGACGGCTCGGGCATCGGCTCCGTCCTCGACGACGGAGGCGTACTTGAGCAGCTGACCGAGGCGGATGCTCTCGCCAACGATGGGAATCTCGGTGGGTGTCACGCGTCAAGGATAGGTGCCCAGCGAGGTGGCCTAGGGTGCCCAGCATGCGCATGCTCGGAGTCCTTGGTGGGATGAGCTGGACCAGCACCGCGAGCTACTACCGGCTGCTCAACGAGGGTGTCGCCGCGCGGCTCGCAGGGCTGCACTCTGCACCACTGCTGCTGCACAGCGTCGACTTCGCACCGGTCGCCCAGGCTCAGCACGACGGCGACTGGGACGCGACGCTCGCAATCTTGTCGCAGGCAGCGCAGGGGCTCGCGCGTGGGGGCGCAGAGGGACTGCTCATCGCCACCAACACGATGCACAAGGTGGCTGACGAGGTCGAACAGGCGTGTGGTCTGCCGTTGCTTCACATCGCCGACGCCACAGCCGACGCGATCCTCGAGGACGGCGTCACCAAGGTGGGGCTGCTCGCCACGGCGTTCACGATGGAGCAGGACTTCTATGTGGGGCGCCTGCGCGACAGGGGGATTGACGTCATCGTCCCGGACGCAGTGCAGCGCGCCGAAGTGCACCGGATCATCTATGACGAGCTCTGTCTCGATGTCGTGCTCGGCGCCTCACGCGAGACGTATCGGGGCATCATCGACTCCCTGGTCGAGCGGGGAGCGGAGGCGGTGATCCTGGGCTGCACAGAGATCTCGTTGCTCGTCGGTCCCGGCGACAGTATCGTCGCGCTCTATGACACGACGCGCATCCATGCCGAGGCCGGCGTGTCGTTCATCTTGGGCTGAGAGCCAAGACAGGAGTGTCGGGCGGCTGAGCGCGTCCCTGGTCGCTCCCAGCCACCCGACGGGTGCCGCAACGGACGAGGTGCGTCCCTGGTCGCCCTCGGCCGTCCGGCCGTGTGATCGCTCGTCGTGACGGGGGTCAGCTGGCGAGCTCGCGTTGGTTGATGAGGCGAACTCGCTCATCCTCGGTCATGCCGCCCCAGACGCCATAGGGCTCTCGTGAGGCCAGGGCATGCTCGCGGCACAGCGTGAGGACCGGACAGGAGTCGCACACGGCCTTGGCGCGGTTGTCGCGACTGCGCCGCTGGTTGCCACGCTCGCCCTCGGGGTGGAAGAAGACCTCGGGACTCACTTGGCGGCAGTGCCCGTCGAACTGCCATTCCCAGACATCGAGTGTCGGCTTCGGCAGTCGTGCGATGTCAGTCATGGCCCCTCCTGTCCGCGGTGGCCGATCATCGAGATCAACCGCTGTGTCATGCAGCACCCCTCGTGCGCAGGTTCAGGCTAGGAACCGGTTGGCAAGGGGCGGGTCTGGTGCAGGTAAGTAGTTGGCAAAGTCCAGGATTCGAAGGGAGTTTTGCCCGTCACACATCACAGCGGGGGACCGCGCCGGCCGCCCTCAGTCGCCGCTTCATCGCCAGTTCTGAGGGTTGCGCGCCCTGATCTAGACTTGGCTCATGAGCCTTGGTGTTGACCGTCAATCCACCCACCACCTCGAGGCCGAGCAGGCCGCCCCCGCGTCGGCGACCATCCCGACCGTCGAGTCGGCTCCGAGCGCGGTCGATGCCGCCCAGCCGGCCCTTCCGGCGCCCTTTGCCGCTCTGGGGCTGACCTACGACGACGTCCTCCTGCAGCCCGGAGAGACCGACGTCATCCCCAGTGAGGTCGACACCACCTCTCGACTCACCCGCGAGCTCAGCGTGCGGGTGCCGCTCGTCTCCGCCGCCATGGACACCGTCACCGAGGCGCGCATGGCCATTGCCATGGCCCGGCAGGGCGGCATCGGGATCCTCCACCGCAACCTCTCGATCGAGGACCAGGCCTACCAGGTTGACCTCGTCAAGCGCACCCAGACAGGGCGCATCTCCAACCCCGTGACGATCGGCCCCGACGCGACGCTCGAGGAGCTCGACGAGGAGTGTGGCCGCTACCGCGTGTCCGGGCTGCCCGTCGTGGACCCCGGCATGCACCTGCTGGGCATCGTCACCAACCGCGACCTCCGCTTCACCCCGGTCGCCGAGTGGGCCACCACCCTCGTGCGTGACGTCATGACGTTCATGCCGCTTATCACCGGCCGCGAGGACATCAGCCACGAAGAAGCGACGAGTTTATTGCGTCAGCACAAGCGCGAGCGGTTGCCTCTCGTCGACGACGAGGGACGGCTCACGGGCCTCATCACCGTCAAGGACTTCGTCAAGTCCGAGCAGTTCCCGCACGCGAGCAAGGACGCATCGGGCCGCTTGCTGGTGGGCGCCGCCGTCGGCTACTTCGGTGACGCCTGGGAGCGCGCCGCGACGCTCGTCGACGCCGGGGTGGACGTCCTCGTGCCCGACGTGGCCAACGGTCACGCCCGCCTCATGCTCGACATGATCAAGCGACTCAAGAGCGACCCAGCAACCCGTCACGTGCAGATACTCGCCGGCAATGTCGCCACCCGCGCGGGTGCCCAGGCCCTGGTCGATGCTGGTGCCGACGGCGTCAAGGTGGGCGTTGGACCTGGCTCGATCTGCACCACCCGCGTGGTTGCGGGAGTTGGTGTCCCTCAGGTGACCGCGATCTATGAGGCGTCGCTCGCCTGTCGCCCCGCGGGCGTCCCGGTCGTCGGCGACGGTGGTCTCCAGCACTCTGGTGACATCGCCAAGGCGCTGGTCGCCGGCGCTGACACCGTGATGATCGGCTCCCTCTTCGGCGGGTGTGAGGAGTCTCCCGGAGAGCTCGTCTTCGTGGGGGGCAAGCAGTTCAAGGCCTACCGCGGCATGGGTTCGCTCGGCGCCATGGCCTCCCGTGGCAAGAAGTCCTACTCCAAGGACCGCTACTTCCAGGCCGACGTGGCCAGCGACGATGAGCTCGTGCCCGAGGGCATCGAGGGGCGCGTGCCCTATCGGGGTCCCCTCGGCGCCGTCGTTCACCAGCTCATGGGTGGCCTGCATCAGTCGATGTTCTACGTCGGTGCGCGCACCGTGCCGGAGCTCAAGGCCAAGGGCCAGTTCGTGCGCATCACGACGGCTGGTCTCAAGGAGAGCCACCCGCACGACATCTCCGGCATCGTCGAGGCCCCGAACTACTCCTCCTCACGCTGATCCCCATCGGGCTGGCCCCTTCACGATGACCGACAGTTGGGCCACACTGGGGTGACTGCACGTCGGCAGGAGGGTTCCCATGGCCACCGAGACGCACCGCGACCTCGCCGAGCGGGTGCACGTCGACCTGCCCCGCATCACGGTCGACCAGATGAGCACGACTCAGGACACCGAACCGCCGCCAGATCCCACGGGCGGTCGCGACGTCGACACGGAGTTCTTGATCCGTCACGCGGGCTGGTGACTGAGCGCCTCGACCTCAGGGCGCCAACGCGTCCCTGACGTCCGTGTGGTTGAAGTCGTCGCCCCTGAACAGGAGCGGCTCGTCCTCGCTCATGGCCAGGGCGTAGGCAAAGCAGTCGCCCAGGTTGACTTTCGTCGAGGGTCACCACGCGCTCACTCTGATGTTGAGGACCCTTGTGTCACGGTATCGGCCCAGCTGCCCAGAGCGACGCCGCCGTCCTTGGTGCGGTCCACTGACTGGGCCGCGAGCATCGCGTGACCGATCGCGCGGGTGACACAGTGCGCCGCAGCGGTCTGAAGGTGCACGAGATCGAGGTCGCCGGGCGCTTCCCGCTCACCTGTCGCGAGGGTGAAGATCGTGTCCCCGTCGTATGCCGTGTGCACCGGTGACAGAGCGCGTGCCAGTCCGTCCTGGCTCACCTCGGCGAGCTTGCGGCACTGGACCTTGGTGAGGGTGGCGTCCGTCGCGACGACGCCGATGGTCGTGGCCATCCCGGCCCGCAGTTCTGCCTCGGCTGCAGCCAGCGCAGCCCAGTAGGCCTGTGCCGCAACAGGATCCGCCTCAGGCACGGCGGCGAATTCGTTTGCGAGAGCTGAGCGGACGGCATACAGGGATCCGTCAGCAGCGCAGGGTGAGCCCATCGCATTGACGACCACGATCGCTCCCACGGTGATCCCGTTGACGATGGCGCTCGCGGTGCCGACGCCGCCCTTCAGGCCACCTGCCCTCGCGCCTGTCCCGGCTCCGACGCAGCCCTGTGCAACCGGGCCCTGCGCCGCGTCACGCCACGCCTGCGCCCCATCAGCTGCACGGGGGGTGTGGGCGAATTCGCCCCCACGCCCGAGGTCGAGGATGACAGCAGCCGGGACAATGGGGACGACCTCGGACGCGTCTTCGGGGTTGACCGGCCAGCCGTAGCCGTCGGCATACGCCTCCTGCATGACCCCGTCGGCGCTCGCGAGGCCGAAGGCGCTACCACCCGCGAGGACGATCGCGTCGACTCGATCCACGAGACGGGTCGGGTCGAGCAGATCGGTCTCTCGGGTTCCGGGAGCACCACCCCGCACGTCGACACCGCCGACCGTCCCGGGAGGTGGCACGACCACGGTGACGCCGGTGAGCCACCCTGGCGCGTCCCGGGTGAGGTGGCCGACGCGCACCCCGCCGACATCGGTGATCGCGTTGAGGGGACCCGGCTTCGGTGCGTCCATACCCCCAGCATGCCGAAGGCCGACCCACCGCGAGGGGTGGACCGGCCTTCGATCAGTGACGTGGGGGTCGAGCCTCAGTGCAGGAGCACCGAGGGAGCGACATCCTTGGCGTCCTCGTCGTCGAGCAGGTGGCTCTCCTCGTGCTTGCGCGGGAGGAAGTAGGCCGTGACGAGCGTGAACGCGACCATGATCGCCGCGATGAGGAAGGTCTTGCCGAAGACCTTGCCCATGGCGTCGTGGAGGGCGTTCGTGAGAGCGGCTTGGCCGGCTGCCTGGTCCGTGAACTTGCCGAGAATGTCGCCGACCAGCGGGAACTTCTCGAGCAGTGAGTGCACCGCCGCCGGGTCAGCCTTGGCGGCCTCACCATAGGCCGTGGCCTGCGAGACCAGTGCGTCGTTCCTGAGCCCGTTGGTGAGCACGACCGAGATGATTGCGACCCCGATGGAGCTGGCGACCTGCTGCGAGATGTTGAGCAGCGTCGAACCGCGAGCCACCTGGTGCGCGGTGAGCGTCTTCAGTGCCGAGGTCATGAGCGGCATCATCGTGGCGCCCATGCCGAGACCCATGACGAAGAGCACAGGGATGAGATAACCCCAGTAGGACGTGTTGCCGTCGACCTGGGTCAGGGCGAACATGCCACCGGTGATGAGGACCAGACCGACGGGCACGATCCGGCCGACCGGGACCTTGTCCGCGAGGATGCCGGCGATCGGCATGGTCAGCATGGCACCAACCCCCTGCGGGGCGATGAGCCAACCGGCGGCGAGAGCGCTCTCTCCGCGGACCTGCTGCAGATAGGTCGGCACGAGGAGCAGTCCGCCGAAGAACGCGCCAGCGAAGATGAACATCGTGACGGTCGACCATGTGAGGTTGCGGTTCTGGAACAGGCGCAGGTCGAGCAACGGGTGCTCGGGCTTGAAGCTGTAGAACACGAACGCGACGATCAGCGCGAGTCCAGCTCCCGCAAACCCGAGAACCCTGACCGAGAAGAAGGTGCCCGCCTCGGGGATCGAGGAGATGCCGTAGAGGAAGAACGCGAGACCGGGGCTCATCAAGAGCATGCCGACGAAGTCGAAGGACTCGGTGGGCTCGGGAGCGTCCTTGGCCAGGGCCCACCACGCATAGACGAGGGCTGCCAGGCCGAGGGGCAGGTTGATGAGGAAGATCCAGTGCCAGGACAGGTTGACGATGAGGAAGCCACCGAGGATTGGACCGGCGATCGGCCCGAGCAGCATCGGGACTCCGAGGATGGCCATGAGGCGTCCCATGCGGGCCGGTCCTGCCGCCTTGGTCATGATCACCATGCCGAGCGGCATGAGGAGACCACCGCCGAGCCCCTGGACGATGCGGAAGAGGATGAGCATGTTGATGCTCGTCGCCAGGGCGCAGAGGACCGAGCCGAGGGTGAACAGCGTGAGGGCCGCCATGTAGAGGCGTTTGGTGCCGAACCGGTCAGCGGCCCACCCGGTGAGCGGGATGACCGTGGCCAGCGCCAACGTGTAGGCCGTGACCGTCCACGCAACGGTGGAGTAGGGCAGCGGGTTGTCAGTGCCAGTGAAGGTGACCTGCAGGTCAGGGAGCGCGACGTTGACCACGGTGATGTCGAGGATCGACATGATGGCGCCGAGGACGACGACTCCGGCGATTTTGAGAACGGCCCCGTCGATTTTCTCGGGGTACTCAATATGTGCAGGGCTGGACAAACGGGGCTCCTCAGAGCAAAGGGGTGTGGAGTGCGGCAACGCTGCCGGGCGCAGGAAAACCCGCACGAAACATTGTGCTCCTCGACTGACCCTTGACGCCAGTCTGAGATTGCGTGCTCCGTGGTTAGGCTGCGGGGGTGAACGAGTTCGAGATCGGCCGTGGCAAGCGTGCGCGACGCGCATATTCCCTGGATGACATCGCCGTGGTGCCCTCGCGCCGCACGCGTGACCCCGAGGAGGTCAATGTCGGGTGGCAGATCGACGCCTACCACTTCGACCTGCCGGTGATCGCGGCCCCGATGGACTCGGTGATGTCACCCGAGACGGCGATTGCCTTCGGCAGCCACGGCGGGCTGGCCGTGCTCGATCTCGAGGGCCTGTGGACTCGCTATGAGGACCCGGCTCCGTTGCTGGCCGAGATCGCCACGCTCGAGCCCGCGCTCGCGACGGCCCGCATGCAGGAGATCTATCAGGCCGAGATCGTCCCCGAGCTCATCGTGGAGCGGCTGCGCACGATTCGCGAAGCCGGGGGAACCGTGGCCGGCGCGTTGACGCCGCAGCGCACCCAGCAGCTCTGGAAGACGGTGGTCGACGCGGGTGTCGACCTCTTTTTCATTCGTGGCACGACCGTCTCGGCTGAGCACGTGTCCAGCCGTGCCGAACCGCTCAACCTCAAGCGCTTCATCTATGAGCTCGACGTGCCCGTCATCGTCGGTGGCGCCGCGTCCTACTCCGCTGCCCTGCACCTCATGCGCACCGGCGCGGCCGGCGTGCTCGTCGGCTTCGGTGGCGGTGCCGCCCACACGACCCGTCGCACCCTGGGCATTCACGCTCCGATGGCGTCGGCCATCGCCGACGTCGCCGCGGCCCGTCGCGACTACCTGGACGAGAGCGGTGGCCGCTATGTGCACGTCATCGCCGACGGCGGGGTCGGCACGAGTGGCGACATCGTCAAGGCGGTGGCCTGTGGCGCTGATGCCGTGATGCTCGGTGCAGCGTTGGCTCGCGCCACAGAGGCCCCCGGACGCGGCTTCCACTGGGGCGCCGAAGCCCACCACGCCCAGCTGCCCCGTGGGGAGCGGGTCGAGGTTGGCGCAGTTGCCTCCCTCGAGGAGGTCCTCTTTGGTCCCAGCAAGGTGGCCGACGGTTCCACCAACCTCGTGGGAGCCCTTCGACGCGCCATGGCCACCACTGGCTACACCGAGCTCAAGGACTTCCAGCGGGTCGAGGTTGTCGTCTCGCCCTATGAGCGCGACTGACTCCTCAGGGAACGAGTGGGGCGCACGTCTCAGCCGTGCCCCCTGTCGCCGGACTTCCGCAGTGATTACTCTCGAGTAATGACCGACGTCATCGCAGATCCGGAGCTCGACCCCACTGCCACGTATGCCGTGGACCCCATGCGTGCACGCCGCCTCGCCTCCCGCGTCGTCGCGGGTCCGGGTGCCGAGCAGCACGTGAGCCACACGCCGATGACGGGAGCGCCCCTTGCCGCCCTCCCGGTCTCGACGGCCGAGGACGTCTCAATTGCCATCGGCACAGCGCGTGAGGCCCAGCGTGCCTGGGGCCGGCTCGCCGTCGAGCGGCGCGGCGAAGTGCTCCTGCGCTTCCATGACCTCGTGCTCGAGCGGCAGGTGGAGCTGCTCGATCTCATCCAGCTCGAGTCCGGCAAGGCCCGCAGCCACGCGTTCGAAGAGGTCGCCGACTGCGCGATCGTCTCCCGGCACTACGCGCGAGCGGCAGCGGCATACCTCAAGGACAGCAAGGTGCGCGGCGCCATCCCCGTGCTGTCGCAAACCGTCGTGAGTCACCGCCCCAAGGGTGTGGTCGGCATCGTCTCTCCGTGGAACTACCCCCTCAGCCTCGCCATCACCGACGCCTTGCCCGCCCTCATGGCCGGCAACGCCGTCGTGCTGCGGCCGGATCAACAGTCGTCCCTCACCGCGCTCGCCGGGCACGAGCTGCTGCTTGAGGCCGGGCTTCCCGAGGGCGTGTTCCAGGTCGTGCTCGGCCCGGGGAGCTCCACCGGTCAGGCGATCGTCGATCAGGCCGACTACGTCTGCTACACCGGCTCCACGCCGACTGGCCGCACCGTCGGGCAGGCCGCGGCCCACCGGCTCGTGGGCTTCAGCCTTGAGCTCGGTGGCAAGAACTCGATGTATGTCGCGGCCGACGCCGACATCGCGCGCGCTGTTGCCGGTGCACTGCGGGCGTGCTTCGCCTCCGCCGGGCAGCTGTGCATCAGCGCCGAGCGACTGCTCGTCCACCGCGACGTCTTCGGTGAGTTCGTGACGACGTTCGTCGAGGCGGTCGAGGCGATGAAGCTCGGCACCGGACGTGAATACGGCTACGACATGGGCTCGCTCGTCGGTCAGAGCCAACTCGACACGGTCACCGAGCACGTCGAGGATGCCCGCGCCCACGGTGCCGTCGTGCTCACGGGTGGTCGCGCCCGCCCCGACGTTGGTCCCTTCGTCTACGAACCCACAGTCCTCACCGGAGTGACGGAGTCCATGGTGTGCCGCGACGGCGAGACGTTTGGCCCGGTCGTGTCCCTCTATGAGGTCGGCTCGGACGAGGAGGCCATCGAGTTTGCCAACGACACCGAGTACGGCCTCAACTCCTCGGTGTGGACCCGCGACGTGCGTCGTGGTCGCCGCATTGCCGCGCAGATCCGCACCGGGACGGTCAACATCAACGATGGGTATGCCGCGGCCTGGGGAAGTGTCGGCGCTCCGATGGGTGGGATGAAGGCCTCCGGTATCGGCCGCCGCCATGGTCGCGAGGGCATCGTCAAGTACACCGAGAGCCAGAACGTCACGGCCCAACACCTCGTCGGGTTCGGCGGACTGCCCGGTGTCCCGGAGGACAAGTACGCCCAAGGGATGACTGTCGCCCTGCGTGCGATGAAGGCGCTGGGTCTGAAGTGATAGACGTGGACGTGGATGTCGTCGTCATCGGGACGGGTTTTGGCGGGTCCGTCGCTGCGCTGCGGTTGGCCGAGAAGGGCTACACGGTCCACATGCTCGAGGCCGGTCGTCGCTTCGACGACGAGGACTTCGCCAAGACCTCGTGGGACCTTCGCAACTACCTGTGGGCGCCGGCACTGGGGCTCTACGGCATCCAGCGGGTGCACAAACTGCCCGATGTCATGATCCTGGCCGGGGCTGGGGTCGGCGGTGGCTCGCTCAACTATGCCAACACGCTGTATGTGCCGCCGGAGCCATTCTTCCGCGACCAGCAGTGGGGGCACATCACCGACTGGTCCAGCGAGCTCGCGCCTCACTACGAGATGGCCGCGGCAATGCTCGGCGTCGTCGAGAACCCGTGCGAGGGACCGGTCGAGGACATCTGGCGCAAGGTCGCGGGCGACATGGGGGTTCCCGAGACGTTCCGCAAGACCCCGGTCGGTGTCTTTTTCGGCGAGGCCGGCGTCGAGGTCGAGGACCCCTACTTCGGTGGGGCCGGGCCGACACGACGCGGTTGCATCGAGTGTGGCAACTGCATGGTGGGATGCCGCCACGGAGCCAAGAACACGTTGCGCAAGAACTACCTTCACCTGGCCGAGGGCCTCGGCGTGGTCATCGAGCCGATGCGGACCGTGACCCGTTTGGGAGTCGTGCCCGGCAGCGAGGGCGACGCAGGCGCCCACGGGAACCACACGGCATACAGGGTGCTCCACGAGCGCACCGGCCCAGTGAGTGGCAAGGACCCGCGCGTCATCACGGCCCGCAAGGTCATCGTGGCCGCCGGCACGTGGGGGACCCAGTCCCTGTTGCACGCCATGCGCGACGAGGGCGAGCTCCCACGCATCTCGAAGCGGCTCGGGCACCTCACCCGGACCAACAGTGAGTCGTTGCTCGGGGCGATGACCCAGCACGTCAACGATAGTGCGGCCCTGTCCGAGGGTGTGGCGATCACCGCGTCGTTCCACCCCGACGAGCACACGCACGTCGAGAATGTCCGCTACGGCCGCGGCTCCAACTCCATGGGGATGCTCTCGACCCTGCTCGTGCCCGGCAACACGGGCCGGCCACGACCGGTGCAGTTCCTGGTCGAGCTGATCCGCGAGCCGCAGGCCTTCACCAAGTTGTTCCCTTGGCCGCGGCGCTGGAGCGAACGCACCATCATTGGGCTCGTCATGCAGTCGCGCGACAACTCGCTGCGCGTCTCGGGCCGTCGCGGGCTCTTTGGTCGGCCAGGGCTGACCTCAACGCAGGGTCACGGCGAGCCGAACCCCACCTACATCGAGGCTGGGCACGAGTCGATGAAGGCCGTGGCAGAGCGGCTGCAGGCAGTGACCGGTGACTATGCCGCCGCCGGTGGATCGTGGCCTGAGGTCTTCGACGTCCCGCTCACGGCCCACTTCCTGGGCGGAGTCGCCATCTCGGACAGACCAGAGAACGGCGTCATCGACCCCTACCACCGACTGTGGGGCCACCCCGGCATCTCAGTCGTCGACGGGTCAGCGGTCTCGGCCAACCTCGGCGTCAACCCGTCATTGACGATCACGGCACAGTCGGAGCGGGCGATATCGCTTTGGCCCAACCGTGGCGAGGTGGATCCGCGACCTGCGCAGGGTGAGGCGTATCAGCGGCTCGAGCCCGTGGCGGCCAGCAACCCGGCCGTGCGCGAGATTCACCGCGTCGACAACGGCGGAGTCGACCTCGGCATGCCCCTGATCCGCGCCCTCTGACCCGTAGCGTCTGCGTCGACGGTGGTTCTAGCAGCCATCGACGCAGACGCAAGGGGGTGCCTTCAGTCTTCGTCGCGCCAGGCTCGCCAGAGCGTGGCGTAGGCGCCGTCGCGGGCGATCAGCTCGTCGTGCGTGCCGAGCTCGCTGATCTGCCCGTGCTCGACGACACAGACCCGATCGGCGTCGTATGCCGTGTGCAACCGGTGCGCGATCGCCACCACCGTGCGCCCCTTGGTCACTGCCGCAAGTGAGCGCTCGAGGTGACGGGCCGCGCGTGGGTCCAGCAGGGACGTGGCCTCGTCGAGCACGAGGGTGTGAGGGTCGGCGAGGACGAGGCGAGCCAGGGCGAGCTGCTGGGACTGAGCCTCGGTGAGCGGATACCCACCCGAACCAACGGTCGTCTCAAGCCCCTCCGGCAACGCACGGACCCACGTGTCGGCATCAACAGCAGCGAGGGCGGCATACACCTCGTCGTCAGGGGTGAGCGGCCGCGGGAGGCGCAGGTTCTCACCGACGGTGCCCACGAAGACGTGGTGCTCCTGGGTGACAAGGGCGACCTGGCCGCGCAGGCTCGCCAGCGGAAGGTCCACGAGCGGGACGCCGCCGACCGAGACCCGGCCGGTGCGGGGACCGTCGATGCCCGCCATGAGGCGACCCAGGGTCGACTTGCCCGCACCGGATGGCCCCACGATGGCGAGGCGCTCGCCGGGGCGCAGGGTGAGCGTCACGCCGTGCAGGACGTCACGACCCTCCCGGTAGGAGTAGCGGACGTCCTCGACCTCGATTGTCCCGCCGCGTGGCTCCTCCCCGGTCGCGACCCGGTCGGGCGGCACCTCGCCGACGCCGAGAACGCGCGAGAGTGACGTTGCGGCGAACTGGATCTCGTCGAGCCAGCTGATGAGGTCGCCAAGCGGGTCGAGCATCTGCTGGATATAGAGGGTGACGGCCGTGGCCGCACCGATCGTGATGTAGCCGCTCCACGCGAGCCAGCCACCCCAGAGCACCGATGCCGCGACGGGCAGGAAGAAGCCGATCTCCAGCCAGGGGAACCACCGCAGGCGCAGGCTGACGCCCAGTCGCTCGGCGCGCGCGGCCTCATGCAGCGCCTCGTCGAAGCGGTCACCCCGTCGCTTCGAGAGACTGAGGTTGTCCATCGTGCGCAGGCCCTCGATCGTTTCTGCCCCAACAGAATTGAGCCGCGCATAGCTGGCGTGCTCCCAGAGGTAGACGCGCCCGGCGCGCCTGAGATACCAGAGGCTCGACGGGATGTGCACGATGAGCGGGGTCAGCAGCGCCAGTGCCGCCAGGGGTGAGGTGAGGACCGCTGCGACGACGGTGGCGATCACTGACATGGCGCCCACCATCATCGCCGGGATGCCGAAGCGGATGACGTGGGTCATGGCCTCGATGTCGTTCGTCGTGCGCGCCACCAGGTCGCCCGTGCCCGCCCTCTCCAGTGTGGACAGGGGCAGGCGCACGGCATCGCGCACGAAGTCCTCGCGAAGGCGTGCGAACACGTGCTCCGAGAGGATGAACGCGGCCTTGCGGGCGAACCACGTGAGGACCGCTTGGGCGAGGATCGCGGCCACGAGGACGCCGATGAGCACGTCGATACGTCGCAGGCTCGCGCCGCCGGTTCCGGCCTGCGTCACCTCCTGCACGATCTGGCCGACGACCCACGGACCGACGAGCCCGACGAGCGCGGCCAGACCATGGAGCCCAAGGACCCACATGAGGGGCCGGCGATGGTCGCGCAACAGGATCCGCGTGTGGGCGATCACCGCCTGGCGCGTGGCGATGGGGAGCGAGCGTTTGGCGTGGTCGGTCTCGCCGACCTGCGTGAGGATGGGTGCCATCGCTCAGTCCTCCTCTGTGCGCAGGACAATGCGCCGGTATGCCGCGTTGTTGCGGACGAGATCTCGGTGCGTTCCGCGG
>JBDSIV010000173.1:0-11238 GCA_039917755.1 Knoellia sp. | reverse complement strand
TGGAGATCTCGGCGTGGAACCAGGCCAACGCCTTGCGTCAGGTGAGCGTCAAGCGTGGACTCGACGTCCGTGACTTCATGCTCACGACGTTCGGTGGCTCGGGCTCGCTGCTCGCCTGCCTCCTCGTCGACATCCTCGACCTCGCCGGTGTCGTGGTCCCGCAGAACCCGGGCAACGTCAGTGCCTTCGGTCTGCTCACCGTCGACGTCAAGAACGACTACGTCCAGACCCAGGTCGCCAAGCAGTCCGCTCTCGACCACGCCGCCATCGACGCCACGTTCACCTCGCTGACCGAGCGGGCAGGCGCTGCCCTCGACAAGGAGGGCTTCGCTGCCTCGGAGCACCAGTTCACTCGCACGGTCGACCTGCGCTACTTCGGCCAGGCCTACGAGGTGCGGGTCACCGCTCCGACCGACGTCGCCGTCGATGATGCGTATGCCGCGTCCGTCGCCGGGGCGTTCCACGACGCCCACAACCAGCTCTACGGCTACGACTTCCGGAGCGACCCCACCCAGCAGGTCGAGTGGGTCAACCTCCGCGTCACTGGTGTCGGCCCCATCACCCGGCCAGAGTTGCTCGAGATCGACTCGGCCGACGGCAGCTCCGCCGAGGAACGTGCCCAGCGCTCGACCCGTCAGGTCTGCTTCGACGCCGATCAGGGCTACGTCGACACCGGCGTCTGGTGGCGACCTGACCTGCGGGCCGGCGACACCCTCTCCGGGCCCGCCATCATCGAGGAGTTCGGCTCGACCGTGCCTGTCCACCCCGGCTTCGTCGTCAAGGTCGACGCCTTCGGCAACCTCGTCATCACCAAGGCGACCACATCAACGGAGGACGCGCGATGAACACTGCTGGCCTGCCCACGGCATACGAGCACGGAAAGCGCCTCACCGCACCGGGATCGAGCGTTGATCCCATTCTCGTCGAGATCGTCCAGGGAACCCTGGCGAGCGTCGAGATGGAGGTCGAGACGGCGATTGCTCGCACGAGCCGCAGCCCCATGATTCGCGACGCCCACGACTTCCGCGCGGGCATCCACGACCGCCAGCTGCGCAAGCTCACCGGTCGCTCGTACTCGGCACTCGTGCACCCCATCGTCCGCGACTTCCCGTTGGACGAGATGCACGAGGGTGACGTCTTCTTCCACAACGACGTCTATGAGTCCGAGGGTGGCATCGGCCACCTGCCCGACCTCTGCGTCACCGTCCCCGTGTTCCACGACGGCGCAGTCGTGGCGTTCGTCCAGGCCTTCGGCCACCACGACGACATCGGCGGGGCCTGCCCCGGTTCGATGCCCAGTGGCGCACAGTCGGTCTTCGAGGAGGGTCTTTCGGTCCCGCCGATCAAGCTGTGGGACGCCGGTGTGCCCAACAAGGCGGCGCTGCGCATCATGACGCGCAACTCGCGCATGCCCGACAGCCTCGCCGCCGACCTCGACGCCGAGTGCTCCGCCTGCCTCATGGGGGCGCGACGGCTCTCCGACCTCTTCTCGCGCTACGGCCGCGACGACATCGAGACCGCGTTCGACGCGATCCTCGACTCCACCACGGAGACCTATCGCCGCGAGATCCTCAGCAAGATCCCCGAGGGGACCTATGTCTGGGAGGACTACGCCGAGCACGACGGTGTGGACGAGCCGATGCTGCACACCCAGCGAATCACGCTGACCAAGGTCGACGACGCGCCGGCCGACCCGGAGACGAACTTCGCCGGTGGGGCGCGCCTCATCGTCGACTTCACCGGGACGGCACCGCAGGCCAAGGGTCCGATCAACCACTGTGGCGACTACGTCGGGGGAAACTTCCTCAAAAAGTGGCTCGCGCCCATCCTGCGCAACCTCGCCGACACCCCCGAGCGGATGGCCGAGCTCGACGTCAACGAGGGCATCGTGCCGCTCATCGAGATGCGCTTCCCCGAGAAGGGCACGTTGCTCACGCCGATCTATCCGGCACCGACGAACGCCCGCACCTTCGTCATCCTGCGCCTCCTCGGCGTCCTCTCCGGGGTCGTCGCCAAGGCCGTCGACGGTCAGATGCCTGCCGACCAAGAGACCATCCGCTACACCGGTGTCTATGGCAAGGACCGGGACGGCAACGACTACCTCATGCGCGAGGTCCTCGGCGGCGGCTCCGGTGGTCGCTACTACGCCGACGGTGAGGACACCATCCACGTCGTCCCCGACTCACGCAACCTGCCGAGCGAGTTCACCGAATCCCGCTTCCCGTTCCTCGTCGAGCGCCTCGGCCTCGCTGTGGATTCCGGTGGCGCGGGGCGTTATCGGGGCGGGTTGGGCTACGAGAAGCACATCCGGATGCTTCAGGACGCGAACTTCATGTCGATCGCCGACCGCTCGATCCTCGCCTGCTGGGGAGTCAAGGGCGGGAAGGCCGGCCAGTCGTTCCAGGTCACCGTCGATGTGGGCGGACCCGACGAGCGGGTCGTCGACGCCCTCGCCGACGCCGAGCCGGTCAAGGCTGGCCAGGTCATCCGCATCCGCACCACCGGGGGTGGCGGGTGGGGGGACCCGCTCGAGCGCCCGCTGGATGAGGTCGAACGCGACCTGCGCTGGGGCAAGGTGTCCCTCGACGGTGCGCGGACGGCATACGGCGTCGTTGCCTCTGGCGACAAGGACCACGTGAGCATTGACGCCGAGGCAAGCGAGTCTCTGCGGGCGCAGCTGCGTGGCGAGCGCGGCGAGGAGCCGTTCTTCGATCGCGGCCCGGGCTACGCACGCTTGGCCGACGGTGCTCGTGCTAGTGAGTACGACTGGATGTGAGATGAGCCAGACCGAGGTCCTCGTCATCGGCGCGGCCGGCAAGACCGGCCGCGCCGTGACGCGGGCTCTCGTGCGACGCGGGGTCGGCGTGCGCGCTGCGGTTCGTCCGGGATCGACAAGCCCCGTGTATGCCACCGAGCAGGTTCACGTTGTCCCGCTCGACCTCGCGACGGGCGACGGTCTGGCGGTAGCCCTGTCCGGGGTCACCGGCGTCTATCACCTTGCGCCGAACGTGCATCCAGACGAAGTGGCGATGGCTCAACGGGTGGCCGATGCGGCTGTGGCAGAGGGTGTTTCACGCTTTGTCTTCCACTCCGTGCTCCACCCGGATGACGCCTCGATGCCGCACCACCTGCGCAAGGGTGAGGCCGAGAAGGTGATCCGAGCGCGACTGGGAACGGCGACGATCTTGCGCCCTGCGGCATACGCGCAAAATCTTGAGGATGCGGCACGCGGCGGAACGATCGAGGTTCCCTACTCGCTCGACACCCCCTTCACGAACGTCGACCTCGACGACATCGCCGAGGTCGCTGCGCTGGTGTTGACCGACGACGGGCACGCCGGCGCGACCTATGAGCTGACCGGTCCCGAGAGCCTCACCGTGCGTGAGATGGCGGAGGTGGCCGCTGATGCGCTTGGGCATCCGGTTGCCGCGATGACGCAGCCACTCAATGCGTGGATTGCGGGCCCGGGGGCGGGCCTGTCAGAGCAAGCGCGAGACGACCTGGTCTCGATGTTCCGCAGCTACGACCGGGACGGCCTGGTCGGCGACCCAGCCATGTTGCGCGGCCTGCTCGGGCGCGAACCCCACACCTGGCACGACGTCTTGACCGCCTGAACCTCGCCTTGCGTGTCTCAGCGGAACCTCTGACGTCCGCTGAGACACGCAAGGCAAGGGTTTTTGGGTCAGTTCTGCGCGATGACTCCACACAGGGCCGGGTCGGTGGCCTCGGTGGGCAGCGACGGGGCAAGCTCGCTGCGGGCTTCGCCGTCGTAGGCACCGCTGTGATTGTGGTCGGCGCCGTGGATGACGACCACGGCTTCGCCTCTGGTGATCGCTTTGGCGACGTTCTGCGAGACCTTGATGTGGCCGCGCTGGTAGGTGAGGTGGCCACCGGGAGCAGTGTCGAACCGGTCGATCGCCAACGTGCTCGCGGGACTGGTGTCGCCCGTCGTGGTCAGGGAGACGACGACCGGACCGTACGCCGGACCGCCCTCAGTGGTGTTCAGGGTCCCGCTGCCGTCAGTGTCGTCGCCCGCGCGTGGGCACTCGTGACGCGCGGTGGCACCGAAGTGGATGTGGGCCGCGTGGGGTGCGTCCGCGAGAAGGCCGGAGGCAGTCATGGTGACCTCGATGCGGGTTCCTCGCACGGACACCAGGGCGGTGCCGCCGCCATCGACGCCCGAGAGCGCGACAGGCCGGAGGTTGGCCGTGAGGTCGCCGCTGTTTGCGGACGCCGTGGTCGCGGTCGCGATGGCCCCGACCGAGGCAACGAGGAAGCCGGTCGCCAAAACGGCCTTGGTGGTTCGAGTGATGGTGCGCATGACAACTCCAGGGGGTATGCCGCGAACTCATCGTTGGGTTCGCTGTGCCCCCCTAGTTCGGAGCGAAGAGGGTGGCGGATTGCCACCTCCAGAAAATTTCTGTGCGCTATCGTGTGTCGCATGGTACCCAGCGACGACTCCATCCTGACGCACCTGCGTCGCGGTGCGCTGGAGTACTGCGTCCTCGCGATGCTCCGCGACGAACAGCTCTACGGGCTGGACATCGCCCGGCAACTCACGGTTGACGGCATCCTCATGTCGGGCGAGGGCACGCTCTATCCGCTCCTCGCCCGCCTGCGCAAGGCCGGGCTCGTCGACACCCAATGGCAGGAGTCGGCCGAGGGGCCGCCCCGCCGCTACTACTCCCTCACGCACGACGGACAAACGGCACTCGCTGCCTTCACCCGCGCCTGGACACCATTTCGCGACGCGGTCGACACCGCCATCGAAGGGGGCACGCCATGACACCCTCAGTCACTCACCCACTCATCAGCGCCTATCTGAGAGATCTCGAGATGCTGCTTCACGGCATCGATTCGGGCGAGCGCGCCGAAGTCCTCGCCGGTGTCCATGAGCACCTTGATGCCTCCCTTCAGCCCAGCGCCTCGAACGACGACGTGCGTCGCACTCTCGCAGAGCTCGGCTCACCTCAGTCGATCGCCGATGAGGCGTATGCCGGCCATCCCGCTTCCCGTCCCACAGATCCTTTGGCCGGGACCCCCGTGGCTCACCCCTCGTCGCCGTGGCCCCCGTTGGTCGCCTGCGTCCTCAACACTTTGATGCTGGTGCCCATCCTGTTCTTGGGCTGGCTGGGCGGACACCCATCGGAGTGGCTCTTCCTCGGGCCGACCTTCACGATTCCGTGGTTCATCCTGCTGATCATGACCGCAAAGAGCGATGCGTGGACGTCCACAGAGAAGTCCCTTTCCATCCTCCTGATCCCGAGCATCGTCATTGGACTCGGACTCGCGACCTGGCTGGTGACCTGGCTCACCGGTTGGCACACCCTTTGGCTGCGGGTTGTCACGCTCGCGGCCGTCGTCGCTGCCGCTTGGGTGCTCGGTGGCCTCGTCAGGTCGGCGCGCCGCCACGCACACTAGGGGGAAGTGCCCTTGGCATGCCCCACCCGGTACTCGGTTCGGCAGAAGGTGACACCGTGTGACGTTCGTCTTGCCACGTCCTGACCGATCATCTGACCCGTCGCGCTCCCTAGGCTCGCTGTCATGACCGGACCCCTGCAGGACATCACCGTCGTCGACCTCTCCCGAGCACTCGCCGGCCCCCATGCCGCGATGATGCTGGGCGACATGGGCGCTCGCGTCATCAAGGTCGAGAGCCCGGGCACCGGCGACGACACCCGCGGCTGGGGCCCGCCCTTCGTCGGTCCCGAGAACGACCCCATCTCGACCTACTTCCTCGCTGCCAACCGCAACAAGGAGTCGATCACCCTCGACCTCAAGTCCGATGACGGCCGCGACGTCCTGACCCAGTTGATTCAGCGCGCTGATGTCCTCATCGAGAACTTCCGCCCCGGAGTCCTCGACCGCCTCGGCTTCCCCGTCGAGCGACTTCACGAGCTCAACCCGCGCATCGTGGTCCTCGCCATCAGTGGCTTTGGCCACGACGGACCGCAGGGTGGGCGCGCCGGCTATGACCAGATCGCGCAGGGCGAGGCCGGGCTCATGTCGGTCACGGGCCCCGATGCGGACACGCCTCAGCGCGTGGGCGTTCCCATCGGTGACCTCCTCGCGGGCATGTACGGCGCCTACGGAGTCGTCGCCGCCCTCCACGAGCGCAACACCACCGGCATGGGTCGCGTCGTCCGCACCTCCTTGCTGGCAGCGGTGGTGGGCGCCCACGCTTTCCAGGGCACCGCCTACACGGTCGCTGGACATGTCGGTCACGCGCAGGGCAACCACCACCCGGCTCTCTCGCCCTATGGCCTGTTCCACTGTGCCGACGGTGACGTCCAGGTCGCGTGCGGCTCTGAGTCTCTCTGGGTGAAGCTCGCAGAGGGCTTCGACATCGACCCCCAGGCACCTGGCCTCGCCACCAACCGCGACCGAGTCACGCACCCCGACCTCGTGCGTTCGACGCTCAACAAAGCCTTCGCGTCCTGGCGGCTCGACGATCTCCTCCCCCACCTCAACCAGCTCGGCGTCCCGTCCGGAGAGGTTCGCACCATCGACCGTGTCTATGACTGGGACCAGACCCGTTCGCAGGGACTCGTCCTCGACGTGGACCACCCGGTGCTGGGGGCGATCGAGATCCCGGGGCCGCCCATCCGCTTTGATGACAACGCTTTTGCTGGGGGACGCGAGACCCACCTCGCCCCGCCCACGCTCGGCCAACACAACGAGAGCGTGCGGGCCTGGCTCGCCGAGGAGGACCCGACATGACCGCCGAAGCCGCCCAGCCGAACCAGCCCACACACGCAGCCAAGCCGGCCAAGCCCGCTCGCCCCACCTCGAGCGAGCTCATCGCCGCCGTGCTCGACGACGGCACCTGGTCGAGCTGGGACGAGACGCCCATCCCGGTGGCAGAGAACGGCAGCGCGTATGCCGCTGAGCTCGCCGCCGCTGCCCAGCGGTCCGGCGCGGACGAGTCGATCGTCACGGGTGAGGGCCGCATCGGAGGACACCGGGTGGCGGTCATCGCCGGGGAGTTCCGGTTCCTCGCCGGGAGCATCGGCGTCGCGGCGGCCGAACGCATCGTCCTCGCCTTCGAGCGGGCCACCCACGAGCGCCTCCCCCTGTTTGCCGCGCCAGCCTCCGGCGGCACCCGCATGCAGGAGGGCACGCCCGCCTTCGTGACGATGGTGAAGATCTCGTCTGCCGCGGCGGCCTACAAGCACGAGCACCTGCCCTACATCACCTATCTGCGTCACCCCACCACCGGCGGAGTCTTCGCGTCCTGGGGATCGCTCGGCCACGTCACCGTGGGCGAGCCCGGGGCGATGATCGGCTTCCTTGGCGCCCGCGTCTATGAGGCCCTCTATGGCCAGCCGTTCCCCGAGAACGTTCAGACCGCCGAGAACCTCTTTGCGCACGGCCTGCTCGACGCCGTCCTCCCCGTCGAGCTCCTCACGGCCACGGCGGCCCGGTTCCTCGACCTCGTCCTTGCACCCCATGACTCCACCCCCGCCCCGGACGTCCCGCTCGAACCCCTTCCCGACATCCCCGCCTGGGACTCGATCACGCGCTCGCGCAATCCTGATCGCCCGGGAGTGCGCGCCCTGCTCAAGCTGTGTGCCACCGACGTCCTCCCCCTCTTTGGCACCGGCGCCGGCGAGTGGGACCGTTCGCTCTTCCTCGCCCTGGCCCGCTTCGAGGGCACCCCCTGCGTCGTCCTCGGGCAGGACCGTCGCGGTGAGCAGACCGAGGCACCCCTCGGTCCGTCGGGACTTCGGGTGGCCCGGCGAGGCATGAAGCTCGCCACCGAGCTCAACCTCCCGCTCGTGAGCATCATCGACACGGCTGGTGCGGCCCTCTCCAAGGAGGCAGAGGAGGGTGGCATGGCCGGTGAGATCGCCCGCTGCCTCTCCGAACTCGTCGTGCTCGACGTGCCCACCGTCTGCGTCCTGCTCGGGCAGGGGACGGGTGGTGGGGCGCTCGCCCTCATGCCCGCCGACCGGGTCATCAGCGCGCAGCACTCGTGGCTCTCCCCACTACCGCCCGAGGGGGCCTCGGCGATCCTCTATCGCACCCCTGATCGCGCGCCCGAGCTCGCCGAACGCCAACGCGTTCGCTCGCTCGACCTCCTCGAGGACGGGATCATCGACCGCATCGTCGCCGAGCACCCTGACGCGGCACAGGAGCCGGAGGCGTTCTGCCGCCGCATGGGACAGGCGATCCGGCACGAGCTCGCGAACCTCGGCGATGAGGATCCTGTGCAGCGGCTCACCGACCGCCACTCCCGCTACCGACGCCTCGGGACCGGGCCAGTCCGACCCTGAAGCCAGCCCGCAGGCGCGACACCTGACAAAGGCAGGCCCGTTGCCTGTCAGGTGATGCCAACGCCGGGCCGCACCGCCCTCCCTAGGCTCGCCGCAACGGCATACAACGAAGGTATGCCGACCGGCTCGGAAGGTGAGCGTGTGCGCGTTCTCGTAGCACTCGGCGGCAACGCCATGACGTCGCCAGAGGGGTCGGCGCACCCAGCCGCCCAGGTGCGCGCGATCAGTGAGGCGATGGAGCACGTCGCCGAACTCGTCGCCGCCGGACACGACGTCGTCCTCACCCACGGCAACGGCCCCCAGGTGGGCAACCTCCTCGTCAAGAACGAGATCGCGGCTCAGGTCGTGCCCCCGGTCCCGCTCGACTGGTGCGGCGCCCAGACCCAGGGGACGATCGGCTTCACGATGCTCGACGCACTGGAGCCCGCACTGGCCCGCCGCGGTGTGCAGCGTCCCGTTGCCGCCCTCGTGACCCGCACGCTCGTCGACGCCGACGACCCCCACTTCACGGAGCCGACGAAGCCGATCGGACGCTACCTCAGCGGCGACGAGGCCAAGCCGATGATCGAGCACGGACAGACGTGGGAGGACCGCGGCGAGAAGGGATGGCGCCGGGTCGTCGCCTCGCCCGAGCCCAAGGAAATCCTTGACCTCCCGGCGATCCGTACCCTCGTCGAGACCGGTCACGTCGTCGTCGCAGCTGGAGGTGGTGGCATCCCCGTCGTGCGTGATGCCGATGGCTCGCTTCGCGGCGTGCAGGCCGTGATCGACAAGGACCTCTCCGCTGCCCTGCTCGCTCGGGAGCTTGGCTGCGACATCCTCATCATCGCAACCGACGTCGACGCCGCGATGGTGGACTACGGCACACCCGACCAGCGCCCGCTGGGCTTCACCTCACTCGCCCAAATGCAGTCGTATGCCGCTGACGGCCAGTTCGCGTCCGGCTCGATGGGCCCCAAGGTCAACGCCGCCATTGCCTTCGCCGAGTCAGGTGGTCGCAGCATCATCACCTCGCTCGCCCACATCACCGACGCCGTAGAGCGCGAGTTCGGCACCGTCATCGACACCAGCCCCCAAGACTAGTCCCGCCCAATTTCGTTGTCCCCCAAGTGAAAGGTTCAGCCGTGCCAGAAGCCATTGAGGTCCGCAAGGTTCCGCTCCACAGCGTCTCCGACGCGTCGGAGCTGGGCAAGCTCATCGACGACGGGGTCATGGAGGCCAGTCGCGTCATCGCCATCATCGGCAAGACCGAGGGCAACGGTGGAGTCAACGACTACACCCGCATTCTTGCCGACCGGGCCTTCCGTGAGGTGCTCATCGAGAAGGGTGCGCCCGCCGACCAGGTCAAGCAGGTCCCGATCGTCTGGTCCGGTGGCACCGACGGCATCATCAGCCCTCACGCCACGATCTTTGCGACCGTGCCCGCCGACAAGGCCGAGCCCTCCGATGAGCCGCGACTCACGGTCGGATTCGCCATGAGCGAGGCCATCAAGCCCGAGGAGATCGGCTACGTCGGCATGATCACCAAGGTCGCCGACGCCGTGAAGGTCGCCATGGAGCGCGCCGGCATCACCGACCCGGCTGACGTGCACTACGTGCAGACCAAGACGCCGCTGCTCACGATCTCCACGATCCGCGACGCGAAGTCCCGTGGGCATAAGGTCTGGACCGAGCACACCCACGAGTCGATGGACCTCTCCAACGGCACGACGGGGCTCGGCATCGCCGTCGCTCTCGGCGAGATCGAGATGCCGACCGACGCGGACGTCATGCACAACCGCTCGCTCTTCTCCTCGGTTGCGTCCTGCTCCTCCGGCGTCGAACTCGACCAGGCACAGGTCGTCGTCGTCGGCAACGCCAAGGGAGTCGGCGGCCGCTACCGCATCGGCCACTCGGTGATGCGTGACGCCCTCGACGCCGACGGCATCTGGGAGGCCATCAAGGACGCCGGCCTCGAGCTGCCCGACCGCCCCCACACGAGCGACATCCAGGGCCGCCTCGTCAACGTCTTCCTCAAGTGCGAGGTCAGCCAGGACGGCCAGGTCCGAGGCCGCCGCAACGCGATGCTCGACGACTCCGACGTGCACTGGCACCGCCAGATCAAGTCGGCCGTCGGTGGCGTCACGGCCTCCGTGACGGGTGACCCAGCCGTGTTCGTGTCAGTGTCGGCCGCGCACCAAGGCCCCGATGGCGGTGGCCCGGTGGCCGCGATCGTCGATCTCAGTGAGGGTGAGCCCACGGGCTACGCCGCTCCGGGAGCTCCTACCGCCTGACGACCCCCACCCCCAGCCCCAACCCCACCCCCAACTTATTGCCCCCAGTCCACCGTCACAGCCCCGAAATCGGGGCTGGACGGTGGACTGGGGGCAATAAGTTCAGGGCAGGTGGGACTGCGGCCGGGTCAGTGGGCGAAGTGGCGGGTTCCGGTGAAATACATCGTGACACCCGCAGCCGCTGCGGCCTCGATGACCTCATCGTCACGCATCGACCCACCCGGCGCCACCACGGCCCGCACGCCGGCGTCGAGCAACACCTGAAGGCCATCAGCAAACGGGAAGAACGCGTCCGAGGCGGCAACGGCCCCGCGTGCACGCTCCACGTCGCCGGAGTTGGCCCGCGACACCGCGAGGTGGCAGGAGTCCACACGGTTGACCTGACCCATACCGATGCCGACCGAGGCTCCACCCGCAGCGAGCAGAATCGCGTTGGACTTCACGGCGCGCACCGAGCGCCAAGCAAACTGCAGGTCCGCCAGCGTCGCCTCATCAGCAGCCTCACCGGACACGAGCCGCCAGTTGGCCGCATCGTCACCTCCAGTGACCACCCCCGACTCGTCGGTCACCACGGCATCCACGCCGTCGCGGTGCTGCATGAGCAACCCGCCACTGATCGGCCGGATCTCGGCGCCACCCCGCGACGGCGCAGCAGCCTGAAGCAGCCGGATGTTCTTCTTTGCCGTGAG
>JBDSIV010000172.1:0-2645 GCA_039917755.1 Knoellia sp. | reverse complement strand
CGCCGAGCAACAAGCCCCGGTATGCCGTGTCGGTCGCCGTGAGTCAGGGCGGTCACGGCAGCGACACCGCGGCTCCGATCTCGCGCTCGATCCACGAAGCCCTGCGACTCCTTCCCCGCTGACAGCTAGCGACTTATTGCCCGTTCGGAGAGTCGCTCGCTGCGCATCGCAACTCTCCGAACGGGCAATAAGTCGAGCGTGAAGCGGGCCATCACCCCAGAGTTCACATGGAGCCTCTTCCTCCGGGGGACGGAGTCGCCGTTCCCAAACTCAATGACTGCCACATCGCGGCAGTGTCGATCCGGACCGATGCTCTTCTCGTGCATCGGGACGTTGACTTCGACGTCATCGCATCGGCCTCTGACTTGGAGACCCGCTCCCTGATCGAGGCAGAGGACTTCCACGAGGACCCGCCGACAGGGTGACGGGACAGCGCGACGGGAGCGGACGGCATACACCTAGGATTGCCGCATGGCTGATTTCGATGTTGTCGTGCTCGGTGCCGGTCCCGGTGGGTATGTCGCGGCGATCCGCGCCTCGCAGCTGGGTCTCAAAGCTGCTGTCGTGGAGTCCAAGTACTGGGGGGGTGTCTGCCTCAACGTGGGGTGCATCCCGTCCAAGGCGCTGATCAAGAATGCCGACCTGGCGCACACGCTCGCGCACGACAAGGCGAAGTTCGGCATCGAAGGCGACGCCACGATGTCCTACGGACCGACGCACAAGCGCTCGCGACAGGTGTCGGCCGGCATCGTCAAGGGCGTGCACTTCCTCATGAAGAAGAACAAGATCGAGGAGATCGACGGCTGGGGCACGCTCACCAGCCCCACCTCGATGGACGTCGCGCTCAACTCCGGCGACAAGCGCACCGTCACCTTCGACAAGCTCATCATCGCGGCCGGCGCCGTGACCCGCATGCTCCCCGGCGTGCAGGTGTCGCAGAACGTTGTGACCTATGAGGAGCAGATCCTCGACGAGAACCTCCCCGGCTCGATCATCATCGCCGGCTCGGGCGCCATCGGTGTCGAGTTCGCCTACGTCATGAAGAACTTCGGCGTCGACGTCACCATCGTGGAGTTCCTCGACCGCATGGTGCCCACCGAGGACGCCGACGTCTCCAAGGAGCTGCTCAAGCACTACAAGAAGCTCGGCGTCAAGGTCCTCCTCTCGACCAAGGTCGAGGGCGTCGAGGACACTGGCTCGGGCGTCAAGGTCACCGTGTCGCCCGCCGCGGGCGGGGACTCGCAGGTCCTCGAGGCCGACAAGTTCCTCTCCGCAATCGGGTTCGCGCCGCGCACCGAGGGCTATGGCCTGGACAAGATCGGCGTCAAGCTCACCGACCGTGGCGCGATCGAGATCGATGACTTCTGCCGCACCAACATCGACAACGTCTATGCCATCGGTGACTGCACCGCCAAGTTGATGCTCGCCCACGTCGCCGAGGCCCAGGCCATCGTCGCCGCCGAGACGATGGCTGGCGCCGAGACGATGCCGGTTGAGTACGACTTCGTGCCCCGAGCGACCTACTGCCACCCGCAGATCGCCTCATTCGGGTACTCCGAGGCGCAGGCCAAGGAGAAGGGCTACGACGTCAAGATCGCCAGTTTCCCGTTCAGCGCCAACGGCAAGGCGATGGGCATGGGCGACACCGCCGGGTTCGTCAAGATCGTGGCCGACGCCACGCACAACGAGATCCTCGGGGCGCACCTGATCGGGCCCGACGTCACCGAGCTGCTCCCGGTCCTGACGCTGGCGCAGAAGTGGGATCTCAGTGCCGACGAGGTCGCGCGCAACGTCTTTGCCCACCCGACGCTGTCGGAGTCGGTCAAGGAAGCCATCGAAGGCATCGCTGGTCACATGATCAACCTCTGACTGGATGCCGGCTCAGGCTGGGCCTCAGCCCATCCCTGTGCCGAGGTTGAGAATGTTGCCATCGGGGTCCTGGAACCACACGCTGCGAAACGAGTCCTCGCCCATGCGCATGCTGGCCACGCCGTCGTCCCACTCGGTTCCTGGCATGTCATAGGTCTGGAACTCGACGCCCTTGCCACGAAGGTCAGCGATCGTCGAGTCGAAGATGTCGTCCGGCAGCTCGATCATCATCGACGTTGCCTTGTTGGTGCCGGCGAACTCAGACTCGTAGACGAAGAAACCACCCGTGCCAGCGGTGTAAGAGACGCCGCCGGGCATCTCGCGGCCCGCGGCGAAGCCGAGCGTGCCTTCGTAGAAGTCTCGCGCCTCGGCGAGGTTCTTGACGCCCAAGGTGGGAACGGGCGTGTGGTCACCGATCATGACTGCTCCCTGGGCGCACCGGGCGACCCTCGCACGGTGGGCCCCCTTGAGCCTAGAGAGGCTCGGGGGGCGTGGGCAATGGGCCAAAAGAGATGTCGTCAGGTGGCGAACGTGGGCCACCCCGTCACAATCCGCACTCAGCCGCTTGCGCTGGTAGGCGTGGGCAAAGGCTCACCTGATCACGTCCCTGACGTCTCGCGTTCGGTCACCACGCTTCGGTATGCCGTGACGATCGCGCGCTGTGTGCCACGTCGTCGTCGTCGGCCTCGAAGGACCGAATCTGCTGGATCGTCGCGCGGGTGACGAGGTCGCCCTTGGCGTCGGTGTCCTTGCCATCTGGGCTTTTGCCATGCCTG
>JBDSIV010000171.1:0-10481 GCA_039917755.1 Knoellia sp. | reverse complement strand
CAACACCCCAGAACTACTTGGCCGTCATCAAGGTCGTCGGCATCGGTGGAGGTGGTGTCAACGCCATCAACCGGATGATCGAGGTCGGCCTCAAGGGCGTCGAGTTCATCGCGATCAACACCGATGCGCAGGCGCTCCTCATGAGCGACGCCGACGTCAAGCTCGACGTCGGCCGTGAGCTGACCCGCGGTCTCGGCGCCGGCGCGGATCCCGAGGTCGGCAAGAAAGCGGCCGAGGACCACGCCGAGGAGATCGAAGAGGTCCTCAAGGGTTCCGACATGGTCTTCGTGACCGCTGGTGAGGGCGGAGGCACGGGCACCGGTGGCGCGCCCGTCGTCGCGCGCATTGCACGGGGCCTCGGTGCCCTGACCATCGGCGTCGTCACCCGCCCGTTCACCTTTGAGGGTCGTCGCCGCGCCAACCAGGCCGAGTCCGGCATCGCCGGCCTGCGCGAAGAGGTCGACACCCTCATCGTCATCCCCAACGACCGACTCCTCTCCATCAGCGACCGCGCCGTCTCGATGCTCGACGCGTTCCGCAGCGCCGACCAAGTGCTGCTCTCCGGTGTCCAGGGCATCACCGATCTCATCACGACCCCGGGGCTGATCAACCTCGACTTCGCCGATGTCAAGTCCGTCATGCAGGGTGCTGGCTCGGCTCTCATGGGCATCGGCTCGGCGCGTGGCGAGGACCGCGCGGTCCAGGCCGCCGAGCTCGCCATCTCCAGCCCGCTCCTCGAGGCGAGCATCGATGGCGCCCACGGTGTGCTGCTCTCCATCCAGGGTGGCAGTGATCTTGGTCTGTTCGAGATCAACGAGGCAGCCCGCCTGGTCCAGGAGGCCGCCCACCCCGAGGCCAACATCATCTTCGGAGCGGTCATCGATGACGCTCTCGGCGACGAGGTCAGGGTGACGGTCATCGCGGCCGGCTTCGACGGAGGGACGCCCGTCACGCGCCCGGACGAGCGACACATCGGCAGCATCCAGGGTCCGAGCAAGGCGCAGCAGGCCGCCACGCAGCAGCAGTCGGCGCAGGCCGGTCAGCAGCAGGGTCCGCCCGCGCAGCGTCCCGTCCAGCAGGGCGAGTCCTCGTCCCAGGCCGTGCCGCCCGTGGCTTCGACAGGTGAGCCGGCGCGCCAGCCGGAGGCTCCGCCCACGCAGCGCGCCCAGGAGGGTGAGCAGCGTCCGATCCCGCCGCGCACCGTCACCTTTGACGATGGAGATGACCTGGACGTGCCTGACTTCTTGAAGTAGTCACTGAGAACCATCTCGACGAGGGCGACCGGTCACACCGGTCGCCCTCGTCGCGTCTACGGTGGTCACGTGTTCTTCTGGCGTGACGACTCGGCCGGCCTGCGCCGTGCCTTCACCGACCGCTCGGGTGGCGTGAGTGAGGGCGTGTATGCCGGTCTCAACCTGGGCGGCCACGTTGGGGATACATCGGAGGCGGTGCGGGAGAACAGAGTTCGCGTGGCAAGGGAGTTTGGCGTCGCGTTCGACCGCCTTGTTTTCATGGACCAGTGCCACGGGTCCGACGTGGCGGTGGTGACCGAGAAGCCGGCCGGGCCGCTGGCAGTCGACGGCATCGTCACCGCGGAACCCGATCTGGCCCTGGCCGTCCTCGTGGCGGACTGCACACCCATTCTGCTGTCGGATGCGGCGACGGGGGTTATCGGTGCGATCCACGCGGGCAGGCCCGGCATGACCAAAGGCGTTGTCTCACAGGCGATCTCGGCCATGCGTGATCTTGGCGCCACTCATATCTCAGCAGCGGTGGGGCCGAGTGTGTGTGGACGGTGCTACGAGGTTCCCCAGGACATGCGTGAGGAAGCGGCCAGCGTCAGCCCCGAGTCGCGGACCGTGACGTGGACGGGGAACCCCGCGATCGACGTTGGCGCCGGTGTGGTCGCTCAACTGCGCGCGGCAGGCGTCGATGACCTCACCTGGATCCCGGGGTGCGCTCGAGAGGACACGTCTCTGTTCTCCTACCGGCGCGACGGGACGACTGGTCGGTTCGCCGGAGTCATCGTGAGAAGCGCCTCATGACATCACGTCGTGACGAAGTGGCGGCCAACCTTGCCCGGGTGCACGAGCGCATCGAGCGGGCAGCCACCGTCGCCGGCCGAGCCGTTGATGACATCACCCTCGTGGTGGTGACGAAATACTTCCCGTCCAACGATGTCGACCTGCTCGCCGAACTCGGGGTCCGCCACGTCGGCGAGAACAAGGACCAGGAGGCCAGAGCCAAGATGGCCGAAATGACTCGCCGGGGCGACGTCACCGTCCACTTCATCGGCCAGCTCCAGTCCAACAAGGTCGCCCATGTCGCCGCCTATGCCGATGTGGTGCAGTCCGTGGACAGGCCCAAGATTGTCCGGGCATTGCAGCGGGCGGCTGAGCAGCGTGGTCGCCAGCTCGACGTGCTCCTTCAGGTGTCGCTCGATGGCAGTGGCGAGCGCGGGGGAGTCGCTCCGCAGGAAGCGGAGTCACTCGCTGACCTTGTCGCCGAGTCGAGCTTCCTCGCGCTGCGCGGGGTCATGGCAGTCGCACCCCGCGAAGGTGACCCACGCCCCGCCTTCGCGCGGCTGCGCACCGTGGCACACGGCATACACAAGGGTCATCCGGAGGCCACGTGGATCTCTGCCGGGATGAGTGGTGACCTCGAGGAGGCCGTGCTGGAAGGTGCGACACACCTGCGTGTCGGGACCGCAATACTCGGTTCTCGGCCGTCACTTGGGTAACTTCTTGAGCGAACACAGGCCACACTGGTCGCCGATTTCGTACTAGGAGTTCTCATGGCTGGCGCGCTGCGCAAGACGATGGTCTATCTCGGCCTGGCCGAGGACGAGGGCCGCTACTACGACGAGGCCTACGACGAGTACGACACCGACGAGGCGACCCTCGAAGAGGCCAGTGAGCCGCGCGAGCGTGGCGCCGAGGTCACCCCGCTGTCCAACCGACGCAGCGTGGCGCAGGTGGTGCGCACCCCAGAGGCCAGCGGAATGTCCCGGATCACGACCATCCACCCGCGCACCTACAACGAGGCCAAGACGATTGGTGAGAACTTCCGTGATGGCACTCCCGTCATCATGAACCTCACCGACATGGACGACGCCGACGCCAAGCGCTTGGTCGACTTCGCCGCCGGCCTCGTCTTCGGGCTCCACGGCGCCATCGAGCGCGTCACGGCCAAGGTGTTCCTGCTCTCGCCGTCGACCGTCGAGGTCCACGCCGAGGAGTCGGCTGCGGTCCCCGGGCGCACGCTCTTCAACCAGAGCTGACCCCTCCGCGCCGCAGGCACAGTCCGGTCCCGCACACTGGTCCCCATGAACACAGTGCGTGAGCTGCTCAGACTCATCGTCTGGCTGTATCTGATGGTGGTTTTCGGACGGCTCATCCTGGACTGGATTCGCGTCTTCGCCCGGGACTGGCGACCGCGCGGAGTGATGCTGGTCATTGCCGAAGCCGTGTACACCCTCACCGATCCGCCCCTGAACGCCTTGCGCAAGGTCATCCCGCCGCTGCGTCTGGGCGGTGCTGCGATCGACCTCGGCTTCCTTGTTCTGGTCCTGGCGCTCTACCTCCTTCTTGCGATCCTCTAGGCTGGATGGCTGAGCCCTGTGTCCGTGCGGCACGAGGTGCCTTTGAACCGACCGATACAGAGGAGTTGACATGGCGTTGTCGCCCGAGGACGTCCTCAACAAGACGTTCACGACCACCCAGTTCCGGCGTGGCTATGACGAGCGCGAGGTGGATGACTTCCTCGATGACATCGTTGCCGAGATGCGTCGCATGACCAAGAGCGACGAGGAGATGCGCAAGCAGCTCAACGACTGCCGTGAAGGTCGCGGGCTCGAGCCCGTCGCCGCCGCAGCTCCGGTCGCTGCAGCTGTCTCCCCCGACCGCTCTGCCGAGATCAGCAAGCTCGAGGGACGCAACTCTGAGCTCGAGGCCCGCGTCCGCGAGCTCGAGGAGCTCGAAGGCAAGAGCGAGCAGGCCCAGAGCCAGGGCAAGGGTGACGCCGACGGTCTCGCCCAACGCAACACCGAGCTCGAGAACCGCGTCAAGACCCTTGAGCAGCAGCTCGCCGACTCCGAGAAGCAGCACACCTCCCTTCGCGACGAGCACCAGAACGCCGTGGGCGAGCGTGACTCGCTCCGTGGCGAGCGTGACTCGCTGGTGGGCGAGCGTGACTCGCTGGTGGGCGAGCGTGACGGGCTGGTCGGAGAGCGCGATGGCTTGGTCGGCGAACGCGACTCGATGGCTGCCGAGCGTGACCGCGAGCGTTCCGAGCGCGAGGCTGCCTCTGCCAAGAACGAGCAGGAGCGCCAGGCGGTCTACGACAAGGCCAACAGCAACGCCGACGAGCAGCTCGCCGCCGTGCGCGGTCGGGTCGAAGCGGCAGAGAAGGAGGCTCAGAGCCGGATCCAGAAGGCTCGAGCCGAGGCCGAGCAGGCCGAGTCCGAGGCCCAGGAGCGTGTCGCCAAGGCCGCCGCTGCCAAGGCTGCAGCTCAGAGCCAGGATGAGAACAACACGGGCGACGGCGCTGCCCTCGCAGGTGCCGGCGCGATGGGTGCAGGTTCGGCCGCGGGTGTTCTCGCCCTGGCGCAACGACTCCATGACGAGCACGTCAGTGCGGGTGAAACGCGTCGCGACGAACTGCTTCGCGAGGCGCAGGCGCGCCACGACGAGTTGCTCTCCACCGGTGAGTTCAAGCACCACGAGTTCGTCAACACGGGCCAGTCCAAGCATGACGAGCTGGTCAACGCTGGTCAGTCCAAGCACGACGAGTTGCTCTCCTCGGCTCAGTCGCAGCACGACGAGCTCGTGTCAACGGCGCAGTCGCAGCATGACGAGCTTGTTTCGAAGGCGAAGTCACAGCACGACGAGCTGCTGTCCTCGGCGCAGTCGCAGCACGACGAGCTGGTGACGACCGCTCAGACGCAGCACGACACGATGCTGGCCGAGGCAACCAGCAAGCGTGAAGAACTCATCACCGAGGCGCGTGAGCGTTCCACCGGGATGGTGCATGAGGCGCAGCAGCGCAAGGCGGCCATCCTCGAGGAGCTCAACGAGCAGCGAACGGTGCTCGAGCGCAAGATCGAGCAGCTGCGAAGCTTCGAGCGCGAATACCGCGGTCGTCTCAAGACCTACATCCAGGGTCAGCTCCAGGAGCTGGACCAGACAGCGGTCGACGTCGAGGTCGAGGAGTCGGCCAAGCAGGAGCAGTGATGCGTCACTGATTTCGGCTTCAGCTCACAGGGCACCCGGTCTTCCGGGTGCCCTGTGGCGTTTGTCCGACCTGTATGCCGTCTGGGAACTTCGCAGGTCGTGTGGCGTTTTGCATTGTGATGGGCATCATGAGGGCTTATCCTCGCGGCACGTGGTCGAGCCCTGACGGGCCCGGCCTTTGTTGACGAGTGAGGACAGGCATGGCTGCCAAGCGCGCTCCCTCCGGGGCCACCAACGCGGGATCCGGCACGACATCAGCCGCGAAGGCGGTGGCAAAAAAGGTGGGAGCCAAGGCATCCGCCGCGGTGAAGTCCGTGACGTCCAGAGCGTCCGCAACCACGGCCTCTGCTGCAAAGGCGCCAACCAAGAAGGCGGCGGGCAAGAAGGCGGCGGCCAAGAAGACGGCCGCGGTGAAGGCTCCCGCGAAGCAAGCTTCTGCCAAGAAGGCGGCTGCGGTGAAGGCTCCCGCGAAGCCGACTCCTGCCAAGAAGGCGCCGGCCAAGAAGGCGCCAGCCAAGAAGGGGGCCGCGGTGAACCCTCCCGCGGAGCAGACTCCTGCCAAGAAGGCGCCGGCCAAAAAGGCGCCGTCCAAGAAAGCGGCCGCGGTGAACCCTCCCGCGGAGCAGACTCCTGCCAAGAAGGCGCCGGTAGGCAAGGCCGCTCCAGCCAGGAAGGCTCCCGGCACGAAGGCAGCCACGGCAACGGTCGCAACCCCCACGAAGGCGGCCCCCGTGGCGAAGGCTCCCGTCAAGAAGGCCACCGAGAAGGCGACCACGAAGGACGCCCTGGTGGTGCGCGAGGACGAGTCGCCGTGGACGGCCAAGGAGCTCAGGGAGGTGCGAGCCGAGATTGAGGCCGACGTCGCCCAGCTCAAGGCCGAGCTCAAGATTGCCGAAGCCGACATGTCCGAGTTGCTGCGCGACTCCGGCGACGGGGCGGGGGACGACCAGGCCGACGCCGGCGCCAAGACCTACGACCGTGAACAGGAGATTGCGCTGGCCGACAACGCCCGCGAGATGCTCCGCCAGAACGAGCACGCGCTCGAGCGGCTGGACGATGGGACCTACGGCGTGTGTGAGTCGTGCGGTCAGCCGATCGGCAAACTTCGTCTCCAGGCCGCGCCTCGTGCGACCCTATGCATGCGATGCAAGACGAAACAGGAACGACGCTGACGCCCAGCCCCCAGTCCACTCCCGCACCGGCCCCGGATCAGGTCCAGGGCCGGTCGCGGCTGTTGGGCCTCCTCCTGACTGTTGGCCTGCTCACGCTCGCTTTCGACCAGGGCTCGAAGATCTGGGCTCTGGCGGCTCTGACTCCGGGTCAGCCGCGTGACCTTCTCGGGTCGCTCTTGCGCCTCAACCTCATCCGCAATGCGGGGGCGGCCTTTTCCCTGGGCGACGGGGTCACCTGGCTGCTGACGCTGGTGGCGCTCGCAATCGTCGTGTGGGTGGCACGCGCCGCCCTGCGGGTGGGGCATCGCTGGTGGGCAGTCACCCTCGGCATGCTCCTTGGCGGCGCGATCGGCAACCTCCTCGACCGCATCCTGCGTGAGCCCGGCTTCGGGCGCGGTCACGTTGTCGACTTCATCGACTACTTCGGCCTGTTCATCGGCAACATCGCGGACATCGCCATCGTCGTGGCTGCGGTGCTGGGAGCGCTCCTGGCGCTGCGCGGCATACCCCTTGAGGGTGTGACTCATGGTCGGCACGAAGCCGACCATGTCGAGCACGACGAGGAGACGGGCGACCATGTCTGAGAGCCGCACGATGCTCATTCCCGATGGGCTGCAGGGTGAACGCGTCGACGCCGCCATCTCGCGGCTCTTTGGCCTGTCCCGCACCCGCGCAGCCGATCTGGCCGCTGACGGGAGCGTGGCAGTCAACGGCGCCAGTGTGGGCAAGTCCCACCGTGTCCACGGCGGCGACATGCTTGAGCTCACCCTGCCCAGCAACGACCCGAGCCCGACCCTCCAAGTCATCGCGGAACCGGTGCCCGGCATGGTGATCATCCACGACGACGACGACATCGTGGTGGTCGACAAGCCCGTCGGTGTCGCGGCCCACCCCAGCGTCGGATGGACCGGTCCCACGGTCCTTGGCGGTCTGGCAGCGGCCGGTTATCGGATCTCCACGAGTGGAGCGAGCGAGCGTCAGGGCATCGTCTCGCGGCTCGACGTCGGCACCTCCGGGCTGATGGTCGTCTGCAAGAGCGAGCGCGGCTACTCCCTGCTCAAGCGGGCGTTCAAGGAGCGCACGGTCGACAAGACGTACCACGCGCTCGTGCAGGGCCTGCCAGATCCGCTCGTCGGCACCATTGATGCGCCGATCGCCCGCCATCCTGGTCACGACTACAAGTTCGCGGTCATGGACTCCGGCAAGACCGCGGTCACGCACTACGAGCTCCTCGAGGCGTTCCGCTATGCGAGCCTGCTCGAGATCCACCTTGAAACCGGCCGCACTCACCAGATCCGAGTCCACTTCTCGGCGCTGCGTCACCCCTGTGTCGGCGACCTGACCTACGGCGCGGATCCGACGTTGGCCAAGAAGCTCGGGCTGGAACGACAGTGGTTGCATGCGGTCGGGCTGGGCTTCGAGCACCCCGGATCGGGCGAGTGGGTCACCTTCGAGAGTCGGTACCCCACGGATCTGCAAAGCGCGCTCGACCGTCTCTGAGGTGGCGCTCGGGGTGGCCCTCGGGTGGTCCCACGGCCCTCATTCGTCACAGGCTGGCGCGGCGCTCGGGGGTGTCAGCAGGGCGACCTAGGATGGTCCACGATGTCGTCGCCCACCTCTTCCCCAGCCCCGGACCGTTCGGACAATTTCGTCCACCTCCACGTCCACACCGAGTACTCCATGCTCGACGGAGCAGCACGTATCGGGGACCTGTTCCAGCGCGCTGGCGAGTTGGGTATGCCGGCACTCGCCATGACGGACCACGGTTACCTCTACGGCGCGCACGAGTTCTGGCGCAAGGCTCAGGGGAGCGGGGTCAAGCCGATCATCGGGCTCGAGGCCTACGTCACGCCCGGAACGCACCGCACCGACAAGACCCGCGTGAAGTGGGGGGACGAGCGCACCCGACAGGGTGACGACGTCTCCGGCTCGGGCGCCTACACGCACATGACCCTGCTGGCCAAGAACAACAATGGTCTGCGCAACCTCTTCCAGATGGACAGCAAGGCCTCGCTCGACCAGGTCTATGCCAAGTGGCCGCGCCTGGACCGCGAACTCCTGGACCAGCACAACCAGGGACTCATCGCGACCACGGGGTGCCCATCGAGCGAGATCCAGACGCGGCTGCGGTTGGGTCAGTACGACCTGGCCAAACAGGCCGCGAGTGACTACCGAGACCTGTTTGGCGCAGAGAACTACTTCTGCGAGGTCATGGACCACCAGAACGAGATCGAGCGGCGCACCATCAAGGATCTGCTGCGTCTGGCCAAGGAGCTCGACCTCCCGCTCCTGGCCACCAATGACAGCCACTACACCTACCCAGAGGACTCCAAGGCCCACGGTGCTCTGCTGTGCGTCCAGTCCGGCTCGACCCTCATGGACCCCAACCGGTTCAAGTTCGACGGCGACGGTTACTACCTGAAGTCGGCGGCCGAGATGCGCCACACTTGGCGGGAGTTCCCCGAAGCGTGCGACAACACCCTGCTCGTGGCCGACATGTGCGAGGTCTCTTTCACCGAGGGTGAGGGCCGCTACATGCCGAAGTTCTCGTGCCCTCCGGGCGAGAGTGAAGAGTCCTGGTTCATCAAGGAAGTCCAGTCAGGTCTGCGCGAGAGATTCCCGGACGGCATACCGGAGTATGCGCAGAAGCAAGCCGAGTACGAGACCGAGGTCATCGTCTCCAAGGGCTACCCGGGGTATTTCCTCGTCGTCGCGGACTTCATCACGTGGGCCAAGAAGAACGGCATCCGGGTCGGTCCGGGGCGTGGCTCGGGCGCGGGGTCCATGTGTGCCTACGTCATGAAGATCACCGACCTCGACCCGATTCCCCACGGTCTGATCTTCGAGCGCTTCCTCAACCCTGAGCGCATGTCGATGCCCGACTTCGACATCGACTTCGATGAACGCCGACGGGGTGAGGTCATCCGCTACGTCACCGAGAAGTACGGCTCGGATCGCGTGGCCCAGATCGTCACCTACGGCACGATCAAGGCCAAGCAGGCGGTCAAGGACTCGGCCCGAGTCATGGGCCACCCGTTCATCGTCGGTGACCAGTTGACCAAGGCGATGCCCGCCGACGTCATGGGCAAGGGCGTGCCGCTGTCGGGCATCTATGACCCCGAGCACCCGCGCTATGCCGAGGGCAACGAGTTCCGTGCGCTCGTGGAGACCGAGCCGCACTTCAAGGAGGTCGTCGAGACCGCCAAGGGCTTGGAGGGGCTGAAGCGGCAGTGGGGTGTGCACGCGGCCGGGGTCATCATGAGCAGCGAGCCGCTCATCGATGTCATCCCGATCATGAAGCGCCTCCAGGACGGGCAGGTGCTGACCCAGTTCGACTACCCGACCTGCGAGACGCTCGGGCTCGTCAAGATGGACTTCCTCGGGCTGCGCAACCTCACGATCCTCGATGACGCCATCGACAACATCCGGGCAAACCGCGACGAAGAGATCGACCTCGACGCCCTGTCCAAGGACATGACCGACAAGGCGACCTACCGTCTGCTCGCGAACGGCGACACACTGGGTGTCTTCCAGCTCGACGGCGGCGGCATGCGCACCCTGCTCAAGCTGATGCAGCCCGACAACTTCGAGGACATTTCGGCCGCTCTCGCGCTCTATCGACCGGGACCGATGGGCGTCAACGCGCACACCAACTTTGCGCTGCGCAAGAACGGCAAGCAGGAGCTCACGCCGCTGGACCCGCAGCTCAAGGGCAAGCTCCAGCAGGAGATGATCGACGCCCTCGGGCCGATCCTCGGCACGACCTACGGCCTGGTGATCTATCATGAACAGGTCATGGAGATCGCCCAGAAGCTCGCCGGCTACACGCTGGGCAACGCCGACCTCCTGCGTCGTGCCATGGGCAAGAAGAAGAAGGAAGTCCTCGACGCCGAGTACGTTCCCTTCTCCAACGGGATGAAGGCCAAGGGCTTCAACGAGGCCTCCATCGCAGCCCTGTGGGGCGTCCTCGTCCCCTTCTCGGACTACGCGTTCAACAAGGCCCACACCGCGGCATACGGGCTCGTCTCGTACTGGACGGCCTACCTCAAGGCCAACTACCCGGCCGAATACATGGCCG
>JBDSIV010000170.1:0-3110 GCA_039917755.1 Knoellia sp. | reverse complement strand
ACATCATCACCGCCGGCGAGAAGCTCAAGGACATTGCCGTCGCGATCGACCCCGCGGTCACCGTCGTGGTCCTGGGGCAGCCCGACACGCTCGTGCGCACCCTCGAAGCCCTGCGCGGGGCGGGGCGCGCCGACGAGACGCCCGTGGCCATCACCGAGCGCGGCACCACCGTGCAGCAGGTGACGATCACGACAACTCTGGCCGAGGTCGCGACCGCTGCGAAGTCGATGCAGTTCCCCGCCCTGGCGGTCGTGGGCGAGACCGTGTCCCTGCGCGACAACCTCTCGTGGTTCGAGACCAAGCCGCTCTTCGGCTGGAACGTCCTCGTGCCGCGCACCAAGGACCAGTCCGGGTCCATGGTGCGCCGCCTGGAGCGCTTCGGTGCCCAGGCGACGACCGTCCCGACGATCTCGGTCGAGCCGCCGCGCACCCCGCAGCAGATCGAGCGCGCCGTCAAGGGCCTTGTCACCGGTCGCTACGAGTGGGTCGGCTTCACGTCGGTCAACGCCGTGCGCGCCATCCGCGAGAAGTTCGAGGAGTTCGGCCTGGACGCCCGATCCTTCGCCGGGCTCAAGATTGCTGCCGTCGGTGGCGTCACGGCCGATGCCCTGCGGGACTGGGGCATCAACCCTGACCTCGTCCCTGAGGGAGAGCAGTCCGCCCAGGGTCTGCTCGACGAGTGGCCGCCCTACGACGACCTCCTCGACCCGATCAACCGCGTCTTCCTGCCGCGTGCCGACATCGCCACCGAGACGCTCGTCGCCGGGCTCCAGGACATGGGCTGGGAGGTGGACGACGTCACGGCCTACCGCACCGTGCGCGCAGCTCCGCCGGCAGCGCACATTCGCGATGCCATCAAGAGCGGCGACTTCGACGCCGTGGTCTTCACGTCGAGCTCGACGGTGCGCAACCTCGTCGGTATCGCCGGCAAGCCCCACCCGTCCACGGTCATCGCGTGCATCGGTCCGGCCACCGCCAAGACGGCCGAGGAGTGCGGTCTGCGCGTCGACGTCCTCGCGCCGGAACCCTCCGCCGACGAGCTCGTTGACGCCCTCGCCGACCATGGTCGTTCGCTGGCGCTGACGGCTGCTGAGGCCGGCGAGAGTGCCGTTCGCCCGAGCCAGAAGCGACCCACCGCTCGTCGTCGCGCGAAGTGATCACCAGATCGGTGAGCGCGTCGTGACCCCTCCGATGATCCCGGCGCGCCCCCGTCGGCTCCGTCAGTCGCCGGCGGTGCGTCGGTTGGTCGCCCAGACCCGACTGCACCCGGCTGACCTCGTGCTGCCCGTCTTCGTTCGCGAGGGGATCGACGAAGCGCGGCCCATCGAGGCCATGCCGGGCGTCGTCCAGCACACGCTGGACACGCTGGTGGCCGAAGCACATCGGTGCGTCGAAGCCGGTCTTGGCGGGATCATGCTCTTCGGGGTGCCTGAGCGCAAGGATGCGGTCGGTTCGGGAGCGGACGCCGAGGATGGCATCCTCAACGTCGGCCTGCGTGCCGTGGTCGACGCCGTGGGTGACGACCTCGTGGTCATGTCCGACCTGTGCCTCGATGAGTTCACCGACCACGGCCACTGTGGAGTCCTCGACGCGGACGGGGGTGTGGACAACGACGCCACACTCGTGCGTTACGCCTCCATGGCGCTGGCCCAGGCCCGCACCGGGGCCCACGTGCTCGGGCTCAGTGGAATGATGGACGCCCAGGTGGCCCATGTGCGTTCTGCCCTCGACCAAGCCGGTTTTGGCGACACGATCCTGTTGGCGTATGCCGCCAAGTACACGTCCGCGCTCTACGGCCCGTTCCGTGAAGCGGTGCAGTCGTCTCTGGAAGGCGACCGGGCGGCATACCAGCAGGATCCGGCGAACGCGACCGAAGCGGCCCGCGAGATCGAGCTCGATCTCGCAGAAGGCGCCGACATCATCATGGTCAAGCCCGCCCAGCCGCACCTCGACATCATCGCGCTGGCGTCGCGGCTGTCCCCGGTGCCGGTCGCGGCCTATCAGATCTCGGGCGAGTACTCCCAGATCAAGGCCGCTGCCGAACGCGGCTGGATCGACGAGGACCGCGCGGTCCTTGAGTCGCTGCTCCACATCAAGCGGGCAGGGGCGCAGATCATCCTCACCTACAGCGCTCTTGACGTCGCCGCGCGCCTCTGAGCACCTTGAGAACGACGTATCGCCTGTTCGCGCAGGTCCGAGCACCGTCCTTGATGGTCAGGTGGCCGGTGAGCCTGTCACCGGCGAAGGCCGTGGAGACGAGCATTTTGGGAGGAAGAACGAATCGGGACTGCGTCAACGGTTAGCATGCGTGCGTGGCCGCCTCTGAGAGTCCTGCGACCCGCTGGCTGACTCACACGGAGCAACAGACCTGGCGGGCCTACCTGCGCGCCCATCGTGAGCTCCAGGTGGCCCTCGACCTGGACCTCACCGAGTTCGGTCTGAGCCTGCCTGAGTACGAACTTCTCTCGATGCTGTCCGAGCAGGACGGCGACCGGGCCCGCATGTCGGTGCTGGCCGACCTCGTCGTCCAGAGCCGCAGTCGGGTCACGCACACCGCGAAGCGTCTCGAGCAGCGTGGTTGGGTCCGCCGTGAGCCCACCCCCGAAGACGGTCGGGGGGTGGCCCTTGCGCTCACCGCCGACGGTCGCCGCCTGATCGAGCGTGTCGCGCCTTCGCACGTGACCTCGGTCCGGAACAACTTCATGGATCTGCTGACCCCCGCGCAGATGAGTGCGCTCCACGATGCCTTTGCAGTGGTGCGCGCCCACCTCGTCCCCGGTGCCCGGGCGGACGACGAGATCGCCTGAGCGCGACAATGGACGCATGACGTCCAGCCCCGCCTCCTCTGCCCTGTCCGACTCCGCGGCGCCCGGTGGCGACTCGCCTGCTTCCGCCGCCCTCCTCGAGCGCGCCACGCGGGTCATCCCCGGCGGTGTGAACTCGCCGGTGCGTGCCTTCCGTGCGGTCGGCGGCACCCCACGTTTCATCGCGTCCGCGCAGGGGCCCTGGCTCACCGACGTCGACGGCAAGCGCTATGTCGACCTGCTTTGCTCGTGGGGTCCGATGATCCTGGGCCATGCCCACCCCGACGTCCTGGAGGCTGTGCGCGC
>JBDSIV010000169.1:0-17998 GCA_039917755.1 Knoellia sp. | reverse complement strand
GGTCGTACGTTGGAGCACATGAAGGCGATCACCATTCCCGAAGCAGGCGGCCCCGAGGCACTGGTTCTCCAAGAGGTCGACACCCCCGAACCCCAGGTCGGCGAGGTGCGCATCGCCGTTGCCGCTGCGGGCGTCAACCGCGCCGACACCCTTCAGCGGCAGGGGTTCTACAACCCGCCCGCCGGCGAGACCGACATCCCCGGACTCGAGGTCTCGGGCGTCGTCGACGCCGTCGGCGAGGGCGTCACCGACTGGGTCGTCGGTGATGAGGTGTGTGCGCTGCTCGTCGGCGGCGGCTACGCCGAGCAGGTCACCGTGCCCTCCGGTCAAGTCCTGACCATCCCTTCAGGCGTCGACCTCATCGATGCGGCCGGTCTCCCCGAGGTCGTGTCAACGGTCTGGTCCAACGTCTTCCTCACCGCGAACCTCCAACCCGGCGAGACCCTGCTCGTCCACGGCGGCTCCTCCGGCATTGGCACGATGGCCATTCAGCTCGCCCGCGAGGTCGGCGCTCGCGTCGCCGTCACCGCCGGCTCCCAGGAGAAGCTCGACTTCTGCCGCGAGCTCGGCGCCGAGATCCTCATCAACTACAAGGAGCAGGACTTCGTCGAGGAGCTCACAAAGGCGACCGACGGCCACGGCGCCGACGTCATCCTCGACAACATGGGCGCCAAGTACCTCCCCCGCAACGTCGACGCTCTCGCCACCGCTGGACGCCTCGTCATCATCGGGATGCAGGGCGGCGTGAAGGGCGAGCTCAACATCAACACCCTGCTGCGCAAGCGAGGCGCGGTCATTGCCACGAGCCTGCGTGCCCGCCCCGCCGCCGAGAAGGCGACGATCATCGCGGCCGTTCGAGAACACGTGTGGCCGATGATCGCCGACGGCCGCGTCCGCCCGATCGTCCACTCCCGCCACCAGCTGGGCAACGCGAGTGACGCGCATACCGAGATGGAAGCCAGCCACCACATCGGCAAGATCCTCCTGCTCACGAGTTGACCAGCACACCCCGAGGGGTCGATCAGGCCTGCGACGCATCGAGGGAGCGCTGGGTCAGCGAGCGCAGGTCGATCACGTCGGAAACCTCTTCGCGCACCGACCTCTCACTTCGCCTCACAACGGAGGTGAAGCGAGGTGAGAGGAACCCACTTCAGGCGGGAAAGTTGGTGCTTGCCAAGGGGATGAATACTCGGTATACATGACCTGTCCGAGCACGGCATACCGGGTATTGAGGCTGGTCAGGGGTTCAGCTCCACAATCCGGTATGCCGGCTCGGCACCGCACGCGGGAGCGCAGGGGTTCTCGCGTCAAACGTTGAAGGAGACGCGGATGTCGGTCAAGCAGGGGCTTCTGGCCCTCCTCGCGCAGGGCCCGATGTATGGCGCCCAGTTGCGGGTCGAGTTCGAGGAGCGCACCGGGGGCACGTGGCCGCTCAACGTCGGGCAGGTCTACACGACCCTCTCCCGTGTGGAGCGCGACGGGCTCGTCGAGGCCACCGGGGAGCCCGACGCCGAAGGGCGGATCTCCTACCGCCTGACCGACGCCGGCTCGGCGGTGGTGACCTCGTGGTGGAGCACCCCTGTCGACCGTGACAACACCCCGCGAGATGAGCTGACGATCAAGCTCGCCCTCGCCGTGACCGTGCCCGGCGTGGATGTCCAGGCCGTCGCCCAGACCCAGCGCACCTCGACGCTCAGGCACCTCCACGACCTCACCCGGCTCAAGCAACAGGTGATGCGCAAGCAACGCGACACCGAGCGTACGGCCGAGAGCACTGGAGAACTGCCGGAGCAGCCCACGGGTGCCGTCAATCACGACCTCGCGTGGCTCCTGGTCCTTGAGAACCTCATTTTCACGGCAGAGGCCGAGGTGCGCTGGCTCGACCATGTCGAGACCCGGCTGCACCGGGAGTCGCTCCGCCCTTTTCCCCGCTCGGGGGCGGCAGGGGCGGCGCGAGCGGCAGCCGAGGAGACGGCATACCGGCATGAACACGACAGGGACACCGGGACTGCATCTCACAAGCAGGCACAGCGATGACCGCCCCCAGCCTGCTCCTCGACAACGTCAGTCGGGTCCACGGCACCGGTGACACGGCGGTGCGCGCCCTCGACGGCGTGAGCCTCGAGATCGCGCCCGGCGAGCTCGTGGCCGTGATGGGCCCGAGTGGCTCCGGCAAGTCCACCCTGCTCAACCTCGCTGGCGGTCTCGACAGGGCCACGAGTGGGCGGGTCGTCATCGAGGGCGAGGACCTCACCACGCTGGGCGCCAAGGGCATCGCCCAATTGAGGCGCCGCAGAGTGGGATTCGTCTTCCAGGACTACAATCTCATCCCCAGCCTCACCGCCGCCGAGAACGTTGCCCTCCCCCTGGAGCTGGACGGTGAGCGCGCCAGCCAGGCCCGACGTCACGCGCGCCAGAGCCTCGAACTCATGGGCCTGCGCGAGCTCTCGGACCGCTTCCCCGACCAGATGTCCGGTGGCCAACAGCAGCGCGTCGCGATCGCCCGGGCCCTCGTCGGCAGCCGCCGCCTCGTCCTCGCCGACGAACCCACCGGCGCCCTCGACAGCCACACCGGTGAGGACGTCCTCCGGGTCCTGCGCGAGCGCTGCGACGAAGGTGTTGCGGGACTGCTCGTGACCCACGAGGCCAGACACGCCGCGTGGGCCGACCGCGTCATTTTCCTGCGCGACGGCGTCATCGTCGACTCGACCGGACCCGCCAGTGCCGCCGAGGACCTGCTCGACAGCGCGAGCGCCACGCGATGACCAGCCTGACCCGGCGGGGGGCCGACTCAGAGAAGGGGCCCCCCGCCGCCTCAGGCGACGCGCCGGCCGACAAGCGCTCGGCGTGGGGGCGCTTCGTTGGCAGTTGGGGCATCGCTCTGCGCATGGCCCGCCGCGACGTCCGCCGCCACAAGGGGCGCAGCGCGCTCATCGTGGTCATGGTGACGCTACCCACGCTGCTCCTCGTCTTTGCCATCGTCTCCGCAGCCACCAGCCGGATCGACGGTCCCGAGCAAATCCCCTACCGCATGGGCAATGGTGTCGCCAGCCTCGAGTACCCCTGGACCAATGTCGTCGATCAGTCCTTCGACCCCAGCGGCGGCGGCGGAGGCTCTGACGCAGCGGCTCCGATCCCGGGGTGGGTTGATCAGGGCTCGTCCTTCGACAACGCGCAGGCGATCAGTTCGCTGACCAAGAGCACCGCCATCCCCTACCTCGAAGAGTCCGTCGCGACACGTCTCGGGGACCGCCGGCTGAGCCTCAGCAGCCTGGCCATCGACCCCCGACCGGGGCTCAAGGACAAGGTCGAGGTCACCAGCGGTCGCCTCCCCGAGCGCCACGGCGAGGTCCTCGTCTCCGACGTCGGCCAGGCGCGCGGTCTGCCCACCAGCGGAGCATTGACCGTGCTGGCGCAGGGTGACGACGTCGAGGTCCAGGTGGTCGGCACAGCCAAAGCACTCGCTCCGTGGGGCGGCACCTATGACCTTGTCGCGCCCCAGCCCTTCACCCGGGGCCAGGCGAGCGGAGGCTGGATCCTCCTCGGGTCCGAGCCGGTGAAGTGGCCAGAGGTCGAGCGGCTCAACACCTTTGGCATCACCGTCTACTCCGCCGATGTGCTCCAGAATCCTCCCCCGGTCAGTGAACTGTCCAACGACCAGCAGATGATGCTGCAGAGCAACAGCGACCGCACCGGCACCTTCATCGCCATCGGTGGCGCGCTGCTCCTCATCATCACAACGCTGCTCGTTGGCCCTGCTTTCGCCGTGAGCGCCGCGCGCCAGCGCCGCACCCTTGCCCTCTCGGCGAGCAACGGCGCCACGACGGCACAGCTGCGGCACACCGTCCTCGCTCAGGCTGTGGTCCTCGGTGTCATCTCTGCGGTCATGGGGTCCACCCTCGGCGTCGGGCTGGCGTGGCTGCTCCTGCGGATCGGGGGCATCAGCCGATTCCTCGGCCTGTCGGGCCCCTTGGAGGTGCCCCCGCTCGCCGTCGGCCTCATGACGCTGGCGGCGGTGGCCAGTGCCGTCATCGCGGCCCTCCTCCCCGCTCGGAGGTTGGGCAGGCTCGACATCGTCGGAGTCATGAAGGGGCAAAGCGTCTCCCCCCGCCCGAGCAAGACCATCTTCTTCGTCGGAGCCGCACTGGCTGGGCTGGGTGGGCTCGCCGTCATCGGGCTCGCTGCAACCCAGTCTGCCGGCAGCGGTGGCGGGGAGGTCAAGGTTGTCGTAGCCACCGTCGCCCTGGTCGTGGGCGCAATCATGTTGGCGCCGATGATCCTCGTCGGCATCGCGCGTCTCAGCTCACACCTTCCCGTGTCCTTGCGCATGGCCACCCGGGACGCCGGCCGTCAGCGCAGCCGCAGCGTGCCGGCCATCGCGGCGATCCTGGCCGGTGTTGCCGTCCTCACCATGACGCTCATCGCCAGTGGCAGCGACAACGAACAGGGCCGTCGTGAGTACACAGCCCAAAACCTCCCCGGAGACGCTTCCATCTCGAGCACCGGCTTCCCGCGCCCGGACGGTATGGACGTCAAGGCCATCTCCACCGCCTTCGCGACAGCGCAGTCCGGCCTCCAGATCGCTCCCATCGGTTCGGTGCAGACCGGCGACCCGTGGATGACGTCGGACCGTCCCCCACCCCAGAACAAGCCCTATGACCTCACTTCGATGAACGTCGTGCCTCCCGGCTGCACACCAGAGCAGACCGTCAGCGACATGCTGGGTTCGAACGAGTCATTCGACGCCCCCACCTGCCACGTCATCGGCACGCAGGCACAGGGCAACATCTCCGCCATCGGCTTCACCACGACCGACGAGATCGCACGTCGGCTGACCGCCATCGGCCGCGAGACCGACGCCAAGGTCATCCGCGGCGGTGGTGCCGTCGTGGGTCATGCGCCGGGGACCACGTCCGTTCTCGTGGGCGGCAAGGTCACCGTGATGTCATCGACCCAAACCATGACCTGGTCCGATGAGCATCAGACGCACATGCCCAGGGCGCTGCACGACGTCACGACCATCAGTATCCCCGCCGTCGAAGTGGAGCTCACCAAGGAGAACGTCGGCCCCCTCCTGTCGCGTCGCATGCTCATCCCGATGGACGTCGCCACGGACCACGGCTGGCCCGTGCTGGTCGATGCCGCCACCGTCCATGACCCGTCCGGCCCGATCACCCAGAAGCTCACCGAACGCCTCGGCGCCACCGTCGGCGACGACGTCTACATCACCACCGAGCGCGGCTACCAGTCGCCGCTGAAGTGGATCATCCTGGTCCTCATCGGCATCTTCACGCTGCTGCTCCTCGTCATCACCCTCACTTCAACGGCCCTCACTCTCGCCGAGCAGGAGAACGACCAGGCGACTTTGGCGGCCCTGGGGTCAGGGCGCGGCACCCGTCGCGTCATGGCGGCAGCCCAGGCCTTCACCCTCTGCGTCATCGGAGCCGTCCTCGGCGTCGCCGTGGGCATCGTCCCCGGCATTGCGCTGGCCTATCCCCTGACCGCCCAGTCCTGGAATCCGATCACCGGTGAGCAGATCAACAGCAACCCGATCCTCGTCTTCCCGTGGCTCATCCTGATCGGGTTCGCCATCGCGGTTCCGGTGATCTCAGCGGCCCTGGCCGCGGCCGGCATACGCAAGGCTCCGGACGCCACCCACCGCATCTCGTGATTCGTCACTCGTGGAAGTGTCGTGGCTTGCTGACACACTTTGCGTATGCCGTTCCCCACCGACCCAGCCGGCCGTCACCGTGCGATCGCCGATACCTTCACCGATCGCGTGCGGGGGGTGAGCGACTGGGAGGTGCCAGCCCCCGTCGAGGGATGGGTGGCACGCGACGTCGTGCGGCACCTCATCGAGTGGTTCCCCGCATTCCTCCATGGCGGCACCGGCATCACACTCCCCACCGGGCCGTCGGTGGACGAGGACCCCGTCGGTGCGTGGACCGCGCATGCCGATTCCGTTCAGGCCCTCCTCGATGACCCGGAGACGCAGGCCAAGGTGCTGAGCAATCCGCACACCGGTGACGTGCCGCTGCCGCAGGCGGTCGACCAGTTCTATTCGGGGGACGTCTTCATGCACACGTGGGACCTCGCGCGAGCGACCGGGCAGCCGGACCGTCTTGACGCGGAGTTCGCGAACCAGATGTTCAGCGGGATGGAGCAGTACGACGAGATGCTGCGCTCCTCCGGCCAGTACGGCCCACGCGTGCCCGTGCCCGAGACGGCAGACATCACCGACAAGCTCATGGGCTTTGTCGGTCGCGATCCGTCCTGGACGCCGCCCGCCTGAGGTGGGCTCGCCCGGTGGGGCAGGATGGATGACATGAGCGACCAGCAGCCCACGCAGCCGGAATCGACCCCCGAAAACGCCGAGAACGGCGCATCCGACGAGCGGGACACCCACGAGGTCCACGGCACGGCTACCATTGATGACGACCGCGTCGTCGTCGTGACGCCCGAGGGGATGGGCGTCGCCGAGCGCAACCCAGAGGGCAAGCCGACGCAGAACCCTGCCGACCTCGTCGAGCAGCCAGCCAAGGTGATGCGGATCGGTTCGATGATCAAGCAGCTCCTCGAAGAGGTTCGCAACGCGCCCCTCGATGAGAAGGGTCGCGCTCGCTTGGCCGACGTCCACGAGCGTTCGCTCTCCGAGCTCAAGGACGGCCTCGCCCCCGAACTCGTCGAGGAGCTCGAGCGCATCTCGTTGCCGTTCAGCGACAAAGCCCCCTCTGACGCTGAGCTCCGCATCGCCCAGGCGCAGTTGGTCGGCTGGCTCGAGGGCCTCTTCCACGGCATCCAGACGGCCCTGGTTGCGCAGCAAATGGCGGCCCAGGCCCAGCTCCAGCAGATGCGGCAGCTGCCCCCGGGTCACTCCCCGGCACAGGGTCAGATGGGTTCACCGATGGGCATGCCGAACATGCCCGGTGGCCCGGTTCCGTCCACGGACCCTGGCCACGCCGAAGGCACCGGCCAATACCTCTGAAACCTCGCCTTGCGTGTGTGAGCGGAAGTTCTGGCTTCCGCTCACACACGCAAGGCGAGGTGTTTTGGCGCGGGGCGCTTGTCGTGCAGACGCGGCGGGCGGCAACGACCACGTCGGCACCCTCTGTGCATCTCCCAATTGAACTGGCGAGTAACTGGCGGCGCGAATTTGCGGAAGCGTAGGTTGGCGAGCATGACCGCCACCACGTGGAGCCAGACCGACCTTCTGCGCGAGCTCAGCCCCGTCGTCGAGGAGAACCTCAACCGCCACATCGGCGTGGCCAAGACCTGGTATCCACACGACTTCATCCCGTGGAGCGACGGGCGCAACTTCGACGGGCTCATGGGCGGGGACCCCTGGAGCCCGGACGACGCGCCGATCTCCGACGTGGCCCGTTCCGCACTGATCGTCAACCTCCTCACCGAGGACAACCTCCCGAGCTACCACCACGAAATCGCGACGATCTTCGGCCGCGACGACGCGTGGGGTGAGTGGGTCCACCGCTGGACCGCCGAGGAGGGTCGGCACGGAATCGCGATGCGTGACTACATGCTCGTCAAGCGCATGGTCGACCCGAACGCGCTCGAGGACTTCCGGATGACGCACATGTCGCAGGGCTACGAGTCCGCGCACAGTGGCGAGCTCCTGCACTCACTCGCCTATGTGTCCTTCCAGGAGCTCGCGACGCGGGTGTCGCACCGCAACACCGGCCGCTACACCGCTGACCCGATGGCCGACCAGCTGCTGCAGCGGATCGCGGCGGACGAGAACCTCCACATGATCTTCTACCGCAACCTCATGGGTGCCGCTCTCGAGCTCGACCCCAGCGCGTCGGTGATGGCCATCCGCGACGTCGTCCTGAACTTCGCGATGCCCGGCACCGACATCCCCGGATTCGCGCGCAAGGCCGTCGAGATGGCCGTTGCCGGTATTTATGACCTTCGCCAGCACCGCGACGACGTCGTCGCCCCGGTGCTGCGGTTCTGGAAGGTCTGGGACCTCGAGAACCTCAGCGCCCAGGGCGAGCAGGCCCGTATGGAGCTTGCCGACTTCATGGCCGGGCTCGACACCAAGGCCTCCCGGTTCGAGGACAAGCGCGACACCCTCGCGGCGCGCATGAACCTCTGAGGCATCCCGCGAGGGGATCAGGCGATGTCGCGGGCTGCGGCGCGTCCTGCCGCGCGACCCGAGAACAGGCACCCGCCCACGAACGTGCCCTCGAGAGAACGATATCCGTGCACCCCACCCCCACCGAATCCGGCAACTTCGCCGGCGGCATACAGACCTGGCACGGGTGCGCCGTTCGTCCCGATGACCCGACTGTCAAGGTTGGTCTGCAACCCGCCGAGTGACTTGCGAGTGAGGATGTTGAGTCGCACCGCGACGAGCGGGCCGCGCTTGGGGTCAAGGATCTTGTGCGGCGGGAAGGCCCGCTTGGTCAGCTTGTCGCCGCGGTATTGGCGGGCGGTGTGGATCGCCGCGATCTGGGCGTCCTTGCTGAAGGCGTTGTCGAGCTGGCGGTCGCGCTCGAGGACCTGGCGCTCGATGTGGGCGAAGTCGACAGGGGCGTCCGGGGTGAGGGCATTCATCCTGTCGACGAGTTCGTGCAGGGTGTCCGCCTGGACGAAGTCGACGCCGTGGTCGAGGAAGGCCTGCATCGAGGGCTGCACGGCCGTGATCGGACGTTTGGCGATGTCCTTGTAGTTGCGGTCGGTGAGGTCGAGGTTCTGCTCGCTGCCAGAGAGCGCAAACTCCTTGCCGACCAGGGTGCGGTTGGTGATGAACCACGAGTGGTCGTGCCCGGTCGCGCGCAGATGCGACAGGGTGCCGAGGGTGTCATAGCCCGGGAAGTTCGGCGGGGGCAGCCGATCACCGTTGCCGTCGAACCACAGTGACGAGGGGCCGGGCAGGATGCGAATCCCGTGGCTCGGCCAGACGGGATCCCAATTGTTGATGCCCTCGACGTAGTGCCACATCCTGTCGCGGTTGATGACCGTGCCGCCGGCGGTTTCGGTGATGGCCAGCATTCGACCATCGACGTATGCCGGGACGCCGGTGATCAGGTGCTCGGGCGCCTTCCCGAGTCGGTCGGGCCAGTTGGCCCGGACGAGGTCGTGGTTGCCGCCGATGCCACCGCTGGTCACGAGAACCGCGTGGGCGCCGAACTCGAAGTCGCCGATGACGTCACGGTTGGAGGCGACTCCCTTGGCAGAGTTGTCCTCTGCGAGAACGGATCCGCGCACTCCTGTCACGGCGCCACCGGTGCTGATGAGCTCGTCGACGCGGTGACGCGGACGATAGATGATGCGACCGCCAGAGATGTGTTGGCGAACCCGATCGATGAAGGGCGAGACAACCCCGGTGCCCGTGCCCCACGGGATGTGGAAGCGGGGGACGGAGTTGCCGTGCCCACCCGCGCGACCGTCACCGCGCTCGGCCCAGCCGACGACGGGGAAGAAGCTGATTCCGAACTGCCGCAGCCACTCCCGCTTCTCGCCAGCAGCCCACTCGACGTAGGCGCGGCCCCACTTGCGCGGCCAGTAGTCCTCGTCACGGTCCCAGCCCGCGCTGCCCTCCCAGTCCTGCCAAGCCAGGTCGAAGGTGTCCTTGATCCCCAGCCGGCGCTGCTCCGGGGTGTCGACGAGGAAGAGTCCGCCAAAGCTCCACCATGCTTGGCCGCCGAGGTTCGCCTCGCTCTCCTGGTCGAGGAGGACGACCGAACGTCCGGCGTCAGCGAGCTCATTGGCAGCGACGAGTCCGGCGAGACCGGCCCCGACGACAAGGGCGTCAGCATCCATGTCGCGACCCTAGTGGGTACCAGCAAGATGCAGCACGGTCTTCCTTCTCGACAGGCGCCGCGAGGCCGTGGCCCTTTGCGTCGCAAGCGCCCCCATCCCCCACAGGAGGTCAACCGTGACCCGATCCTTCAGCCGCACAGCAGCCCTCGCCATCGCCGGTGCAATCCTCGCGACCGGTCTGCCTCTCACCTCAGCCGTCGCCGCTGTTGCTGCGCCGTCCGCGAAGTCCCGGCCGCGCCCACCTCCGGAGCCTGCGGGTCCCCGCCCCTTGCGGGCCAGACGTACTCGACGTTCGTCGGAGTGCCGAACGACCCGACGCGCACCCCGAGTCGCGGGGAGTCCAACGTGGTCCTCCAGACGAACCACGGAGGCATCCCCATCGTGCTCGAGCGCACCCAGGCCCCCTGCACGGTCCTCAATTTTGAATACCTGACCCGCAAGAAGTACTTCGACGGGACGAGCTGCCACCGCCTCACGGCATACACAACTCCGCCAGCGGGACTGTCGGTGCTCCAGTGCGGTGACCTCCTCAGGACCGGCTGGGGCGAACCGGGATATGCGTTCAGGGACGAACTGGCGTCGGCGAACCAGCTCGAGAACTGGCCCGGCTTCCCTGACGGGAGCCGCAAGGTCTACCCCCGCGGCTCGCTCGCCATGGCCAATGGCGGACCCGACACCAACGGCAGCCAGTTCTTCCTCGTCTACGAGGATTCGCGGCTGCGCCTGGACTACACGGTCTCCGGGCACGTCAGCGAGGAGGGCATCAAAGTGCTCGACACCATCGCAGCCGGCGACATTGCTCGTGCGGCCGTGGAACCCCGTGAGTGCTGCCCGGTCGGCTTCGAACTCATCGGTCCACTCCAGCCACGACCTCAACACCGCCCCCGTGGGTTTCACCCTAGGGTGGAGGCATGGCTCGGCTTGATGCAGGACGTCCCCGCGGCGCCCTGCTCAGCGCGACCGTGGCGTTCGTCGCCCTCGTGGGGGGTTGGACCTGGGCAGCGCTGAGGCAGCCACCAGGGTTCGACTCGGTGCGCGAGTCCATCAGTGCGCTCGCCGCCGTCGAGACCCCGCACCGCTGGATCATGACCGCCGCTCTGGTCCTCACCGGTTTCGCCCACATGGGGTCGGCCCTCATGCTGCCCGGGTTGCGCAACGCCGGACGTGGAGTTCTCGGAGGGGCGGGGCTGGCAACCATCGGCGTCGCCCTCGTGCCACTCCCCTCGCGTGCTGAAGGGTCTCTGGCGCACACCGTCATCGCCGCGCTCAGCTTTGGGCTGTTGGCCCTCTGGCCCTGGTTCGGCAACGGCGACACCGCGGCTCCGCTTCTCAGGCACCGGATCGCGCGCCCCGCTTCGGTCTTCCTTCTCCTGCTCGTCGCCTCCCTTGCCTTGGGAAACCAAGCCGGTCTGCCGTTCGGCGCGCACGAGCGCATCGTCGCCGGGTTGCTCGCGTTGTGGCCGCTCGCCACCGCCGCCTCCGCGTGGTGGACCAAGGGGCACCGCGTCGGTGGTCGCCGACTTCGAGGCTTCCTCGCCATCGCTGCCCTTTCTGTCGGGTGTGTCGCGGGTGGTGTGGCCACAACCCGCCTCGCACCCGCGACGGCGGACACACTGCACTACTCCGCTCAGGTACAACTCTCGCTGGACCCCCGCGACTCCACCCGGCTGACGGCCCGCACGCTCTTCGGTGACATCGACGTCGGGTTCACTGGCTTGGCTCCCGGCATCGAGGTGACACCACAGGTCAAGGCCTCCATCGCCGATGTGTTGAGTCGAGCTGGCGTGACCGTCTCCAACCTCCAGCCAGGACCCCTCGAGCTCAATGCCGCGATCCGGCGCGCTGCCCGCGACGTGGGGCTGCGGTTCGCGCTTGGTGCTCTCGCCGTTGGGGTCCTCGCCCTCGGCGCCAGTTCGATCTCCCGAGGCCGACGCCCACGCCCAGCCGCCGTCGCCGGCGCTGCGGCCGCGTGGGCGATCGCTTGTGGAGCAACGGGTGTGGGCATCTGGCAGACCTATCAACCCAGTCGTCAACATGAGTTCACCTCGACCGGTGTCCTCGGCACGGTGCAGCGCAACCAGTCGCTCCTGTCCGATGTCGAAACCCGCACAGCACAGGTGACCCCTTATCTGCGCAACCTCATCGCCCTGTCGTCGGCCCTTCAGGACAAGTACTCACCCTCCGAACTGACCCAGCCGGTGGCCCTGCGCATCCTGCTTGTCTCCGACCTCCACGCGGGCAACCAATACGCCCTCATGCGCAGCATCATCGAACAGGAGGACGTCGACCTCGTCGTCGACATGGGCGACCTCGTGAACTTCGGCACCGTGGCCGAGGGGAGCGCGGCCGGGATGTTTGCCGGCATCGCGTCCCTGCCGGTGCCCTACCTCTTCACCCGAGGCAACCACGATGCGACGTCGGCAACCGACCACGCGATGCTCGACCGGCTGGCCACCCTCCCCAATGTCGTTCTGCTGCAGCCCGCCACGCAGGACTACACAGTGGCGGACGCGGGTGGCCTACGCATCGGCGGGTTCAACGACCCCCGCTGGTTCGGCGACGACGGCAAGCGCAGCAAGGACAAGCAGCAGCCAGCAAAGAAGGCGTTCGAGGCGGCGTTTGCCCAGGAGCCGAACCTGGACCTCCTCGTGTCACACGAACCGTGGGCGGTGGAGGGTGTGCCCCGCGCCGATGTCGCGGTCAACGGCCACATGCACACGCCCGACCTCGAAGGGAACCGCATCCAGGCCGGCACCTTCACTGGTGGCGGGCCCCTCAGCCACTTCGTCGGGGAGGAGAACGGTGAGGAACTCGTCGGGCAGCCGTCCGCGTTCGACATCCTCGCGTTCGGGGAGTCGTGTCGGCTCACCTCGGTGACGCGCTATCGCTACCGCAACGTCATCGAGGGGCGGCCGGCCTACGACGACGTCAGCCTCGTCAACGGGAGCCGCATCGACACGGCGACCGATCCCGATCGCACGTGCACTCGACCGACGAAGGGCGAGGGTCCACTGGGCTCCCTCACTCTGCGAGAGGTTCCCGCTCAATCGCCCAACCCGCCACCAACCGAGGCAAACTGACAGGCATGGCTGAATACACCGATGCAGAACGCGACACCGTCCGCAACGCTGCTTTCGGGGCGATCGCCCTCGTGAGCAAGGCTGACCCCGGCTTCTTCTCGTCCTTCAAGGAGAGCCTCGCTGGGTCCAAGGCCCTGGCCTCGGCACCCAAGGAGATCACCGAGATCCTGCGTGGCGGAGGGTTTCCCAAGCCCCCGACCGGCGACCCGGCCGCTCAGGAGAGCGCGGTCCTTACGGGGCTGACCCAGGCCGTCGGCGTGCTCGACGCCAAGGCTGATGGATCCGCAGAGGCGTTCAAGGGCGTCATCCTCGAGGCCGCCACGGCCGTGGCTGCGGCGTCCGACGGGGTGAGTGCCGAGGAGCAGGAGGTCCTCGACAAGGTCAGGACCGCCCTCGCCTGAAGGTCCGGTCAGCTGGGGCCGGGGATGATCGACGTGCGGTATGCCGTGTGCTCGCCGGGGCTCTTGCCGCACGACAGCGATGCCGGCGGCAAAGCTTCGGCCCGGACCTCGACCCACGTCGTGTAGGGCAGGGGCTCGTCACCAATGACCTCGATCTGCGTCACGGTCTCGGAGATGACGTCGACGGTGCCGGGGCGGACGGCCGTGATCGGCGCCGGTCCGTGAGCGGCGAGCACCAAGGCCGTCGCGGCCTGCACTGCGGGTGAGAACCGGGCGACGCCACGCAGGTGTGACACATCGACCTCGCCGGATCGGTGCGCCCGAACGATGTTGACGGCGTCGGGCATGTCAACCGTGCCGTAGCACGTGCCGTCCGGCATGGAGATGAATGTGCCCGCAAAACGGTGACCGCCGAGGTGCGTGCATTCCCACACGTCGTCGGGCCAGACCTTCGCGAGCGCGGCTGTGACGGGCCGGCCCCGCAGGGCGCAGCAGGCGTCACGCGTCCCTTGGGTGCAGACGAGGAGCATTGGCTCGGCCAGCGTCTCGCTCTGCGCCAAAGGTGCGCCGAGCGCAGCAGCCGCAGCGAACAGGTCCTCGGTGGTGCGCCACGTCCCCGTGACGGTGGTCCCGTGAAGGGTGTCGACGGCATACCACGCAGGTGCTTGTCCGAGGTCGCGACGGCCGGTTCGGCGCATGAGGAGGGAGCGGCCCTGAAGTTCCGCACATGCCTGCTCGATAACCCGCGCGACAGGTCCGGCGAACGGCGGGGTGTCGAGGTGCTTCCTGGCCCAGGGACCGGGGTGCTCGATGAGCAGCCACCGGCGGGCGACCGGCGCGGACCCGAGCATGGGTTCCCCGCGTTCACGGAAGGCGTTGGAGCAGCGCACGTTCTCGGGACTCACACCGTGGATGCTACGTGCGGCGTGCTCGGAGTTGGGGCTCCCGTCACTTTGTGACCTCTTGGACGAATTGTGTGTTGCTCCCGGCCCGCGTTCTCACTGGAACTCTTGCGGGAACGGCTCCCGTGTTCTTGACTGGGTTCGTGACCAGCCGACGCCTGTTCCTTGCCAAAGAGTGTGCGGCGACGTTCGTCGTGTCCCTGCCGGTGCGCGCTGCCGGGTTCGCGGCGCCGGGCAAGCTCGCCCAGGGCCTCTCGATGGGCACCGTGAAGTGAGCACTCCCGGTGTGAAGCTGTCGACGGCAACGTTGGGTGAGCTACCTGCGGAGGTGAAGCGGCCGGCATACGACCGCTCTGCCGTCAGCCCGGGCATGGTCCACTTCGGCGTCGGTGGGTTCCACCGGGCGCACCAGGCGATGTATCTCGACGCGCTCATGAACCGAGGTGAGGCTCTCGACTGGGGCATCATCGGCGTCGGGCTCATGCCGGGTGACTCGCGGATGCGGGACGCGATGTCGGCTCAGGACAACCTCTACACGCTTGTCGTCAAGCATCCCGATGGGGAGTTGGAGCCGCGCGTCATCGGGTCGATGGTCGAATATCTCTTTGCGCCCGATGACCCCACCGCGGTCCTCGACCGGATGGTCAATCCGGCGACGCGGATCGTGTCGTTGACCGTCACGGAGGGTGGTTACCACGTCAACCAAGTGACGGGCGAGTTCGACGCGAACGACCCCGTCCTGCAGACGGATCTGTCCGCGGACTTCACCAACGGCGGTATGCCGCAGAGCATGTTCGGTTTTGTCGTCGAGGCTGCGCGGCGTCGCAAAGCGGCTGGCGACAGGCCCTTCACGGTGATGTCGTGCGACAACCTGCCCGGCAACGGTGACATCGCCAAGAAGATGATCGTGGCGTTCGCGCGCCTCAAGGACCCAGAGCTGGGTGCGTGGGTGGAGGAGCACGTGGCCTTCCCCAACTGCATGGTCGACCGGATCACTCCGGTGACATCCACCGAGGACATCGACGCACTGAGCACGACGTTCGGTGTCGAGGACGCGTGGCCCGTGGTGTGCGAACCCTTCACGCAGTGGGTGCTCGAGGACCACTTCCCCACGGGCAGGCCGCCGTTCGAGGAGGTCGGGGTGCAGATCGTCGACGACGTCGTCCCTTATGAGCTCATGAAGCTGAGGCTGCTCAATGCCAGCCACCAGGCGCTCTGCTACCTCGGGTTCCTGTCGGGCCATCGCTATGCCCACGAGGTGGCCCAGGATCCCCTGTTCGCTGAGTTTCTCCTCGCTTACATGAAGGAGGAGGGCGCGCCGACTCTGCCTGAGGTCCCCGGAGTCGACCTCGGCGTCTACTTCCGCCAGCTCATCGAACGCTTCGCCAACCCCGAGGTCCGGGACACCTTGGCCCGGCTGTGCGCCGAGAGTTCGGACCGGATCCCCAAGTGGCTCGTGCCGGTCATCCAGCTCAACCTCGAGCGGGGTGGCAACTTCGAGCGATCAGCCCTCATCGTGGCCTCCTGGGCCCGCTACGCCGAGGGCGTGGATGAGAAGGGCGAGCCGATCGAGGTCGTGGACCGTTTCAAGGAGAAGGTCATGGCTGCGGCCGGTCGCTACGAGGAGGATGAGCTCGCGTTCCTGCGCGACCGCGACTTCTTCGGAAGTCTCGTCGACAGCGAACCCTTCACCACGGCATACACCGCCTTTCTGAAGTCGTTGCACGACAATGGCGCTCGTATCACCCTCGAGGACCTGGAGTCCAATAGATGACAACTGACGCGCTGCCCGAGACCATGCGGGTGGCCGTCCTGGCTGAGCCGGGATCCATCGTCGTCGAGTCACGCCCTGTCCCTTCACCGGCGCCCGACGAGGTACTCATCGAGGTGCGCTCCGTCGGGGTGTGTGGTTCGGACACTCACTACTTCGACCACGGTCGAATCGGGGACCACATCGTCACGGGACCGTTGGTGCTCGGACACGAGAGTGCCGGGGTGATCGTGGCGGTCGGCGCCGAGGTCGACCCTGATCGGGTGGGCGAGCGGGTTGCCATCGAGCCGGGTGTGCCGTGTCGCTCCTGCGTGCAGTGCTTGGGCGGTCACTACAACCTCTGCCCCGACATGGTCTTTCACGCCACACCCCCGATCGACGGGACCCTGTCGGAGTACGTCACGCATCCCTCGTCCTTTGCGTTCGCCCTGCCGGACTCGGTGTCGCTCGACGAGGGTGCGATGCTCGAGCCGCTGTCGGTCGGGATCTGGGCCTGCCGTCGTGCTGGTGTCGCGCCCGGCGTCAGGGTGCTCGTGACCGGCGCTGGGCCGGTGGGCCAGTTGGCTGCTCAGGTGGCTGTGGCCTTCGGGGCATCGGAGGTGGTCGTGGCCGACGTCAACGCGCACAGGTTGTCAGTAGCGTCGTCACTGGGCGCCAGCCGGGTCGTGGACGTCTCATCGACGTCTCTGGCCGATGCGTATGCCGGCCGCCCCGGTCCCGACGTCGTCCTCGAGTGCTCGGGTCACGAAGGTTCGACGCAGGCGGCGATCCGCGTGGCTGCCCCTGCCGGACAGGTCGTGCTCATCGGCATGGGGGGCGACACCGTGGCGTTGCCGCTCGGGGACGTGCAGAACCGTGAGCTGTGGGTGACAGGGGTCTTTCGCTACGCCAACACTTGGCCCACCGCAATCGACCTCGTCGCGTCGGGGCGGGTGCAGGTGCAGCCTCTGGCGACGGGCCACTTCGACCTCGAGGAGACCGAAGGTGCCCTGACCGCAGCCCGAACAGACCCCGAAGCCATCAAGTCGATCATCCACCCCGTCGGCCATCACGAATCGACCCGCAGATGACGACGATGCGCGGCGTCCGGCTGCCCGGCAACAGTACGGTCGAGCACGTGACGGTGGACGTGCCGACCCCTGGCCCCGGTCAGGTGCTGCTGCGGATGCGCGCATCGTCGGTGTGTGGCAGCGACATCCGCGCCATCTATCGCGAGCACCTCGGCCATGGTGCCGAGGCCTATCAAGGGGTCATCGCCGGCCACGAGCCCTGCGGGGATGTCGTTGAGCTGGGAGCCGGAGTGAGGACGCTCGAGGTCGGTGAGCGAGTCGCGGTCTATCACATCACCGGCTGCGGCTCCTGTGCCGAATGCCGCATCGGCTATCCCATCGGCTGCACCTCACCGACCCGCGCCGCCCATGGTTGGCAGCGCGACGGCGGCCACGCTGAATTTCTGCTCGCCGAGGCCGTGTCCTGCGTCCCCCTGCCTGAAGGCCTGACCTACGTCGATGGCGCTCTGGTCACGTGCGGGTTCGGCACGGCATACGAAGGACTGTTGAGGGGTGGCGTCAGCGGACGCGACCGCCTGCTCATCACCGGACTCGGACCGGTCGGACTCGCCGCCGCAATGCTCGGGAAGCACCTCGGCGCCTCCACCGTGATCGGCCTCGAGCCCAACACGGAGCGGGCCGCTCTCGCGCGTGAGCTCGGCCTTGTGGACGTCATCGTCACCGACCCCGACGAACTGGCCGCCGCGGTGGGTGACACGACCGACGGTCGTGGGTGCGAAGTGAGCCTTGATTGCAGCGGGAACGGCCAGGCCCGTGTTGCCGCGCTGACCCACACCGCCGCGCGGGGGCGCTGCGTCATGGTGGGTGAGGGTGGCAGGATCGACTTTGCGGTCTCTGACCTGCTCATCCACAAGCAGGTGGCGTTGCACGGATCGTGGGTGACCTCGCTCGGTCACATGGCCGAGCTGCTCGACCTGCTGGCCCGGTGGGGTGAGCATCCCGAGCGGATCGTCACCCACCGTTTCGCGCTTGCCGACGCCGAGGACGCGTA
>JBDSIV010000168.1:0-3062 GCA_039917755.1 Knoellia sp. | reverse complement strand
CATCGCCCCTTAGCCGAGCACCCTAGCCGCGACCGTGATCCCGGCCACGCGATAGCGTGCCGTCATGACCGATCTGTTGCACTCTCCCGTCCATGACCGTCACGTCGCGCTCGGCGCCAAGATGGCCGACTTCGGCGGCTGGGAGATGCCGATCGAGTACCCCGCTGGCGGTGTCGTCGCCGAACACACTGCTGTGCGCGAGCGCGTCGGTCTCTTCGACGTGAGCCACCTCGGCAAGGCTCGCGTCAGTGGCTCAGGTGCGCTCGACTTCGTCAACAGTTGCTTCACCAACGACCTGAGCCGCATCGGTCCGGGTCAGGCGCAATACACGCTCTGCTGCCAGGACGACGGGGGCGTAGTCGATGACCTCATTGCCTATGTTCGCAGCGAGGACGATGTCTTCCTCATCCCCAACGCCGCCAACACCACCGTCGTCGTTGAGTTGCTGCGCGCTGCGGCCCCTGAGGGCATCGAGGTCGAGAACCTTCATGACGCCTACGCGGTGTTCGCGGTTCAGGGCCCGCTCAGCGATGAGGTGCTCACCTCCCTGGGCCTGCCCATCGACCACGACTACATGTCCTTTGTCGAGGTGGGGTGGCAGGGGCAGCCGGTGATTGTCTGTCGCACCGGATACACGGGGGAGCGCGGCTACGAACTCGTGCCCGCGTGGGATGCCGCTGGCTCGCTCTGGGATGCGCTCGCTTCCGCGGTCGCCGACCAGTCCGGTATGCCGGCCGGTCTCGGCGCGCGAGACACGCTCCGCACCGAGATGGGCTATCCGTTGCACGGCAACGACCTCAGCACCGAGATCACCCCGGTCATGGCCGGTGCAGCCTGGGCGGTCGGCTGGGACAAGGCCACGTTCTGGGGCAAGGAGGCTCTTGCCCAGCAGCGCGCCGCCAAGACCTCTCGCCTCAACCGTGGGCTCGTCGTCAACGGTCGTGGCATCCCGCGCGCCCACTGCCCGGTGCTCAAGGACGGCGAGGTCGTGGGAGAGGTGACGTCCGGGACGTTCAGCCCGACCCGCAAGGAGGGCATCGCCCTGGCCCAGCTGGAGCGGTCGGTGGCCATCGGCGACGAGGTCGTCATCGACGTCCGCGGCCGCGAGGTCCTGGCGACGGTGACCAAGCCTCCGTTCGTCGAGGTCGGCGTCCGCGAGGCCTGACGAGGGAAGGCATCGCACATGGGTGGGCACAGCTATCGGGCAACGCTTGCGTGGGAGGGATCCACGGGAGGCGGCTACTCGGCATACCCGCGTGCACATGACGGGGCGGTGCCGCCGGCCACCGAAGGCTTCGCCTTGAGCGCCGACCCACATTTTCGCGGGGATGCGACCCGGGCCAACCCCGAACAGCTGCTCGTGCTGGCCGCGAGCTCGTGCCAGTTGCTGTCGTTCCTGCACGTCGCGGCCACGGCGAAGCTGGACGTCCTCGACTACACCGACGATGCCGAGGGCGTGATGCCCGGCGATGTGCAGCCGATGCGGCTCACCCGAATCACGTTGCGGCCAAGGGTTTTGGTCGCCGCGGGCAGCGATGTGAGCCGCTTCAAGGCGCTCATGGACGAGGCCCATCAGAGCTGTTTCATCGCCAACTCACTCAACACCGAAGTCGTCGTCGAGGCGAGCGTCGAAGTAGCCCACAACGCAGCAATCGCAACCGAGGAGACCCCATGACCGATGCCTGGACCTGGACCTATGAGGACGCGCAAGGCGCGGCCGTGGACGGGGAGCCGACAACAGAGACGGCGTTCCCGACGCAGTCCGACGCCGAGAGTTGGTTCGGCGAGGTGTGGCGCGAGTTGGCCGAGGCGGGGGTGGCGGCCGTGACGCTGCACCGGGACGGCGAGAAAGTCTATGGACCGATGAGACTCGATGCCACTGTCTGACGACTGATTGCCCGTTGGGAGAGTTGCGACAGCAACTCTCCCAACGGGCAATCAGTGGGGTGTCAGCTGGGGTAGTCGCCACGCTTGACGATGGGGCGGGGCATGCGGGTGCGGCGCATCTGGAACGCGCGCATCGCGGTGTAGAAACCGTCGCCTCGGGAGAGCGAGTTCTCGCCGAACTTCGCGACGAGCTTCTTCTTGATCCGGCGCCAGGCGAGGAACGTGTCGAGGGCGGCAGCCGCGATGAGTCCGTAGACGAGCGTGAAGACGATGAGCATCGCCCACGACTGACGCACAAAGGACAGCGCCAGCACGATGAGCATGACCGGGAGCATGAACTCGGCCACGCCCCAGCGAGCGTCGATGTAGTCGCGGATGAAGCGCTTGGCCGGTCCCTTGTCGCGGGCGGGCAGGTGCGCCTCGTCGCCGGTGAGCATCGCCTTGCGCTGGGTGGCCATCTGCTCTCGCCGCTTGGCCCTGTCAGTGTTGCGGGCCGCCTTGCGGTCGGTCACGACCAGCGGCTGGCGGCGAGCCGCCTCCTGGTCGCGCCGCTTCGGCGTGGGGCGATTCTTGGCGCCGTCGCGGGCACCCGCGGTCAGCTGCTCCGCGAGCTCTTCATTGGTGGTCTTGCTGCGTCCAAACACCGCCCGAGTGTATGCCGACGGGTTGGGTCCTTCGTGCGACCTCGCCCTGAGTAGGGTCAAGAGTGTGACTGACTCAAGCATCCCGGCCCCCCTGACCGAGCTCTCCGCGTTGCGCGACACCGTTCGTGGCCTCATGCCTCAACTGCGCTCCGACCTCGAGGCGCTCACCCGAATCCCGAGCGTGTCCCTCCCTGCCTTCGACCAGAGCCACGTCGATGCGTCGGCCGAGGCCACCGCCGAACTGCTGCGCGCCGAAGGGCTCGAAGTCGAGATCGTGCGCGAGGGCGGAGCCCCTGCGGTCATCGGTCACATCGACGGACCTCAGGGCGCCCCCACGGTCATGCTCTATGCCCACCACGACGTCCAGCCACCCGGCGAGGACGCCGACTGGGACAGTGCTCCCTTCGAGCCGACCGAGCGCGACGGCCGTCTCTATGGTCGCGGTGCGGCCGACGACAAGGCCGGCATCATGGCCCACATCGCCGCCCTGCGCGCCCACGCTGGCGCGCTGCCTGTCGGGGTCACGGTCTT
>JBDSIV010000167.1:0-14107 GCA_039917755.1 Knoellia sp. | reverse complement strand
TAGCGGGTCACCCGTTAAAGGGTCCCGGGGTCACGCTTCGATGACGACGGGGATGATCATCGGGCGACGGCGGATCTTGCGGCCCACCCAGCCTCCGACCGTGCGCCGCATGACCTGCTCGAGCTGGTAGCTGTCGTTCATGCCTTGGGCCGTCGCGTCATCGAGCGCCTTGACCAGACTCGGCATGACGTCGTCAAAGACCATGTCGCCCTCGACGAAGCCTCGGGCCGTGATCTCGGGGCCGGCGACGATCTTGCCGGTCTGGGAGTCCATGACGACGATGACCGAGATGAAGCCCTCGTCGCGCAGGATGCGACGATCCTTGAGCAGGCCCTCATCGGCCTCGCCCACGGATGACCCGTCGACATAGACGTAGCCGCAGGGCACAGCACCGGCCACACGCACCTTGCCGTCGATAAGGTCCACGACCACACCGTCCTGAACGACGACGACACCATTGGGGTGCACCCCGCTCTGGAGGGCGAGGTCGGCGTTGGCGCGCAGGTGGCGCCACTCGCCGTGCACCGGCATGACGTTGCGCGGTTTGACGATGTTGTAGCAGTAGAGGAGCTCGCCGGCACTGGCGTGACCCGAGACGTGCACCTTGGCGTTCCCCTTGTGCACGACGTCGGCGCCCAGGCGCATGAGCCCGTTGATGACGCGATAGACAGCGTTCTCGTTGCCCGGGATGAGCGAGGAGGCCATGAGGACCGTGTCACCCTCACCAACCTCGATCTTGTGGTCGCGGTTGGCCATGCGCGACAGGGCAGCCATCGGCTCACCCTGCGAACCGGTGCAGATGAGCGTCACCTTGTTGTCGGGCAGGTCACCGAGCTTCTTGAAGTCCACGAGGATGCCGTCGGGCACGTGGAGGTAGCCCAGGTCCGCGGCAATCCCCATGTTGCGGACCATCGAACGGCCGACCATCGCGACCTTGCGGCCGGACTTCTCGGCAGCGTCGAGGACCTGCTGCACGCGGTGCACGTGCGAGGAGAAGCACGCGACGATGACGCGGCGGCGGGCATCGCGAAAGACCTTGTCGATTGCTGGAGCGATGTCCTTCTCGGGGGTGGTGAACCCCGGAACTTCGGCGTTGGTCGAGTCAGTCATGAAGAGGTCGACGCCCTCCTCCCCCAGCCGCGCGAAGGCGCGCAGGTCGGTGAGGCGGCCATCGAGCGGCAACTGGTCCATCTTGAAGTCGCCGGTGTGCAGGATCGTGCCCCCTGAGGTACGCACAAAGACCGCGAGCGCGTCAGGGATGGAGTGGTTGACGGCGACGAACTCGCAGTCGAAGACACCAAGCTTCTCGCGCCCGCCTTCCTTGACGGCCAGGGTGTAGGGCTTGATCCGGTGTTCCTTGAGCTTGGCCTCGACGAGCGCCAGCGTCAGGTTCGAACCGACGAGAGGCAAGTCGGGCTTGAGGCGCAACAGGAAGGGGACGGCACCGATGTGGTCCTCGTGACCGTGGGTGAGCACGATGGCCTGGACGTCGTCGAGCCGGTCAGCGATGTAGCTGAAGTCCGGGAGGATGAGGTCAATGCCCGGGTGGTGATCGTCGGGGAAGAGGACGCCGCAGTCGACGATGAGCAGCTGACCCTTGTGCTCGATGACGGCCATGTTGCGGCCGACCTCGCCGAGGCCACCGAGAGCGACGACGCGGACACCGCCGTCCTGGAGGGGGGCCGGCAGGGACAGTTCAGGATGTGGCTGACTCATCGCAGACCTGCCTCCGTGAGGCCCTTGCGGAGGAGCTCGAGGTGCTCGGGTGGTGACTCGACCAGGGGCAACCGCACAAAGGCGGACTCAATGACACCCAGCTCGACGAGGGCGGCCTTGGCCATGATGGCGCCCTGCGAAGTGGTCATGATCGCGTCCACGGCCGGGATGAGGCGGCGGTGGATCTCGCGAGCACTCGCGAGGTCTCCGGCGTCCACGGCGGCCAGCATCGCGGCATACTGCGTGCCGGCAACGTGACCCACCACGGAGACGACGCCAACGGCCCCCTGCGCCAGGTGCGCCAGGCTGAGCACGTCATCACCGCTGAACCACAGCAGGTCAGTGGCGGTCATGACATGGGTGGAGGCCCACAGATCGGCCTTGGCGTCCTTGACCGCGACGATCTGCGGGTGCTGCGCCAGAGCGACCAACGTCTCGGTCGTGAATTCGACACCGGTGCGGCCCGGGATGTCATAGAGCATGATCGGCAGCTCGGTGGAGTCCGCGACCGCCCGGCAGTGCGCGATGAGGCCGGCCTGGGTCGGCTTGTTGTAGTAGGGGGACACAAGGAGCAGTGCGTCCGCACCCGCCGCGGCGGCCCGCCACGCCATCTCGATGCTGTGGGCCGTGTCGTTCGAGCCGATTCCGGCGGTGACCCCCGCCCGGTCTCCCGCGACCTCCTTGACGACGCGCACCGCGTCAACGCTCTCGTCATCGGTGAGCGTGGCCGACTCCCCCGTTGTGCCGTTGACGACGATGCCGTCGTGACCGTTGGCAACGAGGTGCGCGACGACCGCGCGCACGCCCTTGTCGTCCACGGATCCGTCGGGGCGCATGGGAGTGACCATGGCGGTGATGACCCGGCCAAAGGGGTTCGTCGTCATGGCCCTCAGGGTAGTCGCTGCTCGCAGGCCACCGATCGAGCACCGCTCGGGCGTCGTGGGTGGTCGCGGGTGGTCGCGGCTACGCTCTGGAGGCATGCGCCAGTACCTCGATCTCCTCGACCGCATTCTCGACGAGGGCGTCGAGAAGTCCGACCGCACCGGCACGGGCACCCGCTCGGTTTTTGGGCATCAGATGCGCTTCGACCTCGCCGAGGGCTTCCCGGTGGTCACGACCAAGAAGCTGCACCTCACCTCGATCATCGGCGAGCTCCTCTGGTTCCTGCGCGGTGACACCAACGTGCGCTGGCTACAGGAGCGGGGCATCAAGATCTGGGACGAATGGGCTGATGAGAACGGCGACCTTGGCCCGGTCTATGGCCATCAGTGGCGCTCGTGGCCCGCGCCCGACGGACGCCAGGTCGACCAGATCGCCAAAGTCATCGAGTCCATCCGCACCAACCCCGACAGTCGCCGGCACATCGTCAGCGCGTGGAACGTCGCCGACGTCGATGACATGGCGCTCCCCCCGTGCCACGCCCTCTTCCAGTTCTATGTCAGCGAGGGCAAGCTGTCCTGCCAGCTCTATCAGCGCTCGGCGGACGTCTTCCTCGGTGTGCCGTTCAACATCGCGTCCTATGCCCTGCTGACGATGATGCTCGCCCAGCTCACCGATCTGAAGCCGGGCGAGTTCGTCCACACCCTCGGCGACGCCCACCTCTACTCCAACCACCTCGAGCAGGCCCGACTGCAGCTCACCCGTGAGCCGCGGGAGCTCCCGACGATGCGCATTGCTCCCAAGACCGCCATCGACGACTTCGACCTTGATGACTTCGCGCTCGTCGGCTACGACCCCCACCCGGCGATCAAGGCGCCGATCGCCGTCTGAGACGGCAACAACAACGATTTCGTATGCCGCGTGCTCGCCGCGCGCACACGGCATACCGAGCATTGTGGTTCCCCTCAGCATCAGGGGTGCTGGTCACGGTGGAGGGGGTCACGCAGCGGGCAGCCTCGAGAAAGTCAGTCCAGGGCCAGCAGGGCCAGCAGGGCCAGATCGACTGCACGCATCTCCGAGGCGTCCAGCCGGCCGGCGAACATCCCCAGCCGGGTCTGTGGGTCGACCACCGTCAACTGCTCGACCAGCACCCTGGTCTTCGTGCCGTCGATCTCGACCTCGGGACGAAAGGAGGCTGCTCGCCTCCCGGTGGAGGTCGGCGCGACGATCCACGTTGATAGAGGAAGGTCGTCGGACTGCACCACCACGGCGAACCGTGCTCCGGCTTGCTCGTGCCCTTCGGGGTCTTTGGGCGCTTTGAGCCGATAGAGGTCACCACGCACGGAGAGCGTCCATCTCGGCCGCCAGTTCGCGCGAGGCAGAGACGTCCTCCGGATCGTCCCGAAGAGCCTCCGCCTCGTGCCGAAGGCGCGCGCGGCGATGGGCCCGCTCAGCCTCCAGGATTGCCGTCCGAGCCACCTCCGAGCGAGACATACCTTCACTGGTCAGGGCCGCCAGCGCCCGTTCGACCTCAGAATCAGTGCGTATCGTCAGCGTGCTCATATGACAAAGCGTACTACGGTGTGCACTGCGCCAGGGGTGCACGCAGCGCGGACCAGCCGTTGACCGCCATCTGGGGCGGGACCCCGTGCCGTCGACCCCCACGCCCAATAGGGTGAGCGTCATGACTCAGGTCACCCTCATCGCGGCCGTCGGACGCAACGGCGTCATCGGCTCCGACAATGACATGCCGTGGCATCTGGCCGAGGACTTCGCCTTCTTCAAGCGCACGACGATGGGCCACGCGATGGTCATGGGCCGCAAGACGTTCGACTCGATCGGGCGCGTCCTGCCCGGCCGACGCACGATCGTCATCACCAGGCAGCCGGATTGGCACCACCCCGACGTCGAGACGGTGCATTCACTCGATGACGCCCTCGGTGTGGCTGGGCCCGCGGACGAGGTCTTCGTCTGCGGAGGTGGTCAGATCTATGCGCAGGCCATGCCCTTTGCGCGCCGGTTGCTCATCACCGAGGTCGACCAGGCGCCCGAGGGGAATGTGCGCTTCCCCGACATCGACCCGGCGCAGTGGCGCGAGTCGGGCCGCGAGCAGCGCGACGGCTTCGCGTGGGTGACCTACGAGCGTTAACCCTGGCGGGCGTCGACCGGTCCGGTTGAGGTGAAGCGCTCCCGGTGGATGTGCGCCACGCCGACGCCGGAACCCGTGAGCCAGGCTTCGACATCAGCAATGAGTCCCTCGGGTCCGCACAACCACCAGTCGTCAACGTCCTCGATGCTGCCGACGTCGTCGAGAATTGCGCGGATGATGAGCGGGTCGATCCGCCCGTGACGGACACCGTCGATGTCCTCACGGCTGAGAACGTGTTCGACCCGAAGCCGCCCGCCCGAGGCCTCCGCGAGCTCGATCATCTCGGCGCCGAGCACCGTCGACTCGCGGGTGCGGTTGGCGACGATGAGGTCAACCGTCGACTCGGCGTGCTGCTCAAGAGCAGCCGCAGTGATCGCGAGCACGGGCGTGATGCCCGAGCCTCCGACGACTCCGACGTGGTGACGAGGACCAGCGACGTCGTCGAGAACGAACTCGCCCCGCGGGGTCAACACCCCCATCACCTCGCCCACCTCCACCTCGGACGCGAGCCACGGTGACATGCGGCCGCCCTGAATGGCGGCGGCCGCCACCCGGATGATGCCCTCACGCCGGGCGCGGCTCGGCGGCACCCAGATCGAATAGGACTGGCGCAGGTCCTCACCGTTGATGAGCGCCCGCAGCGTGACGTACTGACCCGCCCGGTAGTCCAGGAACATCGGCATCTCGCTCACATCGAACCCGATGGACACCGCGTGCTCCGCCACCGGATCCACCTCGGCCACAGTGAGCGGACGGAAGACCGGATGCGGCTTCGAGGCACGACGGAGCAGGGACACGCTGTCCATCTTCACAAACGGCTGGCGGTTAGGCTCGACCGCGTGACAATCTCCTCATCCCTCTCTGGCCGGGTCACCGTCCTCACGATCGACCGGACGGAGCGACGCAATGCCCTCAACCACAACGCCCTTGACGAACTGGACGAGGCCATCGCGGCAGCGCTGGACCGTTCCAGGGCCCTGGTCATCACGGGCGCCGGTGGGCACTTCTGCGCTGGCGCCGACCTCACCGAACTCGAGGACGTGGGGTTCACCGATCGCCTGGCCGAGGTCCTGGCCCGCCTCACCCAGGCCCCGATCACGACGATCGCCGCGATCTCGGGATCCTGCATGGGACTGGGGATGCAACTCGCCGTCGCCTGCGACCTGCGAGTTGTCGCCGACGATGCCCGGTTCGCCGTGCCCGTGGCCAAGTTGGGCCTCATGGTCAACCACTGGACGCTCGAGCGGGTGGCCCGCTTCTGGGGTGAAGGCACCGCCCGTCACATGGTCCTCACCGGCACGGTGCTCACCGCCGACGACGCCTGGCGGCTCGGCTTCACCCAGGTGCGAGGCGACCTTGGCGCTGCCCTCGAACTCGCCGGCCGCGCTGCAGCACTCGCGCCAATGACCCAGGCCGGCTCCAAGCTCGGCTTCGACGTGCACGGCGACAACCACGCCGAGGTCGCCCGCTATGAGGCCGCGTTCGCCCAGGCCTGGTCGAGCGATGACATCGCCGAAGGACGCTCGGCCTTCCTCGAGCGCCGCACTCCCCAGTTCGAGGGCCGATGAGCCACGATCACGGCGACCACTCCCACTCCTTGGGCCCCACCGCCGATGCGAGTGTGCGCCTCGCCAAACCCACGGATGCTCCAGCTGTCGGAGTGGTCCAGGCCGCCGTCTGGACGCAGGCGTATGCCGGCCGCCTACCCGACGATGTCGTCGCCCTCTTCGAGGCACCCGCTTTCGCGAAGGCGTGGCGCCAGTCACTGCAGAGCCCACCCGAGGGCGTGCATCGACTGCTCGTCGCCCGCGCCGGTGAGCAGGTCGTCGGGTTCGCGGCGATCGGCCCGAGCCAGGACCCCGACTCCGGGCAGGCAACGGGCGAAGTGACGGCGATCGGCGTCCATCCCGGTGCCCGGCGCATGGGCCACGGATCACGCCTGCTCAACGCCTGCGTCGACACCCTGCGCGGCGCTGGGGCCGAGGACATGGCGACGTGGGTGCTGGCCGACGACGAGGTCACCCGCGCGTTCCTCGTTGCCTCGGGCCTTGGACCTGACGGCGCCTTCCGTGACCGCGTCGTCTCCGCCGAAGGCGAGACCCTGCGCGAGGTCCGCCTCGTTGCCTCGCTCGCCGACGCCGACGAACCGGACGCCCAGGCGGCCGAGCCCGAGGAGTCGGAGACGGCCGAGTGACGACGTCGGCGGCCGAACCGAGAGGTGAGGGCGTCGCCGCAGGCGAGCACACGGCATACCCCCCGCTTGACGGCACGAAGCGCAAAGCCGTTGTGCGACAGGGGCTTTCGGTCGGCATCGCGACCGGCGCCTACGGCATCAGCTTCGGTGCTCTCGGAGTCACGGCTGGCCTCAGCACTCTGCAGACGGTCACCCTGTCGATGCTGCTCTTCAGCGGCGGTTCGCAATTTGCGGTCGTCGGAATCCTCGGCGCCGGAGGCACCGGAGCAGCCGCCGTCGCCACCTCCACCCTGCTCGGCGTGCGCAACGGTCTCTATGCCCTGCAGACCTCACGCATCCTCAACGTCCACGGACTGCGCCGGTTGCTCGCTGCCCACGTCACTATCGACGAGTCGACGGCCGTCAGTGTCGGGCAGGACGACGAGCGCGCTGGACGCCTCGGGTTCTGGGTGACGGGGTTGACCGTCTTCGCGTTCTGGAACGTCATGACCTTGATGGGCGCCATCGCCGGCAACGCCCTCGGCGACCCGCAACGGTGGGGATTAGACGCTGCGGCGGCTGCAGCGTTCACCGCCCTGCTCTGGCCACGGCTGCAGAGTCGTGACGCTGCGGCGACCATGGTGCTGGCCATTGCCATCGCACTCCTCACCTCGCCGTTCTTGCCGGTCGGGGTGCCGGTGATCCTCACCGTTCTTGCTGCTCTCATCGTCGGGCTCACGGGTGGCGGACGACATGAGGGCATCGAGATCGAGGATGAGCCGTGAGCGCCTGGACGATCGTGCTGCTGTCCTCGGGGTTGGCCTTCGCAACGAAGTTGGCTGGCTATCTCGTCCCCGAGTCGTGGGTCGAGGGGCCCCGGCGCAGTCGGGTCCTCACCCTGCTGCCGGTCGCGCTCCTCGCCGGGCTCGTGGCGATCCAGACGTTCGGAGGCCATGGTGGCTCATTGCGGATCGATGCGCGACTGGCCGCCGTCGGCGCGGCGATCGTGCTGCTCCTGCTGCGCGCGAACTTCCTGGTCGTCGTCATCGGCGCCGCTACCGTGGCGGCGGGTCTGAGGGCCCTTGGTTGGGGTTGAGGGCGCCAGCTCGGGGCTCAGATAGCGGTGTGTGAGAAGCCGTGCTCGCAGTTGATCCGGACTGGGGTTGCGCAGCACGTCATCACCAAGGAGCACCGTCGGCGTCAACTCGTTGCCGTTGTTGAGCCGGCGCACCTCGGCATTTGCCTCCGTGTCCGCCCACACGTTCACCCACGTGATCCGTTCGTCGTTGCGCATTGCGAGGAGCAGGCGTTCGCAGAAGGTACAGCCGGGCTTCCACAACACGACGGCTCCGCCGGCGTCGAGGCGCTCCGCAGCGGCCAGCCACGGGGTGTGACGTCCGCGACGAGCAAGGAGGGCCAACAGGAGAAGTCCACTGACCACCATCGCTGCGATGCCCCACGGGTTGGCGTCACCCTTGCCCAAGATGAACACGGCTGCGACCAAGGGCAGCAGCCCGTAGGCCAGCTGTTTGGTGCGCTCCGGGGCCCCGGCTGAGTCCACCACGTCAGATCCCGAGGTAGTGCTCGAGCCCAACCGTGAGTCCGGGATGCTCGTCGACTTTGCGGACGGCTGCGAGGACCCCGGGCATGAACGAGACCCGGTCGAACGAGTCGTGCCGGATCGTGAGCATCTCGCCGGTCTGCCCGAAGAGCACCTCCTGGTGCGCGACGAGGCCGCGCAGACGAACAGAATGCACGGGTATGCCGTGTGCCCGCGCGCCGCGCGCACCGTCCGGATCGCTCGTGGTGGCGTCGGGGACGTCGGCCAGTCCGGCCAGCTCGCGGGCCGCGCCGATGAGTTCAGCGGTGCGGGCGGCCGTGCCCGAGGGGGCGTCGACCTTGTCAGGGTGATGCAACTCGATGACCTCGACGGACTCATAGAACTCGGCGGCCTTCTGCGCAAACGCCATCATGAGCACCGCGCCGATCGCGAAGTTGGGGGCGATGAGCACACCGAGCTCGGGGTGCTGCTCGAGGCGGCGTCGCAGGTCGGCACGGTTGTCCTCGCTCCACCCAGTCGTTCCGACCACGACGTGGATGCCCTGGTCGACACAGTGCGCGACGTTGCTGGGGGACGCGTCAGGGACGGAGAACTCGACCACGACGTCGGCCCCCGCGAGGTCAGCGAGGTCATCGCCCATGTCAAAACGGCCCACCAGCTCGAGGTCGTCAGCGGCCTCGACAGCACGGCACACCTCAGAACCCATGCGTCCGGATGCTCCGATGACCGAAACCTTGGTGAGACTCACCCCTGAACTCTAATGGCGCCTCTGGCGGGCCTGCGCCACCGACCCTGTATTCGGCTGGCTTGGTCCCGGCGTGGCCGTGTTCACCTCCTGTTCATCTGTGCTGTACTTTGAGATGAACATCAGGTGAACGACCCCGAGCTCGGTGTCGCTCCGCCGCAGGTCCACAAAGGAGAAGCCCATGAAGAAGGTCGCGAGGACCGTCACGGGTCCGGCCTGCCTGACGATGCATTGGGTGCCGGTCATCAGGGACGGTCGCACCCGGATGGAGATGCGCTGGAGCGCTCCCGCCACGGTGCACCGCATCGCCAAGGTCGCGTGACAGCACAGGTCCACAACTTCGCAACTGCCCCGCCACATCGGCGGGGCAGTTCTGGTCTCAGGAAGCCCTCCCTCGGACACCTGACGGATGGCGTGGGGACCTCCCCGAGATCTTGGTGAGAGTCTCCGTTGCACTCTGGTAGCCGCCGAGGCACGGGACTCTTACCTGCCTCCGTCCCCCTCATCGGTAGGCTGCATGATGGTTATCCGCGTTTCCACGCGCGACGACACCTCACACCTACGACGATCGCGACTCCTTCATGACCTCCCTGGTGCTCCATGGCCTGGGCTGCCGCGTCGAAGTAGCCTGCACCGGATCAGCCGCCCAAACCCTGGCCGAGTCGCTGCACGAGGCCTGGTCGTGGTGCCTGGAGCCAAGCCCGACGGATGGCCTGCCGGGGACTGTCCGAGACGCCGAGCCGCTCACCGTTCAGCTCGACGACCCCGCCGACCTCCCTGTCCGTCTCATGCTGACCACCCAAGAGATCACCCACGCCTTCATCGCCGCCCAGGTCGGACATCTCCTCATGCTGCATGCGGGTGCGGTGAGTCATCCTGAGACTGGGGCAACGTTGGTCTATGTCGCACCTGGAGGCACGGGCAAGACGACTTTGAGCAGCCGACTCGGGACACGACTGCGCTACCTCACCGACGAGACGGTCGGCATCGACTCCGCCGGCCGGATCTATCCTTACCCCAAGCCTTTGTCGACCCGATCCCCGGACGGCACCGGCCCCAAGGAGGAGATCTCTCCCGAAGCGCTGGGACTACGACGCAGTGGCGCCCCGCCTCACGTCGCTGCGGTGGTGTTGCTCGACCGTGAGCCGTCAATGAGTGAAGGTCCCCAGTTCGAGACGATGACCTTCATGGACTCGCTCTTCTCGCTCATCCCCCAGACCTCCTCCCTGACTGCCTTGCCAACACCCCTTCACCGTCTCGAAGAGCTGATCGATGAGGGGCGGTTCCAACGAGTGCGCTACCGCCACGCGGCCGACATCGCGGACGAACTGACACGGCTGATCGGCGGCATGTCTTGACCCTCCGACAGGCGCCGGTCATCGATGTCCTCACGCGCGGGGGTGAGACCGCCGTGATCGTGACGTCAACCCTTGAGGTCGTCCGCCTCGGTGAACTGGGCTCCATGCTCTATGGCCTGTGCTCCTCGCATAGCAACGTCATGACGCTGGCTGCGGAGCTCGAGCGCGTCTTCGGCCCTCCGGCGGGGATGAGTTCCCTCGATGCGACGCAGTCGGCGGTCGCCGATATGGTCAGCGCGGGGGTCCTCGAGCAGGCCTTGGACTGACCGCCGCTCAGTCCGAGCCTCGACCCCTCCAGAGCTCGGCCAAGATTTGGAGGTCTGCGGCGACGTCCTCGCGGTAGGAGTTGTAGAACGGGTCGAAGGGGGTACGCAGGTGGTAGGCCCGCAGTGTCTGCGCTTGCACGGACACCAGAACTCCGCTGGCGCGCGAGAAAAAGTCGCGGTGGTCGACCATGCGCAGCCGCTCGTCCCAACGCACCTTCTGGATGGATGCGGTTCGCGCCAGATAGAGCTGCGGGGTCTTGGGCACGACCGGCAGCCCGCCAACCTCCGTCCCGAAGGGCACGAGCGGCGCCGCGGCTCCCGGGAAGAGTGCGTCGGCGCCGGCGCTGACAGCTCGCCACCGTGGGAGGTCCACTCGGGTGAGGGCCACGAGGTCGACTACGGCGTTGTCGTCGAGGAAGTTCATCGCTGCCACGATGTCGCTCGCCGCAGTGAAGACGACGTCGTCGTCTGTGACGAAGACGTACTCGGACTCAACGGCATCGAGTGCAGCGTTGCGTCCCACGCAGACCCCACTGTTGAACGGCATCGGGATGACGTCGACTCCCACCCCGAGGTCGCTCATCGGAGTTCGTGAGTCATCGGCAACCACGATGTGGCCATCGAAGACGGTGCGTACGCTGGCGACGCATCGGCGCAGCACGCTCGGACGCTCGAAGGTCTTCACAGTCATGGTGACCCGGCGGGCCACCTCTGCCCGTTCCTCCCCCGTCGCCTGACCAAAGTGCAGCCGGTCCATGCGGCGCACCACTGCGACCTGGGCTCGCTCGGTGCCGCGATACGCCACCCGCAGGGGCGCGCCGAAGCGCCCCCGCATGGCGCGCTTGATCTGCTGAGTGTTCACGACCTTGTCCCTTCGAGCCTGCCGACGCTCATCATGACGCACCCGCAAAGCCGACAGTCCGGCATACCCCAAAGGTATGCCGACTTGTCGCCGAACATGGTGACGTCGGGTCACGCGTCGCCACCGCGCGCTCGGCGTGCCGGGCAAGTAAGGTCACTTCGGTGGAAGGCACCGGGGCGAGTTCGCACGCTCAGTCGAGCATGCCGTCATACCTGCAGGTCTTCCGGACCACGGGGTTCCTCCCCGCCTTTTTGGCGATCAGCATCTCCACGTGGGGCGACTACATCGCCCGCATCGCCGTGGCGTTCGTGGTCCGCGAGCAGACCGGTTCTGACTTGGCCATGGCGGCGACCTTCGCGGCCAGCCTGCTGCCGAGCATCCTCGGGCGCAGCCTGCTCAGCCCCCTGGCCGATCGCATCCCCTACAAGCACGTTCTCATCGCGTCAGATGTCGTGCGCGCGGTTTTTGTGGTGGCAATCCTGGCCGCTGTCGCGCAGCACAGTCCGGTGCCGATCCTGCTGGTCCTCCTGTTCGCGCTCGAGCTCTTTGGCGGGCCAGCCGGCGCGTCCCTCCAGATCCTGCTGACGGACCTGTTCCCGGACCGCCGCGCCTTCTTTCGGGCCCGAGGGATCACCACCCTCGCCGAACAGTTCAACCAGGCCATCGGTCTTGCCGTCGGCGGCGTCATCGTGACCGCGCTGTCCGCCCGCGGCGCACTCCTCGTCGACCTGGCCACGTTCGCGGTGTCAGGGATGCTCTTCGCCGTCGCGGTCAAGGCTCGCCCCGTCGATGGCCTACCCAGCCCCGGGATCGTCGGCTTCTTGCGGGACCTCACCCAGGGTGCCCGCTACCTCGCACGCCACCGTGTGCTCGTGTCGCTCCTCGCCCTCAGCCTCATCGCCATGTGGCCCATCGTCGCGCCGGAAGCCATCGCGATCCCCTACGTGCTCGACCACGGTTTCCCGCCGTGGCTCGGCGGGTTCCTCATGGCAGCGCCGGTCCTGGGTGCCGTGGCAGGGATCATCGTGGTGGGACGGTGGCAACCGGAAGTCGCCAGTTCCCGGATGGTCCCAATGGCGCTCCTCATGCCTGTTCCCCTCCTCCTGGCTGCGGCATTGCCTCCGACCCTGACGTGGCTGCCGGTCGTGTGGCTGATGTGGTTCGCCTGCGGCGCCCTGCAAGCGTTCCTGCTGCCCCTGCAGGCGACCTTCGCTCTCGTGGTCGCCGCGGACATGCGAGGACGAGTGATCGGCCTCGCTGGGGCCGCCTCGATGACCTCGTCCGCCCTGGGCTTCCTGCTCGCTGGCTGGCTCTCCGAGAGTCTGGCTCCGCGCTCGGCCGTGGCCATCTGCGCCGCCATCGGCTTGGGCGCCATCGCACTGCTGGCGGCCACCTGGCCAAAGCGGTCGCTGCGGCGTGCCGTCGACCAAGCCTTCAACATCCCTCGGAGCGAGCGCACGAACCGCAACACGAGCGGCCCACCGAACTCAGGACACGCATGAGCGCGCTCGACGACCCGCAGCCACCGCAGGCCTCCCCGTCAAGCGGCGACAGTCGACTGCACCTGCCGCTGACCGGCCCGGACATGAGCTTCCACCACTTCTTTCCCGATGGGCCGATGCCCGTGCCCGCTCGCGAAATTCTGCGCGACCTGTTGCCGGCCAAAGCCGTGAAGCGCTGCCCTCCGGTGACCGCCGCGAGTTCCTTTGGTTGGCTGCTGTTCCCGCCGACGTCGTTCGCTGTGCGCTGGGTCAAGGACGGTCTCGAGTTCACGCTGATCGACGACGACGGAACCTGCGGTTCCTGGGAGTTGCTCGGAGCGGACCGCCCGGGCAGGCACCCTCGAACGGACGCCGCCCTCGCGGGCGTTCCGCAACACCGCCGTGACGATCTGTTGGCCAGCCTCGACGAGATCGGCGTGCCATTGGTCGACCCGAACCCAGCGGATCCGCGCGAGTTCCAGATCATCACTGGGGTCACGGCGCGGACGGCCCGGGGCTGGGCCTCGTTGGTGCGGCCCATCCCCAACCTTCCCGTTCCGCCGCAGACCCATGATGTCGTCGACGGAATCGTCGAGACGGCCTGGTACGGCAACGGGTTGCCGGTCATGGTGCGGCTGCGTGCCCGCGACGAGGTCGTCCGCTTCTCGGCATCGAACCCGATCGCCGCGATCCAGCCCATCCCCGTGGCCGCCTTCGCCACCGAGAACTCCCAGGCCGCGACGAGCCAATCCGGCATCGGCAACTGGCCCGACGACGAGTGGGAACGTTTCGTCGCCACGCGGCGCCAGCGCCTCGACCCCCTACCGGGGTCCTACCGTCGTGCCATGCACGCCTACCACCGGGAGCCCGAACCCGAAGTGGACTGACGATCCGGCGCCAAACCACAAAGCCGACGG
>JBDSIV010000166.1:0-18896 GCA_039917755.1 Knoellia sp. | reverse complement strand
ACCTTCCGCTCTGGTCATGTTTCACGTGAAACGTCTCCACCCCCACTCACCCGGTTCACCCTCTACCAGCGTCCGGCAGGAATCTCCTCGGCCTCCGCACGCGCCACACCAGACCTCCCCGAAGAAGGCGGGCTCTCGCTCGTGGGTGTGAATAGGGAGACGAGCGAGGGCGCGTTGCGGAGCGGAGTGAGGGGTCTGGAGAAGGCGCCAAGAGCTCGGCCGGGATCGAGTCGAAGCCCGCCCGGGGGGTTTCGACCGCAACGGGAGCCCAGCGGGAGGGTCGCCTTCAGGAGCAGCGATGTAGCGGTTTGCCGCCGGCTGGGCCTGGCGGGAGCAGGAGTGCGCGCAGCGCGCGAGTGCGGATGGGACAGCGGCGAACCGCCGCTTCGGTGCGACGTGACGCAGGGTTCCCGACTCTAGCGGCCCGTGGTTCATGCAGAACCGGGGCCGTTTTCATGATGGAACTACCTCTTCTTGCCCTTGGCCTTTTGCGGCTTGGGCTGGAAGGTGAGATCGATGGTGAGGGTGGGATCGTCGAGGATGCCGTTTCCGTACTCGTTGATGGCGGCGTCGATGAGGCCGAGTTTGGTGAGGTCGCGGCGGTCAGCGTCCAGCTCGTCGTGGGCAGAACGGCCCTTCATGGCAATCAGGGTGCCTCGGCCGTCGAGGAGGGGGACACACCACCGCGCCAGTTTGGCGATGCGGGCGACTGCGCGGGCAGTGATCCAGGGAGCGGACAACACGCCGACGAAGCCTTCGGCGCGCCCGCGGTGGACGGTGACGTTGTCGAGTTCGAGTTGGGCGACGGTGGCGGTGAGCCAATCGGTGCGTCGTTGCATGGGCTCAACGAGGTGGATGTCGAGGTCGGGGCGCGCGATCGCCAACGCGATCCCGGGCAGCCCGGCACCGGAGCCCACGTCGATGAGCTTCGCGCCCTGCGGGAAGGCGTCCTCGATGACTGCACAGTTGAGCACGTGCCGCTCCCACAAGCGGGGGACCTCCCGTGGACCAATCAGACCGTGACTCACCCCCGTGTCGGCCAGGATCTCGACAAAGCGAGTCGCGGTCGGCATGTGGTCACCGAACACTCCAGCCGCACCCGAAGGTGCGGCTGGCGAAGAAGTACTGGTGCTGTCGGCGTCAGCCGCAGTCACCGTTTCACGTGAAACATCGCTCACGCGGGGAGGACCACGACGTGGCGCCGGGGCTCGACACCCTCAGACTCGGAGGACAGGCCCGCGGCGAGCACCTCGTCATGCACAACTTTCCGTTCGAATGCGGTCATCGATTCCAGCGCCAACTTCTCGCCGGACTCCTTCACCGAGGCGATCGCAGTCTTGGCGACCTCCACCAGCTCGGCGCGACGGCCGGCGCGGTGACCGGCAACGTCAAGCATGAGACGGCTGCGGTGACCCGTGGCCGCCTGCACGGCGAGGCGGGTGAGCTCCTGGAGGGCATCGAGCACCTTGGCGTTGTCACCGACGAGGCGACGGGGCACGCGGCCCTCTTCGGAGTCGACGATCGCCACGGCAGCTCGGTCACCATCGATGTCGACGTCGATGTCACCGTCGAGGTCGCAAATGTCGAGAAGGTTCTCGAGGAAGTCGGCAGCGACCTCCCCTTCCTTCTCGAGGTCGGCGGGCGCGTCCTTGGGGGTTCCCGTGGCGTTCTCGGTGGTGCCCTCCGAGTCGGAACCCGAGTCGTACTCGGAGTCGTCCTCGGAGTCAGACGCAGTCGTCGCGGGAGCGCCCTCTGCTGGCAGGGCCTCGGTGGTATCGGGGGCCTGAACGCCTTCATGGGCGACGTCGTTGACCTCTGCGGTCTGGGCGTCCACCGTGTTCTCGGTGTCGGTCACTTCACTCATCTGGTCGTTCCTCTCCTGGCGGCTGACGTCCTCGTCGGCCGATCCGGCGCCGTATCGTCGCAGGTCAGAGCCCTGATACGGCATAAATGGTCTCAGTTGTCGGTCTGGGGGCTCTTGTCGGCGACGGGCCCCGCGGTGCCCTTCTTCTTGGCGCGCTTCTTGCCCTTGGGCTGAACGCGCTGACGGGAGCGCTCAGCCGCAGCCTCGGCTTCGGCAGCTTCGGCAGCCTTGCGTTCCGCCTCACCGGGAATCGGCTTGCCACGCTTGGCGAGACGCTCGTGCAGCGCCTTTTCGGCGGCTGATCCAGGCGCCGGCATCTTCCGAATCACGTAGAACTGCTGCACCATCGACCACACGTTGGTGGTGAACCAGTAGAGGAGCACACCGATCGGGAAGTTGATACCGGAAACCGCGAAGACGACCGGCATGACATACATGATCATCTTCTGCTGCTTGGCGAACGGGTTGTCCAGCGCGGACGCCGGCATGTTCTTGGTCATCAGCTGACGCTGCGTGGTGAACGTCGTCGCCGACATGAGGATGATGAGGAGCACCGTGACGACGTAGGTGGCCGAGTTGTTGGCCCGCAGGAACGTGTCGGACAGTTGCGCCCCAAAAAGGGTGGCGGACTCCGCCTGGGAAGCCACCTGCCGCGTGATGGGACCGATCGGGTCCTTGGTCCCGTCCGAAATGCCCTTGAGGCCGTTGAGCACACGGAAGAGCCCGAAGAAGAACGGTGACTGCACCAGGATCGGCAGACAGGACGAGAAGGGGTTGGTCCCCTCCGACTTGTAGAGCGCCATCGTCTCCTGGGTCATCGCCTGGCGGGACTCAGGGTCGCTCTTGCCCTTGTACTTCTTCTGGATCTTCTGCAGCTCGGGCTGGATCATCTGCATCTTGCGGGACGCGTTGATCTGCTTGACGAACAGCGGGATCATCGCTGCACGCATGATGAGCACGAGGCCGATGATGGACAGGCCCCACGCGAGGCCCGAGGCGGGATCGAGCCCCAGCCAGGTGAAGGCCTGGTGGAAGCTGAACATGATCCATGCGACGAGAATCTCGATCGGCATGATCAATGTGTGGAAAAAGTCTCCCATGCTGTCCTTTAGTCGTTCCGGCGTCTCTGCCGGAGTGGGCCCTCACGTGGTGCTGGGTGTGTGGGTCAGGTGGTGGTCTCGTGGGGGATGTGGCGAGCGATGAGCTCGCCGTCATCGGGTTCGCCGGGCAGTGCCGGCACGTGGTCGACCCCACCGGCAGACCAGGGGTGACACCTGCCCAACCGCCGAAGCGCGAGCCAGGTTCCCCGGAACAGGCCATGACGACTGAGGGCAGTCACGGCATACGCGGAGCAGGAGGGGAAATAGCGGCAGGTGGCTGGCCGCATCGGCGACACGATGAGCTGGTAGGCGCGCACGAGCCACACCAGTGGCTTGGCAGCGACCCGACTCACCCGCATCAGAGGACCTCATAGCGGCGGATTGCCCTGTGCAGCAATGGCTTCAGAGCCTCACACAGTTCCACGAACGATGCCTGGGCAGCCGCCGCCTGGGCTCGCACGACGACATCACAACCGGCCGGTATGCCGGACAGCTCGGTCGCCATTGCGGCGCGCAGTCGGCGCTTGGTCCGGTTGCGAACGACCGCGTTGCCCACGGCCTTGGACACGACGAAACCGACCCGCGGCGGGAGTCCCGCACGAGAGTCGGTCACGTTGGCGTGCACCACGAGGATCCTCGATCCCGCTCGTGTCGCACCAGGGGAACGGATCGCCAACGCGAAGTCTGACCGCTTCCGCAGTCGGTTCGGCGCCGGCAGCACCGCAAGCCTCAGGCGGAGAGTTCGGAGCGGCCCTTGCGGCGACGGGCACCAAGGATGGCGCGACCCGCACGGGTCCGCATGCGCAGACGGAAGCCGTGGGTCTTGGCCCGGCGACGGTTGTTGGGCTGGAACGTACGCTTGCTCACGGGAAATCTCTTCTCACGGGACGGACCCACACGGAGCGATCCGCATGGTCTGGGGCAGTCATCGGTGGTGCTGGCTTCGAGGCTGTGGGCAGGCGACAATGGCCGCCGCAACAGGCCAGTCCAAGGTACGGGAACGCGGCATACCGGGTCAAACTCGCCCGACAACGCCCCAGAGAGCAGCGAACCGCTTATGCTCTCACCTCACGGTGTCAACTCCTGGGACGACACGCGGAGCATGCACGCTCCTGAGAATTTTCGCCAGGCGTTCAGCTTGCCGCAGGGGCAGGCCCTTGTTAGCGTCACCCGGCATACCCACAGACTGTGGACAACTCTGTGGACACTCGCAGTTCCACGCACGCGTGCGACGACAAGATTGGGGTGATCAGGTGCCGGATGTCTCCATGGACCAGATCTGGCGCACGACCCTCGATGCTCTTGATTCAGACGGCATCCCCGTCCAGCAACGGGCGTTCCTCGGCTTGGCCAAGCTGGTCGGCCTGCTCGACGAGACCGCGCTGATCGCTGTTCCGAACGACTTCACCAAGGACATCGTCGAGACCCGTCTGCGGGAACGAGTCACCGAAACCTTGCGAAGTCAACTTGGGCACGATGTCCGCCTCGCCGTCACTGTCGATCCGTCTCTGGCTGACCTTCCCAGCCTCAACCCTCCCCACGACGACTTCGAAAGCGTGGAGAACGGAATGGTGTCGGCGTCCGGGACCGCCACGGCGACCGTCACCGAGATCGCACCGTCTGATGCTGACGGTCGCCGAGCCAAGCGTCGGGCCGAGCTCGACGGCATCGCGCTGGTCGAGGACGACGAGGACGACGCCCGCAACAACGGCACGGTCGCCCACACACGCTCTCCGGGCGCGTTGCGGCCACGCCCCGGCGCCGCAGTCCCCGAGCAGGTCGAGCTCACTCGCCTCAACCCCAAATACACGTTCGACACGTTCGTCATCGGTGCGAGCAACCGGTTCGCCAACGCGGCCGCCCTCGCGGTCGCCGAGACGCCGGCCAAGGCCTACAACCCGCTGTTCATCTATGGCGAGTCCGGGCTGGGCAAGACGCATCTGCTGCACGCGATCGGCCACTACGCGCGCAACCTCTATCCGCACGTCAAGGTGCGCTACGTGAACTCCGATGAGTTCACCAACGACTTCATCAACAGCATCCGCGATGACAAGGCCGCGAACTTCCAGCGCCGTTATCGCGACGTCGATGTGCTCCTCATCGACGACATCCAGTTCCTCCAGGGCAAAGTCCAGACCCAGGAGGAGTTCTTCCACACGTTCAACACCCTCCACAACGCCAACAAACAGGTCGTCATCACCAGCGACCTGCCGCCCAAGCTGCTCAGCGGCTTCGAGGAGCGGATGCGCAGCCGGTTCGAGTGGGGCCTCATGACCGACGTGCAGCCGCCCGACCTCGAGACCCGCATCGCGATCCTGCGCAAGAAGGCCGCTCAGGAGAAGCTCAGCGTCCCGGACGACGTCCTCGAGTTCATCGCTTCGCGCATCTCGACCAACATCCGCGAGCTTGAGGGCGCCCTCATCCGTGTCACGGCGTTCGCCAGCCTCAATCGGCAGCCCGTCGACATCTCCTTGGCCGAGATCGTGCTCAAGGACCTCATCCCGCACGACTCCGCCAACCAGATCACGAGCGCGACGATCATGGCTCAGACGGCGGCCTACTTCGGACTCACCCTCGAGGACCTCCAGGGCCAGTCGCGCTCGCGGGTGCTCGTCACGGCCCGTCAGATCGCGATGTACCTGTGTCGCGAGCTCACCGACCTCTCCCTGCCCAAGATCGGGCAGCAGTTCGGCGGCCGCGACCACACGACGGTCATGCACGCAGACAAGAAGATTCGGCAACTCATGGCCGAACGGCGCGCGATCTACAACCAGGTGACTGAGCTGACGAACCGGATCAAGCAACAAACCCGCTGACCTCGCTGGACGGTGCGGACGGAGGTCGGCTGGGACGAACGTTGCTGACGTCGGCTGGAGTTATCCACAGGCTGATCCACACCTGTGGGCACCTCGTCACTCGTTCGTTACCCACACTCCTCCACATGGGCCACAGAGGCACCATCCACGGTCTGTGCATAACCCTGTGGACAACGACGCCTGTGGACAACCTGAGGACAGCGTGGGGACGCCGGAAATAGGCCCGTTCCCCCCAAGGGCTGTGGACAACTGTGGACAACTCCCCCTCAGGGGTGGACGACGGGGGTCCCAGCAGTGGACGGGCCGTCACGCGCCTTCGGCTGTCAACAGGTCGCGCGCCCCTCTCCACATCCCGTCCACGGGTCATCCACCGTCCGAAGGGAGGGCTGACCTGCACGAACACCACGTTGTCCACATAATCCACACCTCCTACAACTGTGACGAGATCCCCCTATGAAGAGTTCTGCCCCGAGAACCTTCCTGTGGAACGTCCACTCCTGACCCCTTGCGGGATCCGAGGTCGCGACCCCGCGACCACAAGTGGTGACTCGGGTGTCACTGCTCACGTCTGTGCACTAATGTCATCTTTCCCGCGCTCTGGCACCCTGTGGCGCCCAGCGGGACTCCAACGTCTGCCAGCTCCACCCCACATAGTTAGGTCGGTATGCCGTGAAGTTCCGCGTCGAGCGTGAAGTCCTGGCCGAGGCGGTCACGTGGGTCGCCCGCGGACTTCCTGCGCGCCCTCCCGTACCCGTGCTCGCTGGCATCCTCATCGAAGCCCACGACGAGGGGACGGTGACGCTGTCGGCCTTCGACTACGAGGTGTCCGCTCGCCTGACCGTCCCGGCCGAGGTCAGCGAGTCCGGCACGGTCCTCGTCCTGGGCCGGCTGCTCGCCGACATCTCCCGCAACCTGCCCAACAAGCCGGTCGATGTCGAGGTCCAGGGCTCCAAAGTCCAGGTGGTGTGCGGATCGAGCCGCTTCAGCCTGTTGCAGATGCCATCTGATGACTACCCGACGCTGCCGACCTCGCCGGAGCCGAGCGGTTCCATCGACGGACACCTCTTCACCCAGGCCGTCAGCCAGGTCTCCATCGCCGCCGACCGTGGCGACACCCTGCCGATCCTCACCGGCGTCCGCGTCGAGATCGAGGGCGACAAGATGACGCTCCTGGCCACCGACCGCTACCGCTTGGCGATGCGTGAGCTGACGTGGAACCCCACCGACAGCGCTGCCAGTCACATCGTGCTCGTCCCGGCCCGCACCCTGTCTGACACGGCTCGCTCGCTCGGTGCCTCGGGTTCGATCGATGTCGCCCTGGGCTCGGCTGCTGGTGGTGACGGGCTCGTCGGCTTCGAGGCCGGCTCCCGTCGCACGACCACCCGCCTGCTCGATGGTGAATACCCCAAGGTCAGCTCGATCTTTCCCACGACGTCGGACACCGAGTCCGTCATCAACACGGCCGAGCTCGTCGAGGCCGTCAAGCGTGTTGCCCTGGTCGCCGAGCGCAACACCCCCGTGCGCCTGCGCTTCACAGAGGGCCAGGTCGTGATCGAGGCCGGCACTGGTGAGGACGCCCAGGCCAGCGAGGCAGTCGAGGCCACGCTCACGGGTCCTGACGTCGAGGTCGCCTTCAATCCGGGCTTCCTGCTCGATGGTCTGGGTGCTGTCGGCACCGAGTTCAGCCGACTCTCGTTCACCCAGCCATCACGTCCGGCCGTCCTCAGCGGGCAGGCCGAGGCTGACGGTGAGGCGGACACCAGCTACCGCTACGTCATCATGCCCGTCCGTTTCGCGAGCTGAGCGGCGTAGCCTTTCCACACCAGAACGTCCGTCACGTGAAGGGGTAGTCAATGCAACTGGGACTCATCGGGCTCGGCAAAATGGGCGGCAACATGCGCGAGCGCATCCGTCGCGCCGGTCACGAAGTCGTGGGCTACGACCGCAACCCCGACGTCTCGGACGTCACGACGCTCGCCGCTCTCGTCAAGAAGCTCGAGGCGCCGCGCGTCGTGTGGGTCATGGTCCCCGCGGGCGCCCCGACGCGCGATACCGTTGCCAAGCTCGGCGAGCTGCTCGACAAGGGCGACCTCGTCATCGACGGAGGCAACAGCCGCTTCACCGATGACATCGAGAACGAGAAGGCACTCAAGGCCAAGGGCATCGGCTACGTCGACTGTGGTGTCTCCGGCGGCATCTGGGGTCTCGAGAACGGCTACGGCCTCATGGTCGGTGGCTCCAAGGGCAACGTCGCCAAGGCGATGCCGATCTTTGACGCGCTGCGCCCCGAGGGCCCGCGCGACGAGGGCTTCGTCCACGCCGGGGAGACCGGTGCGGGTCACTACGTCAAGATGGTCCACAACGGCATCGAGTACGGCCTGATGCATGCCTACGCCGAGGGCTTTGAGTTGCTCGAGAAGAAGGACATCGTCAAGGACGTCCCAGGCTCGTTCAAGGCGTGGAGCCGCGGCACCGTCGTCCGCTCCTGGTTGCTCGACCTCATGGTCAAGGCGCTCGAGGAGAACCCCCAGCTCGAGGACGTCTCCGACTACACCGCTGACTCCGGCGAGGGTCGATGGACCGTCGAGGAGGGCATCGCCAACTCGGTGCCCATGCCGGTCATCGCTGCCTCACTCTTCGCACGCTTCGCCTCCCGCCAGGACCACTCACCCACGATGCAGGCCGTCGCCGCGCTGCGCGGTCAGTTCGGTGGACACCAGGTCATGACCACGGCCGAGGGCGAGAAGTTGCGCGCCGAGGCTGCGGTCGGACCCAAGGCTGCCCCGACCGCCAAGGCCAAGGCCGCCCGTCACGAGAAGCCGACCAAGAGCGCCTCCAAGGCCGCGGCCAAGGGTCGCGAGGCTGCTGCGGCCGGTCCCTCCTCCGGCTCGGGCTCGACCGGTGCCTCCGCTCCGACGTCGGGGACGCGCTCGACCGGCGCCGGCTCGACGCGGAAGCGCGCCAAGAGCGCCACGAAGTCCTGAGGGGACCTCGGTGTTCGTCCGACACCTCACCGTCGGCGACTTCCGGAGCTATTCCAGCGCCGAACTTCCGCTAGAGCCCGGCATCACAACATTCGTCGGGCTCAACGGGCAGGGCAAGACCAACCTCGTGGAGGCGATCGGCTACCTCGCGTCGTTGTCCTCGCACCGGGTCTCCAGTGACGCGCCCTTGGTGCGGTTCGGCGCGGGACAGGCGATCATCCGGGGTGCCGTCATCCGGGACGGGCGCGAGTCGATGGTCGAGCTGGAGATCAATCCGGGGCGGGCCAACCGGGCACGGCTCAACAAGTCGCCCCTGACCCGCACCCGCGACGTGCTCGGCCAGGTGCGCACGGTGCTGTTTGCCCCAGAGGACCTGGCGCTGGTCAAGGGTGACCCGTCCGAGCGACGCCGTTTCCTCGATGACCTGCTCGTGGCCCGCCAGCCTCGCTGGGCCGGCGCCCGCGGGGACTACGACCGCATCCTCAAGCAGCGCAACGCTTTGCTGAAGTCGGCAGCTCCGGTGTTGCGTGGACGGGGCAAGCAGCGCCGACCCGTCGAGGGCATCGAAGGTGCGTCCGAGCGCGAGGCCGCCCTGCACACCCTCGACGTGTGGAACGGCCAGCTCGCGCAGGTGGCGGCTCCCCTGCTCTATGCCCGCCTGCGGTTGCTGCGTGACTTGGGACCGTTGCTCGGCAAGGCCTACGACGAGGTCAGCGCGGGTCAGTCCGATGCCCGAGTCAGCTACAAGGCGTCCTTGCGTGAGGAGTTCGCGACCCGGATCGCCGGCGGTGAGGTGCCCGAGCTCGAGGAGCTCCACGCCGAGTTGCTCGAGTCGTTCGCACAGGTGCGGACCCAGGAGATCGAGCGTGGCGTGACCCTCGTCGGACCGCACCGCGACGACGTCGTCCTCACGCTCGGGGAGCTGCCCGCCAAGGGTTATGCGAGCCACGGCGAGTCCTGGAGCTTCGCGCTGGGACTAAAGCTGGCGGCATACCACCTGCTTCGTCACGATCTCGGTGATGATCCGGTCCTCATCCTCGACGACGTTTTTGCCGAGCTCGACTCCGGGCGCCGCGAGCGCCTGGCGGCCATGGTCATCGACTGCGAGCAGGTGCTCATCACCGCGGCGGTGGAGGCGGACGTTCCGTCCGAACTACGTGGACGCACGTATGCCGTGTCGCTGGGTGAGGTGACCGCGCGTGAGTGACGAGGGGAATCCCGTTGCGGGACAGGGTGGTTCGGGGGTCGCTGGTGGTGACGGCACTGAGGACGTTTCACGTGAAACCGCGCAGGACCTGGAGACCGCGCCGGCAGACGCGTTGGCTCGAGCGCGGGCTGCTGCGCGGTCTCGGGGATTGCGGCCGGGGGTCAAGCCCAAGCGGCGCTTCAAGGACGTGCCCGACGGAGTGGGCGGGCGCAAGAGCGGTCGCGACCCGCTGCTGCTCGGCCAGGAACTCGATGCCTTTGTGAGCGAGCGCGGCTGGAAGGTCGACGTAGCCGTCGGTGCGGTCATTGGTCGCTGGCCCACGATCGTGGGTGAGGAGGTTGCTCAGCACTGCCACCCGGTGGAGTTTGTCGACACCGTCCTCACAGTGCGCGCTGACTCGACGGCCTGGGCGACCAACCTGCGCCTCATGTCGGCCACACTTCTGGGGACCCTGGCGCGCGAGGTCGGCGAAGGCACGGTGAGCCAGATCAGGGTGGTCGGGCCCAGTGCGCCGTCGTGGTCCAAGGGGATGCGCCGCGTGCAGGATGGCCGCGGCCCGCGCGACACCTACGGGTGAGCCGTCGACGACGTTGCCCTTCGGAACCACGTGGGCGTCTGAACCGTTCGTCCGGTGTGCGGTGGCCGCGAGACTCAGCGGAACCGCCGGGAGAGGATGAGCCATGACCAGGCCCGCTCAGCCACGTCCGCGCCGGGTGTTCGTCGCGGTGGCTGTCCTCGCCGTTCTCGGTCTCGTCCTTCCCGGGGCCGGCGCCTGGGCGGCTCCCCTGTCATCCGCGATGAGCGCCCCCGTCCAGGTGAAGACGATCGACCAGTTCATCAACGTCGGTGCCGAGCCCGACCGAACCGCGGTCCGACTCGACACGCGGCTCTATCTCCCGGTGGGAGGAGGTCCGCGCCCGGCCGTCCTGCTCGCCCACGGCTTCGGTGGAAGCAAGGACAGTGTCGACGCGCAGGCCAAGCAGTATGCCGAGGACGGTCAGGTCGTCCTCACCTTCACCGCGCGAGGGTTCGGCCGTTCCGGGGGTCGGATCCATCTGAACTCACCCGACTTCGAGATCAAGGACGGCACGGCCCTGCTGAGCTTCCTGGCGACTCGTCCCGAGGTCAGCCGCGACGCGGCCAACGATCCACGGGTCGCCGTGGTCGGCGGCTCCTATGGCGGGGCCTTCGCGCTCATGCTCGCGGCAGCGGACCCGCGGGTCGATGCCACCGTCGCCGCCATCACGTGGAACGACCTGTCAACGGCCCTCTTCCCGCAGGCCGCGTCGGGCAGCACGACGCCTGGCCCCTACAAACAGCTGTGGGGAAGCCGCTTCTTCGGTGCGAGCTTCGCGTCGGCCGGAGGCAGTAGCGGCGGACTGTGCGGCAGGTTCGACGTCCAGGTGTGCACCGAGCTCCAAACGGCTGCTGAGAGGGGACACCCGAGTGCCGAGCTCACCTCGATGCTGGGCCGCAACAGCCCGCGCGACACGATCTCGAAAGTCACGGCTCCCACTCTCCTCGTCCAGGGTGAGGCGGACACCCTCTTCGGACTCGACCAGGCCGATGCCAACGCTGCCGGCCTGGCTCGTGCGGGAACCCGCCACGCCGTGCGCTGGACAGATGGTGGCCACGACAGTGCCTCCACCAACCCCGGCCTCGACGAAGACGCCGCCCGCACCTGGCTCCGGACCTATCTCAGGGGGAACCGGTCAGCGCCCCTGCCGGTGCCGGCTTTCACGTACTCACTGCCCGTCCCCCGGGGCAGCGACACCGCGACGATCGCGACCCTCGACCGCTATCCCGGTCTACGGAACAGCGTCCAAGAGGTCGGGTTGCGCGCTCCCACCCCACCAGCAGTCGTCCTCACCCCACCGGGTGGGCAACCGAACTCGATGACGTCCGTGCCGGGACTGGGCTCACTGCAACTGCCGACCTATCGGCTCGCGGCCCTGCCGGGAATGTCGGTGGCCTTCGAAACTGCCACCCTGACGCGATCCCTGACCGTCGTGGGCACGCCGACGATCCAACTCCAGGTCACCTCCACGGGCACCGAGGCATCCCTGTTCGTCTCGCTGTGGCGGGTGGAGGGATCGGACGCCGTGCAGCAGCGGGCCCTGACCGCGCCGGTGCGAGTGGTTCTGACACCGGGCCGACCCACGGATGTGACGGTCAACCTCCCCGCGTCGGTCTGGTCGATGGCCGCAGGGAGCCAGTGGCGGGTGCTCGTCACCTCGACGGACAGCGCGTTCACGGTTCCTCGGCAGGCACGCGCCGACCGGATCTCACTCGCGAATCCCACCCTCACGCTCCCTACCGCGGCGGGCACGATCCTGGCGACCGCCACGCAACGTGACACGGAATCGCTCGCCCTCGCGGCCGGCATACTCCTCCTGTTGATGGCCCTCTCTGGGTCCGCCCTCCTGCGGCGGCGACGCCGACACCGGGAGGTGGTCCGTGACGACTATGCCGACGTCCCTCTCGTCGTCGACCGGCTCGTGAAGACGTATGCCGACGGGCACCGCGCCGTCGACGACGTCTCCTGGCGAGCGGAACGCGGTCAGGTCGTCGGCCTGCTCGGCCCCAACGGAGCCGGCAAGACGACGACGATGCGGATGATGCTCGGCCTCATCACCCCGGACTCGGGATCGGTGCACGTGCTCGGCCGCCCGGTTCACCCGGGCTCGGAGGTGCTGGCCCGTGTCGGAGCACTCGTCGAAGGTCCCGGATTCCTTCCCCACCTCACGGGGCGCGACAACCTCAAGGCCTTCTGGGAGGCGACCGGGCGCCCGGCCGCTGAGGCCGAGTTCGACGATGCCCTGGCCGTCGCAGCCCTGGGTGGAGCACTGGACCGGCCGGTGCGCACCTACAGCCACGGCATGCGCCAGCGCCTCGGCATCGCGCAGGCCATGCTGGGCAAGCCGGAGGTGCTCTTCCTCGACGAGCCGACCAACGGTCTGGACCCGCCCCAGATCGCGGCGATGCGCCCGATCCTGCAGTCGTATGCCGCGTCCGGACGCACCGTGGTCGTGTCGAGTCACCTGCTGGCCGAGGTCGAGCTGACCTGTAGTCATGTCGTCGTCATGAACGCGGGCAAGGTTCTCACCGCGGGGCCGGTCGCCGACCTCCTCGCGAGCGAGGACACCACCGTGTTCGAGCTGGCGTCGGTCGAGGCGATCACTGCGGCGCGGGCCGCGCTCGTGGGAGGGGACGGCATCCTGTCGCTCGACGTGATCGAGGACCCCACGAAACCGACCCTCACGGTGGTCTCGGACCGACCTCGCGAATGGGTCGTGCGCCAGGTCGTCGCGTCCGGCGCTGACGTCGTCGGGGTCGGGAGCCGTCGTCACCTCGAGGAGGTCTTCCTCGGGGTCATCGCGAACTCACAGCCCCAATCGGACGATCCGGTCGAGGACGGCAGCTTCATCGACCGCATGCGCCAGGTGCGTGCCCGATGAGCAGACCACTGTCCTGGCGGGCCGAGTTCCGGCGCCAGCTCGGCCGACGACGGACCCTGTGGGTCATCGGCATCGTCGCCGCACTTCCCCTCATCCTCGTCGCAGCCTTCTCGCTCGACAACGGCCCGAGCCGCGGGGGCGACCCCACGGTCCGGCTCATCGATCTCGCGACGACCGGCGGCCCGAACTTCGCCGTGTTCACTCTGTTGGTGTCTGCGGAGCTGCTCCTCTTCGGCGTTGCTGCGCTGTTCGCCGGCGACCCCGTCCCGGCCGAGGCCTCATGGGCGTCGCTGCGCTACCTGCTCACCGCGCCGGTGACGCGGGCTCGCCTTCTCACGAGCAAGCTCGTCGTGGGCTTCCTCTCCACGGCAACCCTCGTCCTCGTCCTGCCAGCCTGGGCGCTCCTCGTCGGCTGCCTCGCCTATGGGACCGAACCGTTCTCGATCCTCAGCGGTGGCGAGATGGGGTGGAGCGAGTGGGCCCCGCGCATGGCGCTCGCGGTCGGGTACGTCCTCATGATGATTGCCCCCGTCGGCGCCTTTTCGTTCTGGGTGGGTGTGCGCAGCCAGACCCCCCTAGCGGCGGTCGGCGGGGCGTTGATCCTGCTCATCGTGTCGGGCATCCTCGACTCGATCGACGCTCTCGGTGACTGGCGCAAGGCCCTGCCGGGGCACTACTCGAGGGCGTGGCTCGACCTGCTCGTCTCGGGGCCGGTCGACGGCGCCGACCTGCGGCACGGGGCTCTGTGGGCGCTCTTCTACACCGTCCTCTTCGTTGCGCTCGGCTACCGCCGGTTCCGACGGCAGGACATCCTCAGCTGAGGATGCGAGTGTCGGTGGCAGCGGTGAGGATGGTCGCATGACGACTCACGAGGCCCCGGCGTTCTGCTCGATCGTGCCGCCCTATCTGCTCCAGGCGCTCGCCGCGTCCGGGGATCCCCAGATCGAGGCGCGTGCCCGAGAGACCCTGCGCATCGACCAGCTCCGCTACGAGCAGCACGCCCGTGAACATTCGTTGCGCGCCCCGGGGCGCGCAGTGAGCCGCACCGCCACCCGGGCCACCACCGTGGCGGTGAACCGCATCATTCACGATGCCGCCGGAGGCACCACCCTGCCCGGGACCAAGGTGCGGGCCGAGGGTGACCCGGCCAGCGACGACACTGCGGTCAACGAGGCCTACGACGGCCTCGGCGCAACCTGGGAGTTGTGGCACACGGCCTACGACCGCAATTCCCTGGACGACAAGGGGCTCGGCCTCATCGCGACTGTGCACTACAGCCACAATTACGACAACGCGTTCTGGGACGGGTCGCAGATGGTCTTCGGGGACGGGGACGGTCAGATCTTCCTGGGCTTCACCCGCAGCCTTGACGTCATCGGCCATGAGCTCGCGCACGGCGTGACGCAATACACGTCCGGCCTGAACTACCAGGACCAGGCGGGCGCTCTCAACGAGCACGTCTCCGACGTCTTCGGCATCCTCGTCAAGCAGCGCGCGCTGGGCCAGAGCGCCGAGCAGTCCGACTGGCTCATCGGCGCCGAGCTGCTCGCCCCCGGGATCAAGGGGGTGGGGCTGCGCTCGATGAAGGCCCCGGGCACGGCCTACGACGACCCGCGGCTGGGCAAGGACCCGCAGCCCGCGCAGATGAGTGACTTCGTCGTCACCGATGAGGACAACGGTGGCGTCCACATCAACTCCGGGATCCCCAACCGCGCGTTCCATCTCGTCGCCACAGCCCTGGGTGGCAACGCCTGGGAGGGCGCCGGTGCGATCTGGTATGCCGCAATCACCGGTGACATCAAGGCGGACTGCGACTTCGCGACCTTTGCCACGCTCACCACCGCGGCCGCCGTCACGGCCCACGGGGAGGGCTCCGCCGAAGCCGAGGCGGTGCGGTCGGCGTGGCAGGAGGTGGGAGTTCCCGACGCGACCAATGCACCGACACGGACTCCCGCCCCTGCACCGCGTCCAGCCCCCGGGAACACCACTTCCTTCCAACCTGACCCCGGGCAGACCCCACGCGAGGTGCAGGTGCGCCGCACGGGCGGTTTCGCCGGTCTCGTGCGCGAGCGCACCGTGGTGATCGCCGAACTGCCCGAGCAGGACGCGACCGCCTGGCGGGGACTGCTGGCCGGACCCACTCCACAGCTCCAGGCCTATGCGGGCGGCAGCCAACAGCCCGACCGTTTCTGCTACGGCGTGAGCTGTGACCTCCCGCCACTCGACCTGACGCTCCAGGAGCCGGAGCTGCCGGACCACGTCCGTGCTCTGTTCGACCGGACCCTCGGGGCCTGAGCTTGGCGCGCCGCCACCGGATCCGAAGCACGTGGTGGGGAAGTCGTCGCAGGTCGCCGCTACAGCCGGGTCATTCGATGACGTCCATGACATGGAGCGGCCCCGGCTACTCTCGGCGACATGACGTCTCCCGCGGACACCAGCGCCACCCCGACCGATCCCCGCACGCTGCGACGGTCCGACTTCCCGGAGATCCAGCGGGTGTCGACGCGGTGGTCCGACAACGACATGTACGGCCACCTCAACAACGCCGTCTACTACGAGCTGTTCGACTCTGTCCTCAACGCCTGGCTCATCCGCGAGACGGGCATCGACGAGACGGTGTCGGAGGCCATGGGTGTGGTCGCCGAGTCCTCGTGCCGCTTCTATTCCGAACTTGCCTATCCTCAGCCGATCGACGTCGGGGTCCGGGTCGAGCGCGTGGGCACCAAGAGTGTGACGTTCGCCTTCGGCCTGTTTGCGGAGGGCAAGGACGACCTTGCCGCCCACGGATTGTGGGCGCAGGTCTATGTCGACCGGACCGGCCGGCATACGGTCGCGTTGCCGGACGTCGTGCGCGACGTCGTCGAGCGCAACCACGCCGCGCAGGACTGAGCGCGTCCGCCGTCGTGGCGCCCGAGTCACACCAGTCACTCCCGTTACAGTTGGCGCCATGACGACCCGGGGAACGACCTTGCCTGCCCGCCTCACCCGCATGGCTGTGCCGATGCTGCTCGCCACTCTCACCCTCGGCGCCTGCTCCGACGACAAGCCGACAGCGTCACCGTCGACCAGCACGAGCACGAGCGCAGCGGCCTCGTCCACCGCGACTCCCTTGCAGACCCCGAGCGCCACACCGAGCGCCACACCGCCCGTCACGCCCGCTCCCTCGCGCACACCGAGCAACTCGCCCCCAGCCACGCCCAGAGCGACCACTACCGCGCCCACCCCGACACCGAAGCCCACCCGGGCGACGTGCGCTGATACCAAGGCAGGTGCAGCCAACACCAAGGGCATGTCCGCAGCGGGGGCCGCCAAGGCCGCCAAGGTCTTCACCGCAGCCAAGGCCTGTGACGCCAAGGCCCTGATCGCGCTCGCAAGTGCGGACTCCACCGGTTTGGCGGGCGAGAAGGCACCTTCGGCGATCTTCACGGCGAGCAACCCGCAGAACTTCCTCGCCCTGACCGCGCTGCTCGCCATGGAGTCGACCGAGACCTTTGACGGGACGATCCAGCCCAAGGTCTTCTCGGAGCGCTATGCCAAGGACGACGCCGAGTGGGACAAGGTCGTCGCCGCGGGCCTCCTCACTAGGTCGGCCGCGACCGCGATGCGGCAGGGCGATGGCGCCTACACGGGCTATCGCGTTGGCATCGCGAGCGACGGCACCTGGACGTTCTTCACCACCGGACGCTGACGCGCCCCCCTCCCGCCTCACCTTTCCCGCCGGAAGTGGGTTCCTCTCACATCGCGGCACCGCCTCGATCTGGCGATGTGAGAGGAACGCCCCAGAGGCGGGCTGGCAACTCTCGAAAAGGTGGCCCAGAGGGCCTGAGAGGGGTGGGGGGCGTATGCCCCGTCGTCAGGACCGGTCAAAAGCTGAGAAAAGTGGGCTCACGGGCCTCCATTGGCGCGCGCTGACGGTGCTGACAGGTAAACTTTGGGGTGAACGTCGCGCCCGAGGCGATTTCCCGCCCCGGGCGCGCGGCATGAGCCAGACCAGCTGAAGGAGCACCGTGCCCAGCACGCCCGACGACAACAGCATCGAGACGCAGGCCACCACCGCAGACGCGGTGTCGGACACATCAGCAACCAGCCCCGCAGAGGGCGCGCTGACGACACCGACCCGCAACGTCTCCGCGGTTGCTGACGACGCCACCTACGACGCGTCTGCCATCCAGGTCCTCGAGGGTCTCGAGGCGGTCCGCAAGCGCCCCGGCATGTACATCGGGTCCACGGGTGAGCGCGGTCTGCACCACCTCGTGTGGGAGATCGTCGACAACGCGGTGGACGAGTCGCTTGCTGGCCACGCCGACACGATCGACGTCACCCTTCTCGCCGATGGTGGCGTGCGGGTCAAGGACAATGGTCGAGGCATCCCCACCGGCATGAACGAGGCCTACGGCGTCTCCACCGTCGAGCTCGTCCTCACCCAGCTGCACGCCGGTGGCAAGTTCGGCGGTGGCGGCTACAAGGTCTCCGGTGGTCTGCACGGCGTCGGTTCCTCTGTCGTCAACGCGCTCGCGACCCGGCTCATCGCCGAGGTCCGCCAGCTCGGTCACGTGTGGCGCATGGAGTTCGACCACGGTGAGCGCGTCGCACCGCTGGAGCAGGTCGGCGAGAGCGACGAGCACGGCACGACCATCACCTTCTGGGCCGACGACCAGATCTTCGAGACCGTCATCTACGACTACGAGACGATCCGGGCCCGCTTCCAGCAATACGCCTTCCTCAACAAGGGCCTGACGCTCAACCTCACCGACGAGCGCGTGCAGGAGAGCGCCGAGGACGAGGCCGAGCAGGTCGACGCGAGCGAGAGCCAGAAGCGCCAGGTCAGCTATTGCTACCCCGGCGGCCTCATCGACTACGTCAACCACCTCGTGACGAGCAAGAAGTCCGAGCCGGTCCACGCCGACATCATCAGCATCGAGGTCGAGGACGCCGCCCGCGAACTCAACCTCGAGCTCGCGATGCAGTGGACGACGTCCTACAGCGAGTCGGTCCACACCTACGCCAACACGGTCAACACCCATGAGGGCGGCACCCACGAAGAGGGCTTCCGCTCCGCCCTCACCAAGATGATCAACGACTTCGCGCGCAAGCAGAACCAGCTCAAGGACAAGGACGAGAACCTCACCGGTGATGACGCGCGTGAGGGCCTCACCGCGGTCATCAGTGTCAAGCTCGGTGAGCCCCAGTTCGAGGGCCAGACCAAGACCAAGCTCGGCAACTCCGAGGTCAAGGGCTTCGTCCAGCGCGCCATGACCGACGCGTTCGGTGACTGGCTCGAGCGTCACCCCAACGAGGGCAAGGAGATCGTCCGCAAGGCGATCCAGGCCCAAACCGCTCGCCTCGCAGCCCGCAAGGCCCGCGAAGCCACCCGCAAGCGCGTCCTCGAGTCCGGGGGCCTGCCCGGCAAGTTGCGTGACTGCCAGGCCAAGGACCCGGCCGTCTCCGAGGTCTACATCGTCGAGGG
>JBDSIV010000165.1:0-7102 GCA_039917755.1 Knoellia sp. | reverse complement strand
AGGTGCGCATGCTGCTCGGCGTCACCGAGGTCTGACCCCGACCCAGCCCCGCCCCCGCTTCCTTGCGTCTGCGCATGTGGTCGCTAGAACCGCCACATCCGCAGACGCAAGGGTTCAGTCGAGGGGTTCGCCGGCGAGAGCTTTGGCAGCAAGGTGTTCCTCGCTTGCGACCTCCCACACCTCGACTGCGGCGTGGATGCCGATCGCCACGATGACCAGCCCGAGGACCAGGTCGGGCCACCCGGACTGTGTCACTGCCGTCACGACTGCCATGGCGATGATGGCGACGTTGACCAGAACGTCGTTGCGTGCCGACAGGTAGGCCGCCCGCGACAGGCTCCCGCCGCCCTTGCGGAACCGTGCCAGCAGCCAGGCGCAGAACCCGTTGATGACGGCCGCTGCGCCCGCAGTGAGGATGAGCCAGCGGACCTCGGGCGGCGCCGGGTCGCCCCACTTGGCCACCGCCTGCCACACCGCAGCCGCTGCGGGGACGAGCAGGATCCCGGCCATGGCCTTGCCGGCGATGGCCCGGTGACGCGCTCCCCACCCGAGCGCGATAGCGATGAGCACATTGATCGCCGTGTCCTCGAGGAAGTCGACACTGTCCGCAAAGAGCGCGACCGACCCGATCGCGAGGGCCACCGCAGCCTCGACCCAGAACCAGGCGAAGTTGAGACCCGCGACGACGAGGACGACGCGGCGCAGCCGCGCGGGCTCGACACCGGGTGTCGGCGATGGAGAGGACGAGGACGCTGGGACGGGCACCCGTCCATCCAACCAGTGCACCCGGCATACCCTCGTGCCATGCATCCGATCACCAAACTTGTCGTCATCATCGCCGTCGCGGCGCTGGTGTTCTGGCTCGTGACGAAGCTGCGCGAGAGCACCCGCGGAGACAAGATCAGCTTCCGACCGGTCGAGGACCTGCCGCCGGAGACTCAGCAGCACATCGATCTCGCCCTGGCCAAGGGCAAGAAGGTGACGGCGATCAAGCTCTACCGACAGGCGACGAAGGCACCGCTCGACGCAGCCAAGGCCGCGATCGACGTGCGCGAGTGGAAGCGGGGCGCATGAGCCGCCTTCCGCTGACCGGAAGGCTCGGCACGTTCACCTGGCGGATGCTGGCCACCGTGCTCGGGGGCCAAGGCGTCGTCATCCTGCTCGGCGCCCTCCTGGCCCGGGGCGCGGCGATGGCCGAGGGAGCTGACAACGGCCACACCCTCCTGTGGGCTGGTGTGGGGCTGGCCGTTTTCGCCTTTGTTGCTGCTGGCCTTCTGCGCGGATCGCTCGGACTCCCTCTCGGTTGGCTCGTCCAGCTCCTCACCTGGGTCAGCGCCTTCCTCGTCCCGGCGATGATCGGGGTGGGGCTCGTGTTCACTGGGCTGTGGGTCCTTTGCCTCGTCAAGGGACAAGGCGTCGACGCGATGATGGCGGCCCGCGAACAGGACGCCGAGACCGCTCGCTAGGCTGACCGGCGTGACCATCGAACGCTCGCTCGTCCTCGTCAAGCCTGACGGCTACGCCCGCGGTCTCTCCGGGGAGGTGTTGCGCCGGATCGAAGCCAAGGGCTACGTCCTGGCCGCGCTCTCGGTGACCTCTCCGACCCGCGAGATGCTCGCCGCGCACTACGCCGAGCACGAGGGCAAGCCGTTCTATGAGCCGCTCCTCGAGTTCATGTCGTCGGGCCCAGTGACGGCTGCCGTCATCGAGGGCCAAGGTTGCATCCCGGGGTTCCGCTCCCTCGCTGGAGCGACCAACCCGACTGAGGCGGCGCCCGGCAGCATCCGCGGCGACCTCGGCCGCGACTGGGGCGAGAAGGTTCAGAAGAACATCGTCCACGGCTCCGACTCACCCGAGTCCGCCGAGCGCGAGATCGGCATCTGGTTCCCCGAGCTCTGACGGAGCCCTCTGGCTGGGGCCCCATCCGCCTGTCGTTGAACTGCCTAGCTGCTTTACTGCTTTGCCGCCAGCGGCGTAGTCTGTGTTCATGACCTCATCACCCACGCATCGCTACCTCGGCATTCAGGGCCGCGGCACGATTGCGCTGCCCGCCGACGTCCGTCGCCGGCTGCACCTTGACGAGGAGGGCGCGCAGTTGGAGATGACTGAGCGCGCCGACGGTGTGCTCGAGCTGCGCGCAGCGCTGCCCGTGCCAGCGAGTCAGCGCTGGTTTTGGACCGAGCGGTGGCAAGAGCGTGAGCGCGAGGTCGACGAGCAGGTCGCGGACGGCCGCGTGACTGTTCACGAGTCCGCCGAGGACTTCCTCCGCCACCTGGACGAACTCGACGCCGAGTGAAGTTTGAGACCACCCCGGCCTTCGACAGCGACTATCGCCAGCTCAAGCGAGAGCACGCTGCCGCGTTCAAGACCGTCGTTCGAGAGAAGTTCGCGCCAGCCTGCGATGCCCATGTCACAGACCCAGCAACGCCATGGCCAGCGTCGCTGCGCATCAGGTCCGTGCGGTCGGCTCCGGGCGTTCTGGAAATGACTTGGTCGTTTGCCAGCCCGGACGGACGTGCAACCTTCGAACTGGTCACCGTCGGCGGCGAGTTGCGTTGCCGGTGGCGTCGGGTTGGCGATCACGATGTCTTCAGGAAGCCCTAACGCGTCCGTGGCCGCCTTGCGTCCGCACGTCTGGTCGGGAGGGCGACCACAACTGCGGACGCAAGCAGGGGCGAGGCGCGTGTTGGGGCACGGCGACGGCGGCCTCCCCGCGTAGCATCGCGAGCGTGGCTGGACTGGACCGATGGGTGCGCGCGAGAGACCTCGCCATCGACCTCGGGACCGCCAACACGGTCATCTATGAGCGTGGTCGCGGCGTCGTCCTCGACGAGCCGTCGGTCGTGGCTGTGCGCACCGGCACTTCCCAGCTGCTCGCCGCCGGTCACCGCGCCAAGGAGATGCTCGGACGCACCCCGGACTCGGTGACGGCGGTCCGCCCCCTGCGTGACGGCGTGATCTCCGACGCCGATGTGACCGAGCGGATGCTGCGCTGGTTCGTGGACCAGGTGGCGCCCTCGCGCATCTTCCGGCCGCGGATCGTCGTGTGCGTCCCGAGCGACATCACCAGCGTCGAACGACGGGCCCTCGAGGACTCCACCCTGCGTGCTGGTGCCCGACGCGTGCACGTCATCGAGGAGCCGATGGCAGCCGCGATCGGCGCCGGACTGCCCATCGAGGAGACGAATGCGTCGATGGTCGTGGACCTCGGCGGGGGCACCACCAACGTGGCCGTCATCAGCCTGGGCGGCATCGTCACGTCCCGCTCGATCCGCACCGGCGGAGACGAGGTCGACGAGGCGATCATCGCCCACGTGAAGTCCGAGTACTCCCTGCTCATGGGCGAGCGCAGCGCCGAGCAGATCAAGGTCGCGGTCGGCTCAGCCTTCCCTTTGCGTGAGGAACTCACCGAGCGGGTGCGCGGACGCGACCTCGTCACCGGGCTGCCCAAGACGGTGTCGATCTCGTCGGTCGAGGTGCGGCGTGCCATCGAGGCCCCCGTGCTCCAGATGGTCGAACTGGCTCGCGCTGTCCTCGACGTCTGTCCGCCAGAACTCGCTGGCGACGTGCTCGACCGTGGCATCACCCTCACCGGTGGTGGCGCGTTGCTGCGGGGGCTCGCCGAGCGGATGCACCACGAGTTGGGGGTCCCCGTCACCGTCGCCGACGACCCGCTTCGGGCGGTGGCGCGAGGTGCCGGGAAGTGCGTCGAGGAGTTCGACACGCTGCACCGCGTCCTCGTCGACAACCGTCGGCCGTGAGAGGCGACGCGTCCGACCGTCGCCAGCGCCGCCTCGTCGGGCTCGCGGTCCTCGTCACCTTGGCCCTCGTCCTCGTCGACCTCGTCGGGGGGCCGGGTGCGGAACTTTTGCGGCGTGGCGCGGCGACCGTCCTCGGCCCCCTCGAGCGTGTCCTGGCGCCAGCCGGGCAGCCGGGCCAAGAGGCGCTCCAGCGCGAAAACGATCGTCTGGCCAGTGCGTTGCGTCAGGCTCAACTGGCCGGGGCCGACGGGGCTGCGCTCTCGGCCCTGCTGGCCTCGCCCGCGACCTCGGGCGCTCGCATCGTTCCGGCCCGAGTCGTAGGGGTGGGGGCGCCGGGCCCGCAGGGCATTGTCCGGATCACCATCGACGTCGGCAGCCGCGACGGGGTGAGCGCTGACCGCACCGTCGTCTCGGGCGCCGGGCTCGTGGGGCGGGTGGCCTCCGTTGCGCCGTGGACCAGTGATGTCCTCGTGGTCGGCGGGCCGGACGTGGCCGTCGGAGTGCGGGTTGGGGCGGCCGGTGTGCTCGCGACGGTGGGTGGCTCTGCGGCCTCGGGCGCCGAACGTGACGCTGGTGAACTCGGGCTCAGTCTCGTCGAGACGGGGACCCTGAGCGTCGGCGACGAGGTGCGCACTCTGGGCAGCGTGGAGGGCCGCCCCTTCGTGCCGGGGGTTCTTGTCGGGACGGTCAGCGCCGTGAAGCCGCAACACGGTCGACTCGCACCCTCAGGCACGGTGCGCCCTGCCGTCGACGTCGGTGCTTTGTCCATCGTCGGAGTACTGCTCACCGCACCCCGGTCCACGCCGAGGGTGGCGGCAACCGGGGGAGCGCCGTGACGTTCTCCGGAGTGGCACTTCGGGCCGTCCTGTTGCTTCTCGGTGCTGTCCTCACGGTGACTCTGGGCGCTCGCCATCTCGCACCCCTGCCTGATCTCGTTCTCGTCGTCGTGGCCAGCGCGGCCCTGCGCTCCGGGCCGAGGGTGGGCCTGGTCGCCGGGCTGGCCGGTGGCTGGCTCCTCGACCTGCTCCCGCCGGGTTCTGGGGTGCTCGGAACACAAGCCCTTGCGTATGCCGTGTGCGGACTTGTCGTGGGCCTTGCCCGTCGCCCGGGGCAGGTCTCGCTGGTCTGGGTGGTGGCCGTCATTGCGGGTGCCTGCTGTGGACTGGAGGCTGCTCGCGCCCTGCTCGCGCTGGCGCAGGGTGTGCCGGTGGATCTCGCGTCATCACTGGGGCGCGTGCTCGCGACGGCCACGGTGAGCCTCCTGCTCGTGCCACTCGTCAACGTCGTGGAGCGGCGCTCCGAGCAGCGGAGGTTCGCGTGAGCAACCTTGGCCTGCGACCGCGTGACGGGTCCGGGCACCAGGGCCGGTTCTTGTCCGTCGCTGTTGTCGTCGGCCTCCTCTTCGTGGCGCTCTTTGGTCGCCTGGGGCAGGTCCAGCTCACCGACCATGCCGACTACACCGCCGCCGCCGCGCAGCTCAACACCCGCGAGATCATCGTGCCGGCAGTGCGCGGCCGCATTCTGGACCGGACGGGGAAACCTTTGGCGGACAACACTTCTGTCACGGTGGTCACCCTCGAGAGACGTGTTGTTGCTGAGAGCGATGACGGAGCCCGCGACCTGTTGACACGGGTGGCCGGAACCCTCAAGCGACCCGTGGACGAGCTCCTCGCCAGGACCCACCTGTGTGGCGAGGCGGGTGCTCCGCCGGCGCCCGCGTGCTGGGCCGGTTCGCCCCAGGTGCCGATCCCGATCGCGAGCGCAGTCGATCCGCAACGTGCCCTGAGCCTCGTCGAAAGGCCGGACCTCTATCCCGGCGTGGCCGTCGAGGCCCTCCCGGTGCGGAGTTATCCCGCTCCACTTGGCGTCAACGCAGCGCACCTCCTCGGCTACCTCGGTCGGGCAACGGACAAGGAGGTGACGGCGCCGGACAGCGTGGTCACCGCGGACGACCTCGTGGGGCGCGCCGGCCTTGAGCAGCAATACGACACGGCCCTGCGGGGCACCCCGGGGCGCACCGTGGTCTCGATCGACCCCCGCGGTCTCGTCACCGGCGTCGTGTCCCGGGTCGACCCGGTGCCCGGGCGTGACCTCGTCACGAGCATCGATGCTGCCGTGCAGGTGGCCGCCGAGAAGGCTCTGGCCAGCCAGATGGCTGCCGCCCGCAAGCGCGGACTACCTGCGGACTCGGGAGGCGCTGTTGTCCTGGACGTGACGACGGGTCAGGTGGTGGCCTCGGCCAGCGCCCCGACCTATGACCCGAACGTGTGGACGGGCGGGATCTCGGGCAGGCAGTACGCCGCGCTCACGGCACCCACTGCCGGCACTCCGTTGTTGTCGCGGGTCACCGGCACGGCCCTGGCTCCGGCATCGACAATGAAGGCGCTCAGCGTCCCGGCGGCCGTCGCGGCGGGCAACTCGTTGACGGGGACCTATGAGTGTGGCTCCAGCTATCGGATCGGCAACCGGGCCTTCCAGAACTTCGAGTCGCGCGGCTACGGGCCGATCACCTTCCACAAAGCCATCGAGGTCTCCTGCGACACCGTCTTCTATGACGTGGCCTATCGGTCCTGGCTCGCGCTCGGTGGGCTCAGGGGGGCCGATGCCCAGGACCCGTTCATCACCACCGTGCAGGACTTCGGGCTCGGCAAGCGCACTGGCATCGACCTGCCGGGGGAGAGCGCGGGACGCATCCCCGATAGGGACTGGAAGCGTCAGGTCTGGAACGAGACCGAGGACGAGACCTGCGCGCGGGCGAAGTCCGGGTATCCGGAGGTGCGCAAGGACGATCCGTCGCGCGCGGCCTACCTCCAGGCCCTGGCCAAGGAGAACTGCACGAGCGGGGCGCAGTTCCGCGCCGGTGATGCCGCGAACTTCGCGATCGGTCAGGGTGACGTCGCGACGACCCCGTTGCAGATGGGGGTTGCGTATGCCGCGATCGCCAGTGGGGGAGTCGTGCGCACCCCACGCGTCGGGGTCAAGATCGTGGATCCGGTTTCCGGTGTGACTCAGGCGATCCCGGCTGGTCCCTCGCGCCGCGCGGCCCTGCCGAAGGACGTTGCTGCCTACGTCCAGAACGCATTGCGGGCCGTGGTCGTGTCGGGCACCGGTGAGCAGACTTTCGCAGGGATGGCTACCGACTGGCCGGTGTCGGGCAAGACCGGGACGGCCGAGGTCTTCGGGAAGTCGGACACGTCATGGTTCGAGTCCTACGCGCCGAGCAACAAGCCCCGGTATGCCGTGTCGGTCGCCGTGAGTCAGGGCGGTCACGGCAGCGACACCGCGGCTCCGATCTCGCGCTCGATCCACGAAGCCCTGCGACTCCTTCCCCGCTGACAGCT
>JBDSIV010000164.1:0-2808 GCA_039917755.1 Knoellia sp. | reverse complement strand
TCGCTCATGACGACCTGTTTGCCGGTCTTGACGTTCGTGACGAAGCGCTCGGGAACGTCGATGTGCGCGTGCCCGAAAAGGATCGCATCGATGCCGGGCACCTGCTGGGCCACGAGTGCAGCCGCGTTCTCGACGGGCAGGTCACCCGAGTAGGAGGACGTGCCGCTGTCGCCCGAGTGGGCACTGACGACGATGATGTCGGCGCCCTCGCGGCGCATCACGGGGATCCACCGGGCTGCTGCCTCGACGAGCCCTTGCACCTCGACCTTGCCCGAGACATTCGCCTTGTCCCAGATGACGACGCCCGGATTGGTGAGGCCGAGCACCCCAACTCGGATCGGCGGGCGGCCCTTCACCTTCATCGTCGTGATCGTGTAGGGACGGAACCTCGGCACCTTGGTGCCGGCGTGCACGGCATTCGCCGCGAGCACCGGCGCATCCATCTGCTCGATCCAGTGGTCGAGGAAGTCGAGACCGTAGTTGAACTCGTGGTTGCCCAGGGCGACGGCGTCATATCCGAGGGCGTTCATCTGCGCGGCCATCGGGTGGATGGCGCCCGTGTCCGTGGTCGGCTCGACCGTCGCGTAGTAGAAGCCCAGCGGTGTCCCCTGGATCGTGTCGCCGGCATCGAAGAGCAGGGTGTGCTCACGTCCGCGGTCGGCCCGGATCTGCTTGACGACGCTCGCGACGCGAGCGAGACCGACGGCGTTGCCCGCGGTGTCGCTGTAGGTCGCGTCCTTGTAGTAATCCCAGTTGACGACGTTTGCATGCAGGTCAGACGTGCCCATCACGGTGATGGTCACGCTTCCGTCGCGAGGTGCAGCCGCTGCCGCTCCCGGCCAGCCGACAGCGGTCAGGGCGCTCGCCGCAGTGGCGCCCAGGACGACGCGGCGTCGGGTCAGTGCCGAAGGGTGATCGACGACGTCGTCAGGCACGGCGCACGAACACCAGCGAGGTGTGGGCTGGGACAGGTGGTGATGGGAGTCAGTCATGGGACGACATGCGACCACACCGTGACGATCGAGACAAGGGCCAGGCAGGAATCGCCTCGCGCCTTGCCCTGAGTGGACCGCAGGAGCAGAGTGCGCACATGGACACCCCTCGCTGGCAGGACGCGGACTTCACCGGGCTCAAGGCCCTGGTCATCAACGGCACCCTCAAACGGTCACCGGAGAAGAGCCACACCCAGGGCCTCATTGACGTCAGCACGGCCATCATGGAGAAGCACGGCGTGGAGGTCGAGGTCGTGCGCGCGATCGACCACGACATCGCGACCGGCGTCTACCCGGACATGACCGAGCACGGCTGGGCGAGCGACGAGTGGCCTGAGATCTTCGAGCGAGTGCGTGCCAGCCACATCCTCGTCATCGCCGGACCGATCTGGCTGGGCGACAACTCCAGCGTCACCAAGCAGGTCATCGAGCGTCTCTATGCAATGAGCGGCGAGACCAACGACCTGGGACAATACGTCTACTACGGCAAGGTCGGCGGCGCGATCATCACCGGCAACGAGGACGGGATCAAGCACTGCGCCTCCAACATCCTCTACAGCCTCCAGCACATCGGCTACTCGATCCCACCCAGCGCCGACGCCGGCTGGATTGGTGAGGCCGGTCCCGGCCCGTCCTATCTCGATCCGGGCAGCGGGGGGCCGCAGAACGAGTTCACCGCGCGCAACACCACGTTCATGACCTGGAACCTCATGCATCTCGCGTGGATGCTCAAGGAGGCTGGCGGGTTCCCGGTCGGGGGGAACGAACCCACGAAGTGGGACCGGGGTGCGAACTTCGACCACCCCAACCCCGAGTACCGCTGAAGCCGACGGAACGCCGGAAGCCAGGCACGCGGCATACGCAAGGGCCCCTCACCACGACGGTGAAGGGCCCTTGTGCGTATGCCGGGTGGCTGGGCTCAGCCGAAGCTGTCGCCGCAGGCGCAGGAGCTGCCAGCGTTGGGGTTGTCGATGGTGAAGCCCTGCTTCTCGATGGTGTCTGAGAAGTCGATGGTCGCGCCCTCGAGATAGGGGCCGCTCATGCGATCGACCACGACACCGACACCGTCGAAGTCGCGCACGAGGTCACCGTCGAGGGAACGCTCGTCGAAGTAGAGCTGATAGATGAGGCCGGAACAGCCACCGGGCTGGACTCCGACGCGCAGGCGCAGGTCGTCACGACCCTCCTGCTCAAGAAGGGACCGGACCTTGCCGGCAGCAAAGTCAGTGAGGAGAACGCCGTGGGCGGGCGCCTCAGCGGCAGTCTCGGTGGCGGGTGCCTGGGTGTCGAGCTCGCTCATGGGTGACTCCTGTGATGCGTCGGGGCTCGGGATGGTCTGGGGTCCTGCATCAGGTCGCAACCAGTGTGGGGCGCGATCTGTTCCCGAACGTCTTCACAAGGGTACGTCGGGTTCGTCGAATCACCGAGCAGGGGACCATGTTCTGGCCACTCGGGCGGCTCGGGCGCGCAGCGTTCCGACCGGATCGAGCAGTGCAGCGTCAACCTGTTCGGGAGTTTCGGCGACGGCATAGGTCCCGCTGATCCCCAGCCCCATCGTCTCGCGGCGGCCGACCATCACCTGCCCGGCGAGCACGACGCTGGGCAGCCCGGCCTCGAGCGCGGCGACGGCCACTCCGGACGCGACCTTGCCCTGCAGGCTCTGCCAGTCGAACATGCCCTCCCCCGTGACGACGAGGTCGCAGCCACGGACCACCTCGTGGAATGCGACGGCGTCCAGGACGAGATCCACCCCGCTGACCCGCCGTCCGCCGAGAAGGAACAGGGCGTAGCCGAGCCCTCCGGCAGCGCCCGCTCC
>JBDSIV010000163.1:0-3275 GCA_039917755.1 Knoellia sp. | reverse complement strand
CCGCAACGTCGGCGTTCTGGAGGATCCGCCCCGGCAACTCGGGCCACTGCGGATGGTTGAGATACGAGATCCCCCACCACGGCATCCGCATGAGGAACCACGCCGCCACCACGAGCCCGGCCACGAGACGACGCGAACGCCACCAGGCCCCCGCCCGCGAACGCGTCCACGGCTGCGCCCCTGGTCAGCGTGTGCGCCCCTTGATCAGCGTGTGCGCCCTCGGGTCATGGGGTCCGAGTGGCTGAACGGAGGTCGGTCGGGCCGGCCCGGTGGGATGGATGTCTCGTCAGAAGGCGCCCGCGATCTGCAGGAGGCTCACCGCGGCGAGGATGAGGCAGACGCCACCACCGACGCGGCGGATCGTCGAGAGCTTGATGCGCTGCAGCAGCGTGCGTCCGAGGACGGCCGCCAGACCTGACACGGCTGCGAGCGCGAGAAACGCACCGATGAAGACCGACAGCGGGGCGTCGAAGCGCAACACCATCGACGCGGTGAGGATCTGTGACAGGTCACCCCACTCGGCAAGGAAGAGCACGGTGAAGCAGAACGTCACGATCTTCCAGCCCGCGCGCGGCGCGGTCCCGCCCTTCTCGCCGAACTCCTCCTCGGTCTCGGCCTCCTCCTCGTCGGCCTTGCCTGCTCCGCGCAGGAGCAGCACACCACCGATGAGGAACATCAGCGCGGCAAAGATCTCGATCGGTCGCTTCGGCAGCTGCGACAAGACACCACCGATGGCCACGGCCACGAGGGTCTGGACGAAAAACGCTGCGACGACCCCGATCCACACGAGCAGGGGCCGGAATCGGGTCGCCATGACGAGCGTCGCGATGAACGTCTTGTCCGGCAACTCGACGACGAAAATGGTCGCGAACACGATGGCGATGGTGGTGAGGTCAATGCTCATGATGGCCAAAAGAGTACGAGCCAGCTCCACGAAGCGTGGACACGTCCGCTCAAGGTGAGCCCACGGCATACGCTGGCCGTCATGTTCGGGACCAACGGGGCGCAGGGGCTCGTCCTCCTCATCCTCGTGCTGATTTCCGCGGCCGTGATCGTGGCACTGGTCGTGGGCGTGGCCCGGTTGCGGGCCCGTCTGGATCACCTGGAACGCCAACGACCGGTGGGGTCCGGTGACCTCGAAGCGCTGCGCGCCGACATTGGCCAGGCACTGCGTCACGTGGCGGTCGTGCGTTATGACGCGTTCGGCGACATGGGCGGGCGGCTCAGCTTCAGCGCGGCCATCGTCGATGACCGCGGTGACGGCGTCGTGCTGTCCTCGATCCACGCACGCGGCGAGTCCCGCACCTATGCCAAGGGCATCACCGAGGGTGGCTCGGACACCACCCTCACCCCCGAGGAGCAGCAGGCGCTCAGTGCAGCGCGGACAGGCAGGCAGCGATGACGACCCGCTACGGCTATCTCGGGCCCGAGGGGACGTTCACCCAGATGGCTCTGCTGTCATGGACGGCGTCGCACGAGGGCGATCAGGTTGCCTTTGGCTCGGTCGACTCCGCTCTGGATGCGTTGCGGCGCGGCGAGATCGACGTCGCTGTGGTGCCGATCGAGAACTCCGTGGAGGGTGGGGTTTCGGCCACACTGGATGCGCTCGCTTCCGGTGACCCTCTCGTCGTCATCGGCGAGGTCAACGTGCCGATCACCTTTGTTCTGGCCGCTCGTGCCGGTATGCCGCTCGCAGACATCCGCTCCGTCGGCACCCATTCGCACGCCTGGGCCCAGGTCCGCGGCTGGATGGACAGGAACCTGCCGTCCGCGGCCTACATCCCAACCTTGTCGACGGCTGCTGCGGCAGCCGGGCTGGTCGGCGAGGTGGAGCAGGGCTATGACGCGGCGGTGTGTGCGCCGATCGCTGCGGGCAACCACGGCCTCGAGGTGCTGGCCTCGGACATCGGGGACCGCGCTGGTGCCGTGACTCGCTTCGTGTTGGTGGCGCGGCCCGGGTCGGTGCCTGCGCGGACCGGCGCCGACAAGACGACGGTGATGCTCTTCCAGCGCGACGACCGGGCAGGTGGGTTGCTGGAGTTGCTCGAACAGTTCGCCGTGCGTGGCATCAACATGACGCGGCTCGAGTCGCGCCCGACGAAGTCCACGCTCGGGTCCTACTGCTTCTCCATCGACTTCGAGGGGCATGTTCTGGACGAGCGCGTCGGCGAGGCGCTGATGGGACTCAAGCGGGTGTGCGCCGAGGTGCGCTTCCTCGGGTCCTACCCGCGCGAGGACGGCGCCCAGGTCGAGGTTGCACCGCTCACCGGTGACGATGACTTCAGCACTGCCCGCACCTGGCTCCACTCGCTCCGCCGCCCCTGACCAACGGCCCTGCCCCGCCAGCGACCACGGCTTCGACCCACCCTCCCCGGGACGTCTGCGCTCCTGGCGCCAGGGGCGCAGACCGTGACCGGGGGCGCAGCAATGGGAGCACCATCCGTCAGCCTCTGCGCCCTTGGCGCCAGGGGCGCACATCGTGGCCCGGGGCGCCGTCAGTCCTGACCTTCGTAGGTGCTGACCCAGCCGTCGATGGTGGACCACTGGTCGTCGATCCAGCGCTCGATCCCGGCGGCGTCATCGGGAACGTCCGCCGCGGCATACGTGTGCGTCTGCACGACGAAAGGACGGTCCGTGAACGGGATCGCTCGCCAGATCTCGCCCGGCGTCGACAGTTGACCGAACCCAGCGTGGCCAACGATCATCACGTCAGCATCGGGTCGGGCATCGAGCGCCGCGATGACGCCACGGGTCTTGGGTGGCAACGTGTTCCACAGCGAGAGGGCCTTGCTTGCTCTCAACTCCTGACCGGCGGCACGCAACCGTGCGATGAGCGCGCGGCGACGCTCCGGCGAGAAGTTCTGACCCTCCGGGAACAGCAGCAGCACGTCATCCTCGTCCAGCCCGGCCGCGAGGGAACGTACTCCTTCGACCCGGTCGTCACCAGCTCCGGTGCGCGACGGAACGAAGTAGGACCGCATGCGCGTGAGCAAGGTGTCCACGGTCGGATCCCACCGAAGTGCCTCTGCGAGAACGATTTTGGGCATCCGCCCGGCCGTATGGCCGAGGAGCCAGGCCAGTGCCACGGAGTCGCCCGGGCCGGCGTGCCGCGCAAACGCGATGAGCGGCGCACCCTCCGAACCGAAGTGCATGCGCCCATCGAGGACGACCTCGAACCCAGCCCACTGCTTGGCCAGGATCATCCCCCGGTTGAGGCCGGCGAGGAAGATGGCTTCGTGGTCCTGCTCCCAGGTCGGGCTGTCGCCATGGGGGTG
>JBDSIV010000162.1:0-13483 GCA_039917755.1 Knoellia sp. | reverse complement strand
GTGCCTGACTCTCCGATCGGAATCTTTGATTCCGGCTATGGCGGCCTGACGGTTGCGCGAGCGGTCCTCGACCAGCTGCCGCACGAGTCGGTGGCCTACCTCGGTGACACGGCGCGTGCGCCCTATGGTCCGCGCCCCATCGCCGAGACGCGCGCCTTCGCCCTTGAATGCCTTGACCGGCTCGTCAAGCACGGAGTCAAGGCCCTCGTCATTGCGTGCAACACCGCCAGCGCCGCGGTCCTGCATGATGCCCGCGAACGCTATGACGTCCCGGTGGTCGAGGTCATTCGGCCTGCCGTGCGTCGCGCGGTGGGCGCGACTCGCAGCGGGCGCATCGGTGTCATCTCGACCGTGGGGACCCACCAGTCGCGTGCCTATCTCGATGCCTTCGCCGCCGCTCCGCAATTGCATGTCACCAGCGGTGCCGCACCGCGCTTCGTCGACTTCGTCGAGTCAGGGGTCACCGGTGGCGAGGAGTTGCGAGCTGTGGCTCGGGAGTACCTCGCGCCGTTCCAGCAGCAGCACGTCGACACGCTCATCCTCGGCTGCACGCACTACCCGCTGCTCTCCGGCGTCATCTCTTACGTCATGGGGCCCGACGTGACGCTGGTGTCGTCGGCAGAGGAGACGGCCAAGGAGCTCTATCGGGTGCTCGCCGACGCCGACCTGCTGCGCCCCGACAACGCCCCGGCCCCCCAACACGGGTTCACGACGACCGGTGATCCGGAGGAGTTCCGCCGGCTGGCGCTGCGCTTCCTTGGCCTCGGGCCGAACTTCGGCCACATCTTCACCTCGTCCATCGGCGTTCCAGCAGAGGTGACCGCATGAAGGTCACGGTCATCGGCTGCAGCGGCTCGTTCGCGGGTCCGACTTCGTGTGCCTCGAGCTATCTCGTCTGCGTTGATGACGGCGAACGCACGTGGAACGTCCTTTTCGATCTCGGCTCCGGGGCGCTGGGGCCGCTGCAGCGACACCTCGACCTGCACGACCTCGATGCGGTCTTCGTCAGCCACCTGCACCCCGACCACTGCGCCGACCTCTGCGGCCTCTATGTCTGGCGCCACTACGCACCCAGCGGCGAGGTCACCGGGCGCCTGCCGGTGTGGGGGCCGGAGGGCACCGCGTCCCGGCTCGCGCTCATGTATCACGGGCTCGAGGACGGAGGCATGGACAAGGTCTTCGCTTTCGACCAGCTCGAGGACCGCGTCGCCATCGCGGTTGGTCCGGTCATCATCACCCCGTATGCCGTGTGTCACCCCGTCGAAGCGTTCGGCTTCCGCGTCGAGGCCAAGGGGGTCGTCCTCTGCTACACCGGTGACACCGACACCTGTGACAACCTCGTGCCGCTCATGAAGGATGCCGATCTCGTGCTGGCCGATTCGGCCTTCGTCGACGGGCGCGATGAGTTCCGCGGCATCCACCTGACCGGCAGTCGCGCGGCGCAGGCTGCGGTGGTGGCCGGGGGAGTGAAGCGCCTCGTCCTGACCCACATGCCTGCCTGGAACGACACAGAGGTATGCCGTGCCCAAGCCGAGCCGTTCTGGCCCGGCGTCGAGGTGGCTGAGGCCGATGCGGTCTATGACCTCGGTGGACGCTGACCTCGGTGGACGCTGACCTCAGCTGACGCTGACCCGACCTACACGGACCCGACCGACAGGAGTCAGTGCGAACCGGTCAGGCGCACTGCCCGGATCGCGACATACAGCTCCGCGGCCTGCGCGGGGTCTGCGGTCGAACGACCGGTCAGGGCCTGCACCCGACCGAGCCGGTGCAGCACCGTGTTGCGGTGGCAGTGAAGCCGCTGGGCCGTCTCAGTCGTCGAACCCGAGCAGGCGAACCACGCCTCAAGGGTCTGGATGAGTGCCCGGCCGTCGCGCACGTCCGCAGAGAGCAGGTCGGCGAGCACCCGGTCACGCAACTCGGCCGCAAGGGTCGGCTGGGCCACGACGAGCACGTCGAGGGGTGCCGAGCCATAACGGTGCGCCGCCTCAGTCGAGTGGTCGAGGCACGCGATGGCGATTCGGGCCTGTTCGACGGCTGAGGCTGCCGTGGCGATGCTGGTGAAGGGGCGACTCACGCCGACCCGTGAGCGTGCGGTCGCGGCCACCAGTTCATGCGCCCGCTCGACTCCTTGGGCGTCACGGCAGGCAAGCAGCCCCACAACCTCGCCTTGCCACGTCGTCCAGGCTGACGGAATTCCCACCGCGAGAAGGCGTTCGGCGAGAGCTGGCAGCGGGTCCTCGCCCGTGCTGCAGCGTTCGGCTGCGGCCACCACGTGGATCGCTCGATCAGGCAGGCCGAGTCCACGCAGCAGCCCGGCCACCTCGCCACTGCTGGCGGTGCCGTCGAGAATGCGGAGCAACATGAGGCTGCGGGACTGCTCGTCGCGGCGCTCACGCTCCTCCACGATCTCGCGGTAGGCCCCGGCGGCCTCCCCCGAGAAGGTGTCGACCAGACCCCAGAGTCGCGAAGAGTGCTGCAGCAGTTCGGCGGTGCGCTCGGGGCCGATGGCCCGGGCTTGCATGTCGTCCCAGAGCTGGAGACCGGCGAGGCGATAGGCGTGAAGCAGGCTGGCCATCGGTATGCCGTTCTCAGCCTTCACCCGTCCCGCGCGCCGGGGCGCTTCGAGCGATGGCGGGGCTCCGGAAAGCGCCTGCAACATGGCGCAGATGTTCTCCTTGACGATGGAATGCAGGACCTCATGAGGCAGCAGGCTCCCCGCGTAGTCGTCCTCGGCTCCCAGGATCTGTGCGAGCACACCCTCCGTGAGCGAATCGACGCTGAGTTCCATCTCCGCGAACAGGCCCACCCCACAAGGTTGTGAGGAGGCGGGCACCACCAGAACGTCAGACGTTGACATGGGAGAAGGGTAGTGGCGGTTGTGCGGCTGCACAATGGACGGTCACGAACGGCAGACGTGAGCCCATGGACACAGGGCGGGCGCCCACCGATACTGGAGTCACGGCGACGTTGCCGCACCTTGTCGAGGCATGTGCCATCGAGTGGTGAGACCCCTGGGAGTGTCCATGACGACCACCGACGAGTCCGCGCGGTCCGCGAGCGCGCAGCCGCTTCCCACTGAGGACGCGCGAAACGCGTTGGACGCCGCGATCGCCACGGTGCAGGCGGGCGAGCGGCGGTGGGCCGGTCTCGGGCTCACCGAACGGGTGGCGCTGCTGGGACGGGTTCACGCGGCGGTCGCCTCGCAGGCTGAGCAATGGGTGGCCGCGGCCGTGCGGGCCAAGAACCTTGACCCGAATTCCCCGCTCGTCGGTGAGGAGTGGCTGTCGGGGCCCTATTGCACGATGTCGGGTCTGCAGATGCTTCAGCATTCCCTCTCGGCCCTCGTCGACGGCAAGAGCCCGGTCGCGACAACGAAGTTCGGAGCCGCTCCCGGCGGACGTGTGGCAGTCCCGGTGCTGCCGACCAGTCCCTATGAGTACCTCCTGCTTCACGGCTTCAGCGCCGACGTGTGGATGAAGCCGGGCATCGGCGAGTCTGCTGTGCGCGCGACTGCGGGCCTGGGTGCGCTCACCCCGAAGGACACTGGCGGGGTGGGACTCGTCCTCGGTGCCGGCAACATCACCTCCATCGCACCCCTCGACGTGCTCTATGAGCTCATCGCCCACAACCGTGTCGTCGTCCTCAAGCTCAACCCGACGATGAACGAGCTCCTGCCCGTCTACACGGCGGCCTTTGCGCCGCTGATCGAGCTGGGCCTGCTGGCTGTGGTCACCGGCGGCGGCGACGTGGGCGCCTATCTGACCCAGCACGCCGGCATCGCCCACGTTCACATCACGGGGAGCGCCGTGACACACGACGTCATCGTGTGGGGCCCCGGAGCGCAAGGGGCGGCGAGGCGCGAGTCCGGCACCCCGGTGCTCGACAAGCCGATCACGAGCGAGCTCGGTGGCGTGTCGCCGATCATCGTCGTGCCGGGGGAATGGTCTGCCGCTGACCTGACGTTCCAGGCGCAGCACGTTGCCACGCAGCGACTGCACAACGGTGGCTACAACTGCATCGCCGGTCAGGTCGTCGTGCTCAGCGAGGAGTGGCCGCAACGTGAGGCCTTCGTCGCCGAACTCCGCAAGGCTCTCGAGGCTGCACCCGAGAGGGTCCCGTGGTACCCGGGGAGCGAGGATCGCGTGACCGCAGCGTCCACGGCATACGCGCAGGCAGACCACCTCGGAAAGGGCGGCGGTCGCTTGCTCGTCGACACGCACGGTGGGGTGTCCGCAGCCGCGATCGAGACGACCGAGTATTTCGCTCCGGTGCTCGGGATCGTCGACGTTCCCGGCACCGGGCGGGCCTTCCTCGACGCCGCGATCGAGCATGCCAACACGGCACTCGTCGGGACGCTGGGTGCCAACATCATCATCGCCCCCGCGACGCTCAAGGAGCTCGGCAACGGCTTCGACGAGTCGCTGGTCCGCCTCGAGTACGGCACGATCGCCGTCAACGCCTGGACGGGCGTCGGGTTCCTCACCGCGGGCGCGCCGTGGGGTGCCTTCCCCGGCCATACTCTCGCCGACGTCCAGAGCGGGATCGGGATCGTCCACAACGCCTTCCTGCTCGAGGACACCGAAAGGACCGTGGTGCGAGGACCGTTCCGGCCGTTCCCCCGCTCGTTCGCCGGTGGTGAGTTCTCGCTCTCGCCCAAGCCGCCGTGGTTCGTGTCGGCCCGCAGCGCACGGCGTACCGGCCAACTGCTCACTCGATTTGCGGCCAAGCCGTCCTGGGCCAAGCTTCCCGGGATCTTCGCCTCCGCCTTCCGCGCCTGATGAGCGCCGAACCCATGGGACGCGAAACGTTTGACTACGTCGTCGTGGGCGCGGGCGCGTCCGGTGCCGCGCTTGCTGCTCGCCTCAGTGAGGACCCGTCCATCAGGGTGCTGCTCCTCGAGGCGGGCGGGCCGGACAAGAAGCAGGAGGTGCACATCCCGGCTGCCTTCTCCAAGCTGTTCAGGTCGCCGCTCGACTGGGACTACAACACCGAGCCGCAGACGAACCTCGCCGACCGCAGCATCTATTGGCCGCGGGGCAAGATGCTCGGTGGATCGACGTCGATGAACGCGATGATGTGGGTTCGTGGCTTCGCCGCTGACTACGACGGGTGGGCGCAGGCTGCAGGTCCGGGCTGGTCCTATCGAGCGCTGCTGCCCTACTTCCGTCGCGTCGAACGCGTCCAGGGCAACACCGACCCCGATCAGGGCTCGGGCGGCGCGGTCCACGTCCAGCACCAGCGCAGTCCGCGTTCGCACACCGCGACGTTCTTGACGGCAGTCGAACAAGCCGGGTATGCCGTGGAGTCACCCAACAGTGCGCAGCCAGAGGGCTTCAGCCAGACGATGGTCAACCAGAAGCGGGGCAAGCGCTTCAGCACGGCCGACGCCTATCTCACGCCGGCCAAGGGTCGCGCCAACCTCTCCGTGCGCACTGACGCGCAGGTGACCAAGGTGCTCTTCGAGGGCACCACAGCGGTCGGCGTCGAGTGCCTCGCGGGTGGCGCCTCGAGGCAGGTGTTCGCCAGCGGGGAGGTCGTGCTCGCCAGTGGTGCCATCAACACTCCGCAGCTCCTCATGCTCTCGGGGATCGGTCCGGCTGCGGACCTCACCGCTCTGGGAATCGACGTCGTGGTCGACGCCCCCGAGGTCGGCTCAAATCTGCAGGACCACCTCATCGCCGCTTTGATCATCGAGTCCGACGAGGACACCCTGTTCACCGCTGAGAAGCCTGCCCAGGTCGTCAACTTCCTCGCCAGGGGGCGCGGCATGTTGACCTCGAACGTGGGGGAGGCCTACGGCTTCGTGCGCACACAGCCCGACCTCGACCTGCCCGACATCGAGATCATCTTTGCCCCGGCACCCTTCGTCGACGAGGGGCTCATCCCCCCGACCGGTCACGGGATCACCGTCGGGGCGATCCTGCTCCAGCCCGAGAGCACCGGGCGGATCACCCTCATGTCGGCGGATCCGTTGGCCAAGCCCAGGATCGAGCCCGGCTACCTCACCGACCCCGAGGGCAAGGACCGGGCGACCATCCTCGCCGGCCTCGGTGTCTGCGCCGACCTGATCGAGACCCCGGCTCTCGCAGCCGTCACCGGCAGCCATTACTTCGTGCCAGAGGGCGGCGACGACGTGAGTCGTGACGAGCGCGCCGCGCTGTCGCTCGCCAACCACTCCCACACGCTCTATCACCCCACGAGCACGGCGCGGATGGGTTCCGACGACGCCTCCGTCGTTGACCCCGAGCTGCGTGTCCGGGGCGTGCAGGGTCTGCGTGTGGCCGATGCGTCGGTCATGCCCAGGATCATCCGCGGCCACACCCAGGCGCCGTCCATGGTCATCGGCGAGCGCGCCGCGGACCTGCTGGCGGCGACACGGCGTGGGCAGGAGTCGGATGCCGTCTAGCCTGATCCTGTGACTTCACAGCAGACCAGACATGACGGACGTGCCCCCGAGGACCTTCGCGAGGTGCGGATCACGCGCAACTGGCTCGACCACGCCGAAGGCAGTGTGCTCATCGAGTTCGGCCGCACCCGCGTGCTCTGCGCCGCCTCCTTCACCGAGGGCGTTCCGCGCTGGCTCAAGGGCAAGGGCACCGGCTGGGTGACCTCCGAATACGAGATGCTCCCGCGCTCGACAACACCCGCTCTGACCGCGAGTCCCGCAAGGGAAAGGTGGGTGGTCGCACACACGAGATCTCGCGCCTCATCGGTCGCGCGCTGCGTGCGGTGATCGACACCAAGGCGTTGGGAGAGAACACGATCGTCGTGGACTGCGACGTCCTCCAGGCCGATGGGGGGACGCGCACCGCGTCGATCACCGGTGCATACGTCGCGCTCGTCGACGCCATCGAGGACGCGAAGGCCAAGGGCCTGATCGCCAAGAGCGCCTCGCCGCTGGTCGACTCCATCGCTGCCGTGAGCGTCGGCGTCGTCAGTGGGCTGCCGGTCCTGGACCTCGACTACCCCGAGGACTCGACGGCCGACACCGACATGAACGTCGTCATGACCGGCTCCGGTCGCTACGTCGAGGTGCAGGGAACCGCCGAGGGGGCCGACGCGGCGTTCGACCGTGACCGACTCAATGCGCTGCTCGACCTCGCTGCCGCCGGTTGCGTGACGCTCACCGAACTGCAGCAGCAGGCCCTCGCCGAGAGCCCGCGAGAGCGCACGCGATGACCCGACTCGTCCTTGCCACCCAGAACGAGCACAAGGTTCACGAGTTGCGCCAGATCCTCGCCGAGTTGGTCGACGAGCTGGGCCTCGAGATCGTCGGAGCCTCCGACTTCCCTGATGCCCCGGACGTTGTCGAGAGCGAGGTCACCTTTGAGGGGAACGCGCGCCTCAAGGCGGTCGCTGTCGCCAGGGCCACGGGTCTGCCGAGCGTCGCTGATGACTCCGGACTCGCCGTCGAGGTGCTCGGTGGCTCTCCAGGCGTGTTCTCAGCGCGCTGGTCTGGCACGCACTCGGGCGCCGATGCGCCTCGAGCCGACCGCGACCGCGCCAACCTGTCGCTGCTTTTGGAGCAGATCGGTGACGTGCCCGACGAGCACCGCAGTGCTGCCTTCGTGTGTGCTGCCGTCCTCGCGATGCCAGATGGCTCGGTGGAGTCGGTTGAAGGGCGCGTCGCCGGGACCATCCGCCGGGCGCCGGTCGGGGAGAACGGTTTTGGCTACGACCCGATTTTCGTCCCCGACGGCGGCACCCGGTCTATGGCTGAGTACACGGACGTCGAGAAGAACAACATCTCGCACCGCGGCCGCGCCTTCCGCGCGATGATCTCCATCCTGCGCGAGCGACTCACCTGACCCGAGCGCGACGTCTTGCGCATTCCATCGTCACTCGCTGCGCTCCCCCCAACGGAATGCGCAAGACGTCGGCCTGTGAGGGGAGGAGGCGCCAGGGTGAGGTGCGCACGGCAGGTGAGTGGACGGCATACCCTGTGTTCGCGCGCGAGTGGCGGAATTGGCATACGCGCTGGTCTTAGGAACCAGTGCCTCAGGGCGTGCGGGTTCGAGTCCCGCCTCGCGCACGATGGATGGTGGGCTCGCTGATAGTTTGGCGAGAGCCGACCATGGGTGCCGAATCAGACGAGGAGATCTGCGTGACTGAGCGACTCAGTCCGGGCGATGTTGCCCCGGACTTCACCCTGACCAACGACACCGGGGAGAGCGTCACGCTCTCGGACCTGCGCGGTGGCAAGGTGATCGTCTATTTCTATCCGGCGGCCATGACGCCCGGATGCACCAAGCAGGCGTGCGACTTCAGTGAGTCACTCGAGTCGCTGTCAACCGACGGCTACACCGTGCTGGGTATCTCGCCGGACAAGCCGGAAAAGCTGGCACAGTTCCGTGACACGGAGCACCTCTCGCTCACGCTGCTCTCTGATCCCGACAAGGCTGTCATGACGGCGTGGGGCGCCTTCGGCGAGAAGAAGCTCTACGGCAAGATCGTCCAAGGCGTGATCCGCTCCACCCTCGTCATCGATGAGGACGGCAAGGTCGAGCACGCTTTCTACAACGTCAAAGCCACAGGTCACGTCGCGAAACTCCGCCGTGACCTCGGACTTCAGTGAGGACTGACCCATGAGCAGCATCTCCGCCCTCGAGGCCGACATCGCCGAGCGCCGCACGCGTTTGGCTCGCACCCTCAACGAGCTCACGGCCAAGGCGACCCCGTCAGCGATCGCCAAGCGGCAGGTCGAGCACGCCAAGGCCCGCTTCGCCGACGCCACGACCACCCCGGAGGGTGACCTGCGCGTCGAGCGTGTTGCCGCCGCAGTGGCCATCGTCGCCGTCATCGTCGCGATCAAGGTGCTGCGCCGCCGACGCTGACCCCTCAAGGGTGAACGGAATGCGCTGCGTCAGGTTTTGCCCCACGTGGCGCCTTCCCTGCGGTGACAGCGTGCTCGACTTACTAGGCGCGGCCCGGGGCACGAGCGAGGGTGAGGAAGTCGGCAGCCAACCCCACGGGGCGTTTGGCCCCGGTCCACACGCCACGAATGGGTCGATGCAGGTCGATCCCCTCGACGGGCACCACCACGAGGTCACCCGAGCTGATGGCGTCCTTGACGGCCATCTCGCTGAGGACGGCCGGGACGGTGCCGACCATGGCGGACACACGCACGGCCGTGTTGCTCGCAAGTGACTGGGCTGGCTCGACGGGATTGAGTCCCGCGGCATGACAGGCGTCCAGGAAGGTTCCGCGGGTCCCGGAGCCGTCCTCACGCAGCACAAGCGGTGTGGCAGCCAGTTCGGCCGCTGACACCGGCTTCCGGCGCCTCTTCCAGGGGTGCCCCGGGGCCACGACCACGAGCAGCTCATCACGTCCCACGATGGCTGTGTGCAGGCCCCGCACGGGCTGCGTGTTCTCGACGAACCCGAGGTCATGCCGCCCGGCCCGCACCCCATCAAGGACGTGGTCGGAGTTGAGCACCGAAAGGTTCACCTGCACCGTGGCGGCGTTTCGCCGGAACGCCCGGAGCCACTTCGGGACGAGGTACTCGGCGACAGTCATGCTGGCCGCGACCCTCAGCTGAGCTGACCTGGCTGCCTGCAACGAGGCGGTGGCCAATTGCATGCGTTCGGCTGCGGCCAAGAGGTCGCGGGCCCAGTCGACATAGAGCGCACCGTCAGCAGTCAGGCTGGAGCCCCGTGTCGAGCGATCAAGCAGCTTGAGTCCCAGCCGCCGTTCGCTGCGGGTGATGCTCGTGCTGGCCGTGGGCTGGCTGACGCCGACTCGCGCTGCGGCCGCCCCGACGCTTCCGAGCTCGGCCACGCCCACCAACAGCTGGAGGACGTCGAGGTCGGGCCACCGGTCGCTCATGAATCGGCTCCTTTGAGTCGTGGTTGTCGACCACTCATAGCCAACGTCTATGACGTTATCTGACCTTGAGGGCTACCGGCGGTGGATCGGGGGCGCGAGAGTGGTGACCATGCCGATCAAGAACCTTCAACGGGAACAGACCCCAGTGCGTTCACCTTGGCCCGGGTTGGCCCTCGCCCTCGGAGCCGCGGGAGTGGCATTGCTCGGGCAGAAGGTGCTTCCGACGATCAGTCCACTTCTCGTCGCCATCATTCTCGGGGTGGCCCTCACCAATCTCTGGACGATCCCTGAGTCGTTTGCTCCCGGCATGAAGGTGGCCGCCCAGAGGTTCCTGCGTTTGGGGATCGTCGTGCTGGGCCTGCAGTTGGCGCTCGGGGACATCCTCGCGTTGGGCCCGCGGATGATTCTCGTCGTCCTCCTCATCGTCGGGTTGGGAATCGGCGGCACGCTCGTCGTCGGTCGGGCTCTCGGGGTGCCACCGATGCAGCGACTGCTCATCGCCTGCGGGTTCTCCATCTGCGGGGCTGCTGCGGTCGCTGCCGTCGACGGAGCGGTCGATGCGGGCGAGGAGGACACCGCCTCTGCCATCGGACTCGTCGTCGTCTTCGGAACCGCGATGATCGGCATCGCACCGGGCATCTTGGGACTACTGGATCTGACCAACCGGCAGGAGGGGCTCATCGCCGGTGGGTCGATCCATGAGGTGGCCCAGGTCGTCGCGGCTGGCGGCATCATCGGCGGTGGGGCGCTGGCCACGGCCGTGGTCGTCAAACTCGCTCGGGTGCTGATGCTTGCACCCGTCATCCTGGTCATCGGGGTGGTGCGTCGACGGAGCGAGGCAACTACGGAGGGGAAGCGCCCACCCTTGGTGCCGCTGTTCATCCTGGGCTTCCTCGCGGCCGCTCTCGCACGGACCTTCCTGCCGCTGAACCCGCAGGTGCTCGATGGTGGGAAGGTGCTCCAGACTGTCCTGCTGTCTGCCGCGATGTTTGCCCTCGGCTGTGGTGTGCGGATCAGCGTTCTCAAAAAACTTGGCGGGCGACCAGTCCTGCTCGGGGCGATCTCGACCGCGTGGGTCTTCCTGATCGCAGCTACTGGTGTGCTGGCTACGAGTTGAGACCCTGACAGGGGGCTGGGGCCCCGTCGATCCCAGCGGTGCTCGGTCAGATCGCGAGAGAAGTTCTCCTGCCAGCATGGGATCCCGTCAGCCCGTTCGGGACGACCTTGGCCCGGTGCTGTTGCGAACTCAACCACCCTCGGCGGGTTCGGACCGATCCGGTCGGCGCGACCTGCGCTTGAGGCGCTTACTGAAGCGCTTGTGGTAGGACTTGCGAACGATCTGGGTCGGGGACCACGCATCGGCGTCGGGGAGGATCCATCCTCGCCATCGGGCGAGCAGGCACAGCCCCGCGCCAACCGCCACCGAGGCGACGATGGCGGCATTCGGATGTCCCGTCGCGGAGAGGGCGACCAGAACCGCACTACTGACGATGGCGCACGTCGCATACAGCGTGTTGCCGCCCAGCACACCGGGGACCCGGCGCAGCACGATGTCCCGCACGGCCCCTCCGCCCACTGCCGTGACAGTGCCCAAGATGATTGCGGGCAGCCAACCAAGGCCAACCGCCAGCGTCTTCTGCGCACCCGCGGCTGCCCAGGTGCCCAGCGCCAGGGCGTCGACGAGCGGCCACATCCGATCCCACGCGCGGCCATCCACCCGCGCAAGGAAGCTCACCGCAGCCCCGGCGAACGCGGTGGCCAAGTAGGCGTAGTCGGTCAGAGCAACCGGTGGCCCGTGCTGCAGGAGCACGTCTCGGATCAAGCCTCCGCCCAAGCCCGAGAGCACCGCCAGGGTGGCGAATCCGATCGGGTCAAGGCGCTCCCGCCTGGCGATGACGCCACCGAGCAGGGCGTTGGCGAAGACCCCAGTGAGATCCAGAATGCGAAATGCCTCGTTCAGTTCCGCGGGACTCACCTCCGTCAGGACGACTACGCACTCAGCGCCTCGCAGGCTAGACCACGGCGACGTACGAACCAGCCGTGGGCCGTGATGGTGCGTCACCAAGGACGTGAACCCCGAGCTCGCTGAGGCTCAACGCGCGCTCGTCAGATGGCTTCGGCGTGGCCCGCGAAGCTCCCCTGGACCTCCGAGCCCACTGCGAGCAAGGGCCTGTCATCGGCGGACAATCGTTGTCCGCGAACTCGGCTGGGTTCCCCAAATCAATCGTCGAAACGTTCTGCTCCTTCATGGGGCACACGGTGGCTTCCCCTGTAGGGGAGGGTTTTCGTAGCCTGCGCACCACGGGCACGCCAGCTCTGCAGTTTTGCCATCCCGCTCGACATCTGCGAGTCGTCGTCCTTGCCCCCTCTCCCCTTGTCACGACTGAAGGCGGTGTCAGGGCTCGAGGCCGATGTCCTCACGCCACAGCTGTGGCCGCTCCTCGAGCATCTTGGCCATGAGGGCGCGACACCGCGCGTCATCCAGGACGTCCACGCGGACCCCGCGTGAACGCAGCAGGTCCTCGGAGCTCTCGAACGTGCGGTTCTCGCCGACGACGATCCGCGGAATCTGGTACAGCAGAGCGGTGCCCGCGCACATGAGACATGGTGAAAGGGTCGTGTAGAGCACGCTCGACCCATAGGTCCGCGCGGTCAGTCGCCCCGCGTTCTCGAGGCAGTCGGTCTCTCCGTGACGGATGACGCTGCCCTGCTGGACACGCTGGTTGCGGCCAACGGCGAGCAGCTTCCCGTCGTGGACCAAAGCTGCCCCGATCGGGACGCCGCCCTCGGACCACCCGATCTGCGCCTGTTCCACGGCAACTGCCAGCCACCGCTGGTCGTCGTCGACATCCACCTTCACAGCGCCTCCTGAGAGTCCTCGTGCCGGAGGGCGAACCGCCCGTCCATGCCGTGCCGGACCCACGCTCTCACGTCTCGGCGCGCCTGCGGGCGGCTTCGAGCTCGGTGGCCAGGGTGAGGGCCCCCCATCGGCTGCTGCCCGGCCGCGGGTTCCCGAGGATGGCCATGATGCGGTCCAGCCGTTGGTAGAGGCTTTGCCGCTGCAGGTGGAGCGCCGACGACGTGGCAGTTTTGTTTCCGGACTGCCTCAAATACATGGCGAAGGTCTCGAAGAGCTGGGCGTTGCGACGTCGATCGAGCTCGAAGAGGTCACCCAGCTGTTCCTCGATGAACGCACAGACGAGGTCAGGACGGCCGATCGCCTCGAGCAACCGTGGAACGCCCAGCGCGACTGCGTCCACGACGTACTCGCGGGAGTCCTCGGCGATCTCGAGCGCGGACTCGGCGTCGGCGAAGGACTGACCGATGGCGACCAACGCCCGAGCGCCCGGTCCCACGGCAACCTTGACCCGTGGGGGCATCGGGACGTCGCGCAGGTCCGCGATGATGCTGGCTCGCGCCGCACCCAAGGTAGTGCCGTCAAGGCGCAGCGCGATGACCGACAGGTGGGCGTCGTGGTCGATCTGGCTGATCGCGGTGCGGCCGCCGCGGCCGAGAGCGGCCTCGATCCCTGCTGTCAGCCCCTGACCCGGTCCGATCCTCGCCACCGTGCACACCCACGCGTCGTGGTCGTTGATCCCCAGTCGGGTGGCGAGTTCGACGAACCGACGAGGAGATCGTCCGCCGGACCCCGCCA
>JBDSIV010000161.1:0-29699 GCA_039917755.1 Knoellia sp. | reverse complement strand
CTCGACCACGTGCGCGCCTGGCCAGTTGGACCCACCGCCCCCACCAACCTCATGGCCCTGTGCCGACACCACCACCGCATCAAACAACTCCCCGGCTGGAACGTGCGCATCACCCCCACCGCCGTCGTCACCTGGACCGACCTGAAGCGCCTTCGAAGAAGACCTCCACGAACTCCTCAGCAACGACCCCCGCACACCCCTACACGCCCAACCCGTCACCTACGACGCCGACGGAACCCTCCTCACCCCACCCCGACCCCACATCGACCTCGAGAACGGCCCCAGCCCCACACCAAGACCCTGGGACGAGATCCACATCGACATCCCACCCCAGAAACCCCCACCACCAGAACCCATCCCCTTCTGAGCGGCATCAGGGCCGGGAGGGGTGTCGTCACGAGAGGTCGGCCTAGGCGGGTCGGTGGCATTTCCACGCCACGGACGTCATCATCCATGATGGGGGGATGGCGACCTTCACCGCGACCAAGACCTCCGAGGCGACCGTGGCATACCCCCGCGATCTCGTCTGGGATGTCCTCACCGATCCGACAACAGTGGCCAAGCTCACCCCGCTGGTTCGCTCAATTACGGCCAACGGAGATCTGTGGAAGTGGCAACTCGCGAAGATTCCGGTCCTCGGACAGTCGTTCGAGTTGGGCTTCACCGAAGCCATGACCTACGACCCGAAGTCACGAATCACGTTCGCACACACCCCCGAGGGTGACGAGCGCGCCGGCACCGACGGGCGCTACGACCTCAGCGACGCGGACGGCAAGAAGTCGACCCGACTGCAGATCAAGCTCAAGGTCACCGTGGACCTACCCTTCCCCGGCCTCCTGAAGCCGGCCATCCAGACGACGATGCAGGGCGTGATCGCGGCGATGGGATCCGGGTTTGCGCGAGCGATCGAGAAGGAGCTCAGGACTCGAGCAGCGAAACGTCGGTGATCGTGATCGCTGCGCGCGCCTTGCGCCCCGGCACGTGGTTGAGCACCGGCTCGACCACCGACAGGGCCTGATACCACCAGCCGTACTTCACGCCCAACGCCTTCTTGACCGAAGCGATGGCCGCAGCGTCGCGACGCACGCTTGCACGGCCGGCATACCGCGGAGCATCCTCAACCACCCGGCCACGCACGTCGCACGGTCGCAGTTCGACGCGCCCGGTGTGCGCAAGCCGTTTGGTTTTGCCCACGTTGTCGAGCGTGATGACCACCAAGTCGTCGCCGCGGGGGGCGATCCACACGGGCGTTGCGACAGGAGCGCCGTTGCGGCGGAACGTCGTCAGCTCGACGTACTGCTCTTCGCCCAGCTGGGTTGTTGCCTCAGTCATGCCGGTCTGCCGTCCGTTCTGAGGGGGATGAGGGCGGCGCGCATCTTCCTGCGACGCTGCTCATGGTCCGAGCCTAGATCGTCCGAGCCACGTCACGCGCGCGCTTGGCTCCACGTTTGCGTTCGCGCTCAAGGTCCCAGAGGTAGCGGTCGAAGTCGACTTCCATCGTGTGCCGGTCTGAGGCATAAAAACGCTTCTTGTATGCCGTGTCCTCGCGCACCATCTCGGCGCGCACTTCGTTGACGGGCGGAGGTGCGTAGCGACCGGTGAGCAACTCGGCGATCCACTCGCTCTGCGCCTCGGCGAGGGGCATGACCGCCCCCACCGGCTGGAGCAGCCCAACGAAGAAGAGGCCCGGGAGGTCAGGGTGGATGGTGCGTCGCCACAGGGGAAGGTTGTTGTGCTCGACGCCAAGGACCTCTTTGGTGAAGAACGGGAATGAGACCGTGTAGCCCGTGGCCCAGACGATGAGGTCTGCCGCGACGCTCGTGCCGTCGGCGAAACTCACCCGATCACCATCGAGGCTCATGATCGCCGGCTTGGGGGTGAGGCGGCCGGAGCGCAGTGCCCCGCGGATGCCCTCTGACTGGACGGGATGGGACTGCCCGGCGTGGTGCTGGGGCTGCGGCAGACCGAGTTTCGCGACGTTGCCGGAGAGGAGGGCCCCGAACCGCAGGCGTGAGCTCGTGACCCACCACGGGACCCAGGAGGGCAGGGCGATCTGGTCGGACGCGCGCCCCAAGAGGAACTTGCGCAACACCCATTGCCCGCGACGCTGCGACAACGTGGCGGACTGCGCCACCTCTGCTGCCGCGCACGCGATGTCGAGGGCCGAGTTGCCGGACCCCACGACGACGACTTCGCGGCCTCGCAGTTGCTCGACGCCCCGGTAGTCGTGGGCATGCATCTGCTCGCCGGAAAAGGTGCCCGGATAGGCCGGCTCTGGCCAGCGCGGATTCCAATGGTGGCCGTTCGCGACGACAACGGCATCGAAGGTCTCGGTGCGGGTGCCGTCAGAGTCGGTGACCGTGACGTCCCACCGCGTCGGGTCCGAGGTGGCGGGTGCCACGGTGTCGACTCGGGTCTCAAAGGTGATGGTGTGCCCAAAGCCGAAGTGCTCGACATAATCGTCGAAGTAGGCCGCGACCTGGTGGTGCTTGGCGTAGGGAGGGTAGTTCGCCGGCATCGGGAAGTCACTGAATGACATCCGCGGGCAGGACGTGTTGATCTCGAGTGAGTCATAGCAGGCGGACTGACCGTTGGGGTTCTCGAAGACCCAGTTGCCTCCCACGACTGGACCGGCCTCGTAGCACTCGAATGGGATGGCCGCCTCATAGAGCGCCTTGGCCGCTGCGATGCCGCTGCTGCCCGCGCCAATGACGCACACACGCGGATGCCGCGAGTCGGGCTCGATGCGGCTGTGCCGCGCCGGAGCCTTGTCCTTCTGCTTCACCAGATATGCCATGAGGATCAGTCTGCCCTCGCCCCGAGCAGCACTGCTCAACCGGGCAACACCCGCCACCGGTTGGGGCCCCAAAGCAGTGCCTTCCCCGCGTCTGCTCTCATATCCTCGATTGCCAGCGCACGTCACGATGGGCGCACCGGAGTCCTCACTGATGGCCGGTCGACGCTCTGGATCGCGCACGTCATCGCCAGGCCCCTCCCCATCCAGCGGTTCGTCGCTCACCTCAGGGTCGGCTACAGCACAGCTTTCACAGCGCTGGCCTGACGTCGAAGCGCACTGTCTGGCCCGGGCGCAGCTGAGCGGCGACGGCAATGTCATCGGGATGGACCACAGCGATGACCGGGTAGCCACCGGTCACAGGGTGGTCGGCCAGGAAGAGGACCGGCTGCCCGTCAGGCGGCACCTGCACTGCCCCCTCGACCATCCCCTCAGGGGGCAGCTCCTCGGTCCGTGACCGCTCCAGCCGCGCGCCACTGAGGCGCACGCCGATCCGGTCGGACGAGGACATCACCTCGAACGGGGTGCGACCCAGGGCGGCCAGCGCATCGGTCCCGAACCAGTCCACCCGCGGGCCCGGGACCACGCGCATCACCGGCTCATCGGACAGGTTTCGCACCGGGGCCACATCGACGCCGGGCTGCGCCGTGCACACTGTCCCAACACCCAACCGGTCGCCGTCACGCACGGGCGACGGGCCGAGGTGGGACAGCAGGTCGGTCGCCGCCGAACCGAGCACGGGTTCGCACTCGACCCCACCACGAAGGGCGAGATAGGTGCGGACGCCGCGGGACGGCATACCGATCTCGAGCAGGTCGTCGGCCGCGAGCGCAAGGGGAGCGAACATGTCACTCCCCCGGCCGTTGACCTTGACGGGGCAAGGCGCACCCGTGATGGCTATCGTGACCGATTCGATTGCCTTCAGGGTGATCCCGCCGAAGGTGAGCTCCAGGGCGGCCGCGCCTTCGGCGTTGCCGACGAGCCGATTGGCCAGGCGCAGGCTCGGTCGGTCCACGGCGCCGGAACGTCCGACGCCGAGGTGTGCCAAGCCGGGGCGGCCAAGGTCCTGGATCGTCGTCAGGGGCCCTGATCGCAGCACCTCGATCATCATCCAACCTCGGTGAAGCGCACGGGGGTGCCGGGCGCGAGCAAGGCAGGAGGCTCGCGCTGGAGGTCCCAGAGGACGGCGTCGGTGCGGCCGATCAGCTGCCACCCGCCAGGTCCTTCGCGCGGATAGATACCGGTGAACTCGCTTGCAAGAGAGACAGATCCAGCCGGAACACGTGTGCGCGGTGTGGCCCGTCGCGGCACCACGAGGCCCGGATCTCCACCCGCGATGTAGGCGAAACCCGGCGCGAACCCGGTGAAGGCGACGACGTAGTCCGGCCGCTGATGTCGTCGCACGACGTCGCCGACCGGTATGCCGGTCAGTTCAGCGACGTCTGCGAGATCCGCTCCGTCGTAGGTCACGGGGATGACGATCTCGGCTCGAGCCGACACAGCAGCAACGAAATCTCCGGTTCCAGCACGCGTGACGGCGGCAGCAAGGTCGGCCCGGGTCGTCGTGGCATCGAAGGTCAGCAGGAGCGTCCGAGCCGCTGGGACGAGGTCGACCACCCCCGGAGGACGCGATGCGTCGAGGGAGCGGTGCAACGCCATGACGTCATCGAGGTCATCGCACTCGACCAGCAGCCCGTGATGACCCGCCGCCAGCATCCGCCTCATGACAAAAATGTCACGAACGGTCGGATCGTGATGCCCACGCCCTCAAGCTCACTGCGGACCGCCACCGCGATGGCGACCGCCCCTTCCGTGTCTCCATGAACGCAGATCGACTGTGCCGCAACGGGAACGGTCGACCCATCGATGGCCGCGACCGTGCCGTCGATGACGAGTTGGACGCAGCGGGCGGCGATGGCAGCGGGGTCGTGGAGGACCGCGCCCTCCTCTCGGCGCGAGACCAACAAGCCCTCGGGGGTGTAGGCCCGGTCGGCAAACGCCTCGGCAACACCGGTCAGGCCCGCACCCTCGGCCGCCACGAGGAGCTCCGATCCGGCCAGCCCGACGAGCGGGAGCGAGCGGTCGTACAGCGCGATGGCTTCGGCGACAGCGGCCGCCGTGGCCGGGGTGCTCGCTGCGTCGTTGTACAGCGCTCCATGAGGCTTGACGTAGCTGACCCGACTGCCCTCGACGCGGGCGATGCCGTCGAGGGCCCCGATCTGATAGATCACCTCGTTGACGAGCTCGCCCGGATCGACGTCGATGTGGCGACGCCCGAAGCCGGCGAGATCGCGGTAGCCCACCTGGGCGCCGATGGCGACTTCGCGCTGGGCTGCCTGCGCGCACACCCGGCGCAGGATGCTCGGGTCCCCGGCGTGGAAGCCACAGGCGACGTTGGCGCTCGTGACGAGCGCGAGCATCGCCTCGTCATTGCCCAGAGTCCATCGGCCAAAACCCTCACCGAGGTCGCTGTTGAGATCGATTGCGGAGACCATCCCCACAAGATAGGGGTCGGGCCGAGACGGTCGTGCTCACTGCCATCTGCGTCGTCCCCCTCACGGTGGATTCCTCCTGCTCGGGCCCGAACACCAAGGTGTTGATCGCACTCAATAGGTCTCAGAGCGCGAAGACTGCTACCGTTATCCCTGTTGCCTTTCAGTCCACGTGCGCGTGGCCGACACGACCGAGTAGCTACGCGAAGGTTCGCGTGGGTTTCTACGGGGGTGAAGTATCGGCAGCATGAGTGCTCCACAAGGGAGTTCTCGCACTACAGAAAAGGCAACACCAAGTGGCAACCGGCACCGTGAAGTGGTTCAACAGCGAAAAGGGCTTCGGCTTCATCGAGCAGGACGGCGGCGGCGCCGACGTCTTCGTTCACTACTCGGCCATTGAGAGCGGCGGCTACCGCGAGCTCCAGGAAGGCCAGAAGGTCGAGTTCGACGTCACGCAGGGTCCCAAGGGCCCGCAGGCAGAGAAGGTCAAGGGCATCTGACCCTTCACCACCTTCGAGACATCTGATCTCAGCGAAGGCCCCCCGACCCCAGTGGTCGGGGGGCCTTCCGCTGTCTGCGCAAGCAACGACCGTGCATGAGGGTGTGCTGGCGTCGAGCGCGCCTGCCGCTGAAGGTGTGGGACGGGCGTCAGGCCAGGGAGTCCGTGTCTGTCGCGCCCAAAGTCAGGTCGACCTGGATCTCACTGGCGAGGTGCTCGAGGTCGGCGCGCAGCTCGTCGAGATCGGCGTCGGTCGGGACGCTCACCAGTGCCTTGGCCTCAAAGAGTCGCCCGCCCGCCATGGGGGCATCGCGCGTCCAGCTCTCGAGGTCGGCAACGCTGAGGTGGTGCTTCGTGAGAACTCCGGAAACAGCGCCGACGATGCCGGGTCTGTCATTGCCCAGGAGGTCGATCCGCAGTTCCTGCACTGTCGCGCGAGGGGCCGGCTCGTCGCCGGTGCTTGCCGCGTGAACGGCGATGTCGAGCAGACCGTCGAGTGGCGCGAGGGCCGCTCTCAGCGAGTCGGCGCGATCCTGCGGGACCGTGACCGTGACGATGCCCGCGAACTTGCCAGCCAACTCACTGAGATGGCTGCGCTCCCAGTTGCCACCGCCCTGCTCGATGACGTCGGCCAGGGCCTTGACGAGCCCGGCCCGGTCGTTGCCGATGACGGTGAGGACAAGAGTGGTGGTCACAGTCTCGATCGTAGCGAGAAATGACTCGGTCGCAGTGGCTCAGCCCGTGAAGCCAGCGACCATGGGCTGGCGAGGCCCGCCAGCGTCCACTGGAGAAGGTCGGTCATGGCGGGAGACACCGCGTGCCGCGTGCGCCGATCCGCGACCTAGAGGGAGACGACGCCGCTGTCGCCCATATCGGGCTCGGAGTCGGTCACGACACCCTTGACCATCTGGACGAGCATGGCCGCCTTGCCGGGCGACTCCCAGTATTCAGCGGTCTCGGCGTCGACCTGGAGCAGTCCGGAGTTGGGGTCCTGGGCGTCGCCCTTCATGAAGGCCGAGGCGGAGGTGTCCCACAGCTCCTCGAGTTTGGCGCGGTCCTCATTGACCACCGCAGCGCCGGCCAGCGACACCCAGCCGGAACCGCTGGCATAGGAGACGTTGACCTGCGGCCGCTGCCGGATGGCCGCCACCTTGTCGCTGTCGAGTTCGGTGATGAACCACACCGTGCTCGGGTGCTCAAAGTCCTGCGTGCCCATGGGCGTCGACACGAGGAGACCCTCGTCGTTGATGTAGGTGAGGACGGCGATCCTGGTGTCCTTCATGATCTCGGCGACGAGATCTTGGTGGGTCCTGTCAGACATGGCGCTCTCCTGCTCTGGGAAAAGTGGTGCTGTGGCTTGGTTAGTGACCAACGCGGGTGAGGGCGGCAGTCATGTCGCGCACCGTGTCGTTGGCAACCTTTGTGAAAACGAGAGCCATGAGGGGGTCGACCACCTTGGCCAGACCCTTGAAGGTGATGGTTGCCTCGTAGCGCACTCGGCTTCGGAGGGGATCCACCGCGAGGACCCCGATGTCATCTCGGGAGTGGGCGGTCTTGTTGGCTCCCTCCAGGACGACACCGTCCGGGCGCAACGAGGTCAGCTCATAGGTCAGCTCGGTCTCACGTCCAAGCACCTTGCTGACGTTGCGCCACGTGCTGTGCACCGCGATGGGAGCGTCGGCATCACCGATGCGCTCGCACGACACCGTGCCCGGGTCCCATTCGACGGCGTGAGCGAAGTCAGCGAGGTAGGCAATCGCCTCGGCCTGCGGGCAAGGGACGTCGAACTCTCGAACAATGTTGACCACGGGGGTCTCCTGACTCTGGGGTGACCCCACCGTAGGTCACCCGCAGGCCTCCCGGCCCACCCCTGGGAGGGTAGCCAAGCGATCGCTGCTCTCCTACGGTGAAAAGGTCGCACAGTGCCCGGAGAGGAACACCTCTGCCAGGTCCACCTTTCAAGGGAGCCACCCGTGTCAGCCACGAAGCGCACCACTGCCCGAGGCAGGACCAACATCGGCAACGACGAGATCGGCGCTGGGGGCGAGTTGCACCAGCGCGCTGGCGGCGACAGCCCGGTCATGACCACAGCACGGGGCGCACCCGTGGAGGACGACAACAACACCTTGCGGGTGGGGCCGCGCGGCCCGGCGCTACTCGCCGACCACGCCTTCCGCGAGAAGATCTTCCACTTCGACCACGAGCGAATCCCGGAGCGCGTCGTCCACGCCCGCGGCTACGGCGCGCACGGCGTCTTCGAATGTCACGAGTCGTTGGCCGACATCACCCGGGCCAGCATCTTCGCGCAGGCGGGTAAGAAGACCGAGACGTTCACCCGTTTCTCCACCGTCGCGGGCAACCTCGGCTCCTTCGACCTCGCCCGTGACGTGCGTGGTTTTGCGACGAAGTTCTATACCGATGAGGGCAACTGGGACCTCGTGGGCAACAACATGCCCGTCTTCTTCATCCAGGACGCCATCAAGTTCCCCGACCTCGTCCACTCCGTCAAGGAGGAGCCAGACCGCGGGTTCCCGCAGGCGCAGTCGGCCCACGACACGTTCTGGGACTTCGCCTCTCTCATGCCCGAGTCGACCCACATGACTCTGTGGCAGATGTCCGACCGCGCCATCCCGCGCTCGTTCCGCATGATGGAGGGCTTCGGCGTCCACACCTTCCGGTTCATCAACGCCGGCGGTGAGAGCCAGTTCGTGAAGTTCCACTGGAAGCCGGTTCTGGGCATGCAGTCGGTGGTCTGGAACGAAGCGGTCAAGATCAACGGAGCCGACCCCGACTTCCACCGCCGGGACCTCTTCGACGCGATTTCCGCGGGCGATTTCCCACAGTGGGAGCTGGGCGTCCAGGTCTTCGACGACGCCTTCGCAGACGGCTTCGACTTCGACGTCCTCGACGCGACCAAACTCATCCCCGAGGAGCTCGTCCCGATTCGTTTCGTTGGCACGATGACGTTGAATCGGGTGGTCGACAATGTCTTTGCCGAGATCGAGCAAGTGGCGTTCATGACCCAGAACGTCCCGCCGGGCATTGACTTCACCAACGACCCCCTCCTGCAGGGGCGCAACTTCTCCTACCTCGACACCCAGCTCAAGCGTCTGGGCAGCACCAACTTCAGCCAGCTTCCGGTCAACGCCCCGCGCTGCCCGGTGGCGCACTTTCAGCGGGACGGCCACATGCAGACGGCGCCCCAGATGGGACGGGCGGCCTATGAGCCGAACTCCTTCACCGGGGCTGATCGCGGGCCACGCGAGGTCGGCGCTGCGGGACAGGTTCCCTACCCCGCGCCGGAGTCCGGCGAGACCCGCCGCATCCGCCCCGAGTCGTTTGCCGACCACTACAGCCAGGCCCGCCAGTTCTGGTTGAGCCAAACGGCGGTTGAGCAGGACCACATCGTCGCGGCCTATGCGTTCGAACTCGGCAAGTGCGAGGTTCCAGCGATCCGCGAGCGGATGGTCGCCAACCTGCGCAACGTCGATGAGTCGCTCGCATCCCAGGTTGCCGATGGACTGGGCATGCCGCTGCCTTCCGCATCGAAGGCGGCTGCGCCGGTCATCGAGACAGCGGCATCCCCTGCCCTGAGCCTTCTGGGCAATGCCAAAGAGACGTTCAAGGGCCGCAAACTCGGGCTCCTGGTGGGCGACGGCGCCACCGCTGCTGTGGTCAAGCGCCTCACCAGGGCGGTCGAGAAGGCCGGCGGCACCGTCGAAGTCATCGCCGTCAAGGTCGGTGGGGCCACCCTGTCCGACGGCTCACTCCTCGCGGCCAAACAATTCCTCGCCGGTGCACCCTCTGTGCTCTATGACACCGTCGCGATCCTTGCCGGGGCCGATGGTGAGCAGGCCCTTGCCGACGAGCCCGCCGCCCGCGACTTCCTCACCGACGCCTTCACCCACTACAAGGTCATCGGGTTCGGGGCTGGAACTGACGCCCTCGTCGCGGCCGCCGGACTCGCCGCCAAACTGGACGAAGCGTGCCTGTCGCTCGACACCGCAAAGGACACCACGGCATACGTCACTCGCATTGCCGGCCCACGTCAGTGGGAGCGTGATCTGAGCGCATAGCCCTTGCTGCGTGCTTGAGCTGGCGGCCCGTCTGCTCCCTCAGGGAGGGGACGGGCGCGTCGGTCAGTGACTGTTGGCCGCCGACGGTGGCACCGAGACCCGCATGCGGCTCGGCGCCATGCCGTTGTCTATCCCCCAGAGGACGGCCTGGCTGCGGCTCGTCACCCCCATGGTGCGATAGGCCGAGCGGATGTAGGACTTGACCGAGTTGATGCTGAGGTAGGTCCGCTCGGCGATGTCGTTGTTGCTCAGCCCCGTGGTGACGAGAGCAATGATCTCGGACTCTCGCGGCGTGAGGCCCTGCCCGCGGCCCGGCCACGAGTTCGTTGCGATCGTCGGCGCCTCCACGAAGGGGATGACGTCCATGCGTCCCTCGTGAGCTGTGGTCAACGCTTCGACCAGAGCGGCACCATCAAGCGACTTGGGGATGGCGGCGGCGACTCCTCGCGAGCGCGCCGATGCGATGAGCTCCTCGGTGAGGAGCCAAGTGAACAGGACCACTCGACCAATGTCCGGGTTGGCGCACAACAGGTCGAGGTCATCGGCTTCGAGGCTGGTGCGAGTGAAGGTGTCATAGAGAGCGATGTCGACGGGGCGGCCCACCGGAACCTGAAGGTCGAGCTCGACCACGGTGATGAGGTCGTTGAAGGGCTCGAGCATCGCGGCAATCCCTCGAACAATGAGTTCGTGGTCGTTGACCAACGCAACTGTCAAGGGGAGTCGTGAGTGGGCGCTCATGAGCCCCAGCCTACGCGTCTGCCCAACGGGACCTCTCTGCGTTCATGCGGGCCGGATTCGGCCTTCGGGACAAGCTCGATCTGGTCCCCACGACGCACGATGAGGTCCCGACTCTCGAACTCCTCAAGCCATCCCTCCATCGGCCATTCGTGCCATCGGCGACGAAAGATCTCAGCGTTGCGCACAATGTCGGCGAGGTGCTCGACCGGTGGTCGAGAGACCGGGTGGAACTGGTGGTAGGCGTGGGCACCGCCAACCCAGACGAGGTCCACCCCGAGTGCCTGAGCGATCCGTCCGAAGTCGGTGTCCTCCCCGCCGTAGCCGACATAAGTCTCGTCAAAACCTCCGAGCAGCCGCCAGGTCGCTGCACTCATTGCGGCACTCAAGGACCAGAAGAGGCGGTGGTCGCCGCCTCGTTCGATCTCTCCATCCGAGGGCGCGGGCCGGCCAACGTGCGGATGGGTGAGGCGATCGAGGCGCGAGGGGTCGGCTGGAACGGCAGTTTCCTCGGCAAGATAGGTCACCGGTCCGGCGAGGAGGGCGCCCGGCGCCCACGACGCGGCACGCTCGTAGGCGGTGACGAGCTGCGGTCCCGGCACACAGTCGACGTCGAGCAGCACCACGAGCTCAGCTCCACCAGCGAGAGCGACTTCGACACCGATGTTGCGCGCCCTCGCCAACGGCAGACCGCGGGGGTCACTGTCGACGTGGACCACTGACACACCACGACCACCGGAGCGCTCGACGACCTCGTCGATGCCAGCATCCTCGATGGCCACGACGACGTGCGGAGTCAGGGGTGAGACTGCGCCCAGCACCCGGCGCTGCTCGCTGAGATGCTCGTGCCGACCGTGAACGACCGTCACCACCGTGGTGGCGGCACCCAGGCTCGACTCACCCATGGGCCACCGACTCCACGAGCGAGGCCGCGCGTTCGACCGCGCCCTCGCACGCCCAGCGCTGCCAGCCACCACCACCTCGCGCCAGCACACCATCGACCGCCGCGGCCCAGTCGACGGTGGCCACGTCCTCTCTCATCACTGTGGTCGCGAGGCCGGAGGAGGCCAGGACGTCGGCCATGTGGTCCTGCTCGCCAAAGGGCCGCCGCTGCGGGACGACCACAGCCGGCACACCGGCGGCGGCCACGTCAGCGATGGCGTTCTGACCTGCATGGGTGACGACGACGTCGGCACCCGCGATCAGTTTGTGGACATCGGGCACCCACCGGGATCCGCCCACAACCGTCCAGTCGACGTCAGGAGCGGACCGCGCAACGATCTCGGGCAGGTCCCGACGATCGAAGCCATCGGACCCGGAGAGAACGAGTCCCACAGGGGTCCGATCGGCGAGCGGGGTCACGCCCACAGGTCCTCGCGGGCGCGACGCCACCTCCGGCTTCTTGGCCAGCCCACCGACCGCCACGACGGGAGCGGTGATGGCCTGCGTGTCCCAGAGCTTCGCGCCGGCCCACGCGGGCCACGGCGCCAACACGGCGGTGGCGGCGGCCAGAGCGGCAAAGTGCGGCGGGTCCAGTCGCTCACCCGGCTGGGCCACCACGATGACGGGGACTCCGAGCAGCCGCACGAGCAGCGCGACCTCGCAGGACACGTCGACAACGAGCACGTCCGGCTCCTGCACCTGTATCCAGCGCGCGATGGTGGTCATGCGCTCGGCAAAACCGCCGTGGCGCAGGGGTGCCCAGTGCATGAGCCCTCCGGCTGTCACATCATCACGCTCGGGCGAACCCTCGGACGCGAGTGGATGGTCCAGGGCGAGACGCACAGGGGTGAGGTCCGCGGACAGTGTCGCCGGATGGTCAAGTTCTGACCCGAGCAGAGTGACGTCAGCGCCGCGCGCAGCGAGGCAGGCTCCCACCACCATCGCCCGTGTGCGGTGACCTGCCCCGTGGTGGTGGACATACCACCCGACCTTCACGACGGGCCTTCCCACGAGGTGATGAGGTCGCGATAGAGCTCGACGTAGGTGCGCACCATGCGGTCCGACCCCAAGTCCCTCAGGGCCGCCCGGTGGACGTCCCCGCGACGCAGGTGAGAGACCGCCTCGATCCCACCGGACAGGCCTTCGGTGAGGACCTCGTCGGCGCCGCGACCATTGACGAGCACCCCGATCTCGGGGGTGACGAACTCCGCGAGGCCGCCACGATCGAGGGCTACGACCGGAGTCCCCCACGTTGCGGCCTCCGCGGCCACAAGGCCGAAGGGCTCGTCCCAGCGAGGCGTCACGAGGGCGGCGGCACTCGCCCGCACGAGGGCCGCGAGGTCAGCATGCGAGAGGTGGCCGACATGACTCACCTGGCCATCGAGTTCGGGGGCGATCGTCTCGAGAAACCACTCACGGTCACTCACCGGTCCGACGATCCGCAGTCGGCGACCACTGCGCCGAGCGGCGCCGATCGCGAGATCGCAGCCCTTCGTGGAGGTCAGCCGGCCCACCCACACGAGATCCTCACCACCGTCGCCCGGACCCTGGCCGTCGTCGTCGACACCATTGCGGATGACGTGCGGTGGCGTGGGCAACGTGGTCCAGTCCCGGGCACTCGCCCGACTCACGCAGACGTATGCCGCCCGCTCGCCTGCCAGTGCGACGCCCAGTTCCATCCACGGGAACGGAGGCGTGTGCAGCGTCGTGACCAATGGCGCCGGAAGCGCCGCCGCAAAAGCGAGCGGCAGGAAGTGCAGGCTCTGGTTGTGGACGACGTCCACGTCGGGCCGGGCCAACAGGTCGACCACGGCAGATGTGAAGGCGGCGTGGTCGCGCAGGAAGTCAGGCTCGGGCAGCTGAGGGTCCACCCCAGCGACCGCACTGAGCGGCGGGAGGTCCGGGTAGGTGACGAGCTCGTCGGCAAGCGACGCGTCAGTGCCTGCCTGCGCATAGAGGCGGACGTGGTGGCCCTGACGGCGAAGACCACGGACCAGCAGCGCTGTGTGGGACTCCTGCCCACCGGCATACGGCTCGACGATGGGGTTTCGGGACGTTGCGAACATGGCGATACGCACTCAACCCACCTGATTCTCGAGCGAGGTCAGATAGTCCGCGAAACCACCACGACAGCGGCTGATGCGTCGGGCGGAGGAGGCAACTCGGACCGTGTCCGTGGCGACCCAACGGGTTCGACCGGCTCGGATACGCCGGACGAGGTCGACATCCTCATCCGTGGCCATCGGGTGAAAGCCCCCCACGTCGTGATAGGTGCTGGCACGAAGTCCGAGGTTGGCACCGTGGACGTGGGGGTGCCCCTCGCTGAGGACGTGACGTGCGCGCCACTGAGCCAGCACGGTCGTGTCGGTGAGCCCGAGAGGTTCGACGGTGCCGATGACGGCGTCGTAGGTGTCTGACAGTTGCACGTGACCAGTCAGCCAGTGCGGTGGAACGACCGTGTCGGCGTCGGTGCAGGCGATCCAGACGTCAGAGGCAGCCACGGCGCGTGAGCTCGTGTCGGTCAGCGCGGAGAGGACCCCGGCGTGACGGCTGGCCCCGACGTTGCCGTGGTCGACCGTCAAACTGCGCACTCCTGCCCGTCGCACCAGCTCTGCCGAACCGTCGACGCACCGGTCCAGGACAACGGTGATGTCGACGCGAAGGTGGGGATGGGTTGACTCAACCTGCTCTTGAGCCAGGGCGAGGCTGGCCAGCGCGCGGGGCAGCAGCTGCTCCTCGTCACGCGCGGGGATGACCACGTGCACCACGTCGATCATCGCGGCACCTCGTAGCCATCGACGAGGACGTCGTCCTCGACATGGGTGATCGCCGACCACGGGCCGAGGACGGACCGCACTTGCTCGTGCACGGTCGGGCCGTCGAGCGGGATGTTCGCGGTGGGGTGCCGCCAGTGCACGAGGACCAGCTCGCCGCCGGGGGTGAGCCTCTCGAGAATCGCGGCGAGGGTGAGCCAGAGCTCGAGGGGGCGCAGGAAGTAGCCGAGCTCCGAGACCACGATCAGGTCGAACCGTCCGTCGATCACATCGAGGACCGCGGGCACCTCTCCTTGGACCCAGGAGATGACAGCTGACGTCGACACTCGCTGGGCCACGTCGAGGGCGCGCTTGCTCACGTCCACGGCGACAACCTGGCCAGCCCGCGATGCGAGGTCCTGCGTGAGCACCCCTGTTGAGCAGCCGAGGTCCAACACCCGGTCGTAGCGCTCCTTTCGCAGAACGGCAAGGGTGAGCGCGCGCTTGCGGCGTTCGTACCAGAGGCGGCTGGACCAGGGGTCGTCCCCACCCTCGAACATGTCGTCGAACGTGGCGGCCCGGCGCGTCCCGAGTCGCTCTCCGGTCGTCAGGTCGCGGTCGCCAACGAGATCGTGTCCGCGCAGGATCAACGTGGTGAAACCGCGACCGAAGGGGGCCAGGACTGCCTGCGTCAACAGGGCCTCGTCGCCGGGCGCGGACGACAACGGCGCGTGCTGGCTGTGGTGCTGCCGCAGAGCACCCTCGCGCCTGTCGAGGGCCTCGAGAGTGGCATCGACCGCAACAACTTCCGTCCACGGGAGGGCATCGGGGTCACCCCAGTGCCAGAACCACACCAGGTAGTGCCCCAGTCCCACCGGCGCCACGTCGCTGTCCTCTTGGCGAGACGCCGCAACCGCAGCCGCCGCACCTCGCCCGGCCGCGTCGTGGTCGGGGTGACCGTCAGCGATCCATGGGGCGATGACGAAGGTGCCCGGGCGGACGAGGTCCCGAACAGCGGCGACGACATCGGTGCCGCGGTCGGCAAGCGCTCCGTCGGGAAGCTGGGCGTGCACGACACTCGCCGCGGGGGCCAGAGCTATGGCAGCTCGGTCGGCCTCGGCGCTGCGGCGCTGGCCCATCGCCTCGCGGGTGACGGAGGGCGAGTGCGGGTGGGAGGCTTCGCCATCCGTGAGGACAAGAACGGTGACGTCGACCCCCATCGCAGCCGCATCAGCGATGAACGCTCCCGCGCCGAGGCACTCGTCGTCAGGGTGTGCCGCCACAACGAGGAGGTGGTCGTATCCCGTGAGCACGGTGCGCGTCGTCGGGGACGGCACCGCCGACCAGCGGCGATCACGCACCCACCGCAGCTCGCCGTCAGGGTGGTCCAGGCTGGACTCGGACCTCGTCATCTCTGACCCCCGACGAGCAGGATTCCCGTGCGCGCCAGGTCCCGATCACCGTGGTGCTGCCGGACATAGACAGTGAGGTCCGCAACTCGACGAGCATGCTCCTCGTCCGCAGTCAGGGGGGCGGGCCCGAGGGCGCGTGCCACCTCGGACAGCGCGAGTTCGCCCGCAGCAGCGGCAGCATTGCGGGCACGCGCGGCCACGAGCTCACCGACCGGGCCAGCGGCGAGGCCCTCGTCGATGGCGTGAGCTGCCGCGCGCAGCTCCAGTTCTGCTGCCCGAAGGGCACCGTCGAGGCGTCCCAGATGCAGGGTCGCGATCTGGTCGGGCTCTCGACGACGCGCACCGTCGAGCACCGACTGGGCCAGCGCCGACGCTGCACCGAACCAGACTGCTGCCACGGCGACGCCGCCCCAAGCGAAGCCCGGGCGGGAGAGGTACCAGCCAGCCGGGCCGACGGGGACTGCGGGGACTGCGTCGAGGTGAATTCCGGTGCTGCGCACTCCGACCAGACCTCGCGAGACCCAGGGGGAATCGGACAGGTGAACCCCGGGGTGGGACAGGTCGACGGCAAAGGCTCGACGGCGATGCTCGTCCACGTGGGCGGTGATGATGGCGTGGCTGACGTCACCGGCCAGCGAGCACCAGGGCTTGGTCCCGGTCAGTGTCCACCCAGCCGCGCCAACGCTCGCTCGCAGATGAGCGCCGGGCGCGTGGGCCGCATACACACCCCAGGTGCTCCCGGGAGCGGGCGTGGGGACCACGAGTCCTGCCCGCGACCCGTCGTCTGGGATGACGGCGTCGGCGCTCGTGGCCTGGTCGAGGATCGTGAGCGCGTCCAGGTGCGGCTCGACGACGCGGGCGACGGTGAGGTCGCCCGCGCCAAGTGAGGCGAGGACCTGCAGATAGGTCCAGGTGCTCGTGCCCAACCGCGCCGAGACGGGCCCGAGCCCTCGCGCCAGCGACAATGCTGACTCGACATCGGGTCCAGCGCCGCGGGCTGCCGCGACGAGGCCGGCGTCCGCCCATGACAGGAAGCTGAACGCCGCGGTCGAGGCAGGCTCACGCGTCGGGGTGTCACGAGGTGTCGAGGTGCCGAGCACAGCGCTCTCCTTGGGTCGAGCAGGTCAGTTTTGGTGCAGGCCGGGGCGCTCGGGGTCGATGACCTCGGTGCGCTGCTGCTCGACCGCGATCTCAGCATCGGCCTTGGCGTCCTGACGCCGGACCTCCTGCTGGACCTTAGCCTGCGCACCACGGGCCTGGTCCTTGAGCGACGGGGCCTTGGCGGCCTCGTCCTTCATCCGACCGGACTCACGGGCGACCGTCTCCAGCGCCCCTTCCCAGCGGCTCTGCATGGGGCGGACGAGGCCACCACCCACACCGACGACGACGACGCCCACGATGCACGCGAGCAGGGCGTAGAGAATGGGCGTGGTGACCGAGTCCGCGACGCCGATCTGGTTGAGCGCGGCGATGGTGCCGAGCACGAGGATGGCGATGCTCGCGATGTTGGCCAGGGTCCTGCCGTAGGACAGTCCGCCGATCGAATTGTTGATCAGCTCACGCACTGCAGCAGCGAGGGCGGCCGCGATGACGATGATGATGATCGCGACGATCAGCTTGGGGATGAACGCGACGATCGTGGCGAGGACGTCACTGACCGGGTTGGGACCGAAGACGCCAAAGGCCATCGTGAGGACGACGAGGACAAGCGCCCAGTAGACGACCTTGGACACGATGTCCGAGGCGTCGTGCTCGCTCTTGGCGAGCGCTTTTTTGACCCCTCCGCGCTCGACGACGCGGTCGAAGCCGACCCGCTCGAGCAACTTGTCGACCGCCTTGCTGATGAGCTTGGCAAGGATGAGGCCGATGATGAGGATGAGGAGGAAGCCCACAAGTTTGGGGATCCACTCGATGACGTTGCCCAACATGTTGTCGAAGTGATTTCTGACGCCGTTCATTGATGCTCCTGATGTGGTCATTGCGCCGAGGCGGGGTGCCTTCAGCGCAGGAGGTCGCGCAGCCGCTCCGGATGGGCGACGGTGAGGGTGGCCCCCGGGTGCTTGATGGTGCGGGTGGGGTCGATCGCGGGGACGGGGTCGATGAAGTGCAGGCAGAGCGCACGGTCGCCGTTGGTGGCGAACGTCACGCCGCGGTCGACCAGCGAGAGGTGTGGCGGCCCGGCGGTCTTGAGCCAGGCGAAGTCCTGCGTGATTTGCGTGCTCGCGATGTTGTCGAGTCCGGTGACAAGCCGCCACGGACCGAACTGCACCTGCAGTTCGTCGGCGGTCACGGTCACGAACGCCGATCCTGGGCGGATGCCGAAGATCAGCGCCGGGAAGCGGTACGCGCCAGCGAAGGCGAACTCGAAGCGGGTGCTCACGACCGGTGCAGCAGCGACGTGGGGCGATCCAGCAGTCCTGCTGCTCCTCGTTGCTGCTCACCCAGATAAGCGTCGATCACGAGCAGGCCAGCGGTTGTTGCGGGAGTGAGCCACTGCAGCCACCCCATGCGGTTCGAAAGCGCACGTGCGCGCCGCTGTGCGGCGGGGTCTTCGTCGGCTGCTTCCAGGGCCTCGCCGAGCTTGGCTCCGTTCAGGTATGCCGCGGCGCTGGCTCCCAGCGCAGCGCCCGTGAGCGCGGTCTTGACGATGACGCCGGCAGTGGTCGGGGGGTGCAGGACCGTGCGACGCCGGTTGTCAGCCAATATTGCGAGACCGCTCAGGAGGTGCAGCCCGATTGCTCCACCCTGGACCGGACCCCACGCGGTCCACCCTGTGTCGGCGATCTGCGAGCGCTCGCGCGAGGTGTCGCCCTCGCGGGCAGCGGGGTTGAGAGCAACGGCTCCCATGAGGGAGCCACCGAACCACGCGGCGTTCGTGACGAGGTGCAGTGCACGGACGGTGGTGCTGTATGCAGTCATGCTCTGACCGTAGGGAAGCACCACGGGTTCGCACACCACCCCAAAGGGCGGAAAGCAGCGCCCGATCGCTGTGTCGCGCATGGTTTCACCCCAAGGGAGGTAGCGACCTCGCCGTGATCCCATCTACGGTCGCGCCGAAGGCTGACGGCGATCACCCACATCGGGGGCACGTCAAGCCATGCCCAGATCGAGGAGAACAGCCATGACACAAGATCTCGCCATTGCCCCGCAGACCGACATCGTGCTCGCCGACGTGGAGCACTGGGTCAGCACCCACGCCACACTCCTCCCGGGATCACCCGGCGCCTTCGACCCCGCGCGCGACCACCTCGTGACGACAGGTCGCATGGGTGCTCCCTCGAGCAGCCTCGAGCTCTTCCAAGTGCTGCGCGACCTGGCCGACGTGGGGCCCGGGGACCGCAGCTCCCATGCGTTGGTGGCCGTCTTCGGCGGCGCGGCACCCTCGAGCGAGGACAGCTTCAGGGATCGCCTATGGCTGACCCTGCAGCACCTCAGTGACTTCGATGACGCCTGGACCGACGAGACGCCGGCCGACGCTGACGGGGCAAGCTATTCGTTCACGATGGGGCGGGTGGTCTGGAACGTCGAGGGCCTGCACCCGCGCTCACCCGACCTCGACCGGTGGGCACCGTGGCCGGTCCTCGTCCTCACCCTCGCCTCGACGCCGGCCTGAGCGGTCCAGATGCAGGTGCAGGTGCAGGTGCAGGTGAGTGACTGATCCACATTCACGGCAGCGACGAGCAGCGGCTCGGCGACGTCCGCCTCGGCCTCAGCCCTCCTTCGCTTCGGAGAAGTCATCCTCGCTCTCGGGCCGGTCACCGCGCATCCCGGCCGCCAACTCCGCACCCTGGTGAATGAGGCCCTGACCGCGCTCGAGATCGTCGTCGGCGTTGTAGGTCAGCACCCCGGCGAGCAGGCCGCCACGGCCGTACCAGACGGTGAGGCGACCCGGCGCCTCGTCGACCACCACCTCGTCGTGTCCGTCGCCCCAGGCGACGTACTTCAGCTGGTGCTCACCCAGCTCGCTCCAGAAGCCGGGGACCGTTTGCCATGCGGCACGCTCCCCCGCGGCGTTCCTGCCGGCGACCTCACCCATGGCCAACGCGTCGCCCCAATGCTCCACCGGGATGGGCCGCCCCGCGACCGCGTGCATTGCGCGGGCGGCGTCGCCCGCCGCCCACACACCGTCCACTGTCGCCGCGAGATGCTCATCGACGACCACTCGGCCCTCGTGCATCTGCAGCGCCGATCCGTCGAGGAAGTGCGTCGACGGTTCCACGCCTAGCGCCGCCAGGACGAGGTCGGGCGCCAGCGTCGTGCCGTCACTGAGGTGGATGGTGCGAGGTGCCTGCACCGTGGCGACCTCGACGCCGAGTCGCAGCGAGACGCCGTGCCCCTCGAGGAGGTCAGCGATGAGGGCCGCGGCTCGCTCGCCAAGACGATCCACCTGCGGAGCGCTCTCCTGCGAGACGAGCGTGACGTCCAGGCCTCGCAGCGCCAGCGAGATCGCAGCCTCGCAGCCGATGAATCCCGACCCGATGACGACTGCGGTCCGGGCGTGCCCGGCTGACTGCGCGAGGCGCTCCAGGTCAGCGAATGACCGCAGGACGTGCAGGTCTGCTCCCGCCTCGGCGCTCGGCAGAGGCAGGGGTTGAGCCCCTGGCGCCAGGATGAGCCGCTCGTAGCGAAAGCTCTCCCCGCCTGCCTCGACGACCCGGCGGTCGAGATCAAGGTGCGAAACCGGCATACCGAGTCTGAGATCAAGATCTGTGGCACCGCCCTGCTCAACGAGCGGGGTCGGCTCCGGGGTCGCGTCGGCACGCAGCGACGCCTTGGTGAGCGGCGGTCGCTCATAGGGTGCGGTCGGGTCGGCGGTGAGCAACAGCACCGGCCCCTCGCCTCCGGCCTTGTCGTATGCAGCGACGGCCGAGACCCCTGCGGGGCCGCTCCCGATGACGATGAGTCCGTAGGTGTGCACGTTTTCCACCATGGCATAACTGCTGTTCAGAGGCGGTTTTGGTCATGGCCGAATCAGGGAGGAGCTGCTGGCGGGCGCCGACCCGGCCGGTTCAGCCGGCGCGCTTGGCGAGGCGCAGCCAGGTCTCGACGACGGTGTCGGGGTTGAGCGACATGGACTCGATGCCTTGGTCGACGAGCCAGTCGGCAAGATCGGGGTGGTCCGAGGGGCCTTGCCCGCAGATCCCGACGTACTTGCCCTGTCGGCGGCAGGCCTCGATCGCCATCGTGAGCATCTTCTTGACGGCGGGGTCGCGTTCGTCGAAGCCACCGGCCACGAGGGCCGAGTCCCGATCGAGCCCCAGCGTCAGCTGGGTCAGGTCGTTGGACCCGATCGAGAAGCCGTCGAAGTGCTCGAGGAACGCGTCGGCGTTCACTGCGTTCGAGGGCACCTCGCACATCATGACGACCTGCAGGCCGTTCTCACCACGACGCAGCCCGTGCTGGGCGAGCAGGTCGATGACGCCCTCGGCTTCGGTCAGGGTCCGCACGAACGGAATCATCACCTTGACGTTGGTCAGTCCCATGTCGTCACGGACGAGGCGCAGCGCCTCACACTCCATCGCGAAGCATTCCGCAAAGTCCTGCGAGAGGTAGCGCGCGGCACCGCGATAGCCGATCATCGGGTTCTCCTCGTCCGGCTCGTAGCGCCGGCCGCCGAGCATCCCGGCATACTCGTTGGACTTGAAGTCGCTCATCCGGACGATGACCGGCTCCGGCGCAAAGGCCGCCGCGAGCATGGAGACGCCCTCGGCGACGCGCTTGACGAAGTAGTCGCGCGGGCTGTCGTAGGCCGCGATGAGGGCTTCGATCTCGGCCTTGATCTCGGGCTCTTGGTCCTCGAGCTCGAGGAGCGCGCGCGGATGGATCCCGATCTGCCGGTTGATGATGAACTCGAGGCGGGCGAGCCCAATCCCCTTGTTGGGCAAGCGAGAGAACTCGAAGGCCTGGTCGGGGGTCCCCACATTCATCATGATCTTGACGGGCACCTCGGGCATGTCGTCGAGCGCCGTCTCGGTGACCGTGAAGTCGCGCAGGCCCTCATAGACCAGCCCGGTGTCACCCTCGGCGGCCGAGACCGTCACCTCTTGGCCATCACTGAGCACGTTGGTCGCGGTGCCGGTCCCGACGACGGCGGGAATGCCGAGCTCGCGGGCGATGATCGCCGCGTGACAGGTGCGGCCGCCACGGTTGGTGACGATGGCACTGGCGCGCTTCATCACGGGTTCCCAGTCGGGGTCGGTCATGTCGGCGACGAGCACCTCGCCGGACTGGAACTCGTGCATCGACTCGGCGTTGGTGAGGATGCGGACGGCGCCCGCACCGATCTTCTGACCGATGGCTCGACCCTCGACGATGACGGGGCCGCGTTCACCCATGCGGAAGCGGGTCAGGGTGGACCCCGACTGGCGTGACTTCACCGTCTCAGGACGGGCCTGGAGGATGTAGAGCTTGCCGTCGACGCCATCCTTGCCCCACTCGATGTCCATCGGGCGGCCGTAGTGCTCCTCGATCTTGAGCGCGTGCTCGGCAAGCTCGAGGACGTCGGCGTCGGTGAGGCTGAGCCTGCCACGGTCGGCCTCGTCCACGGGCACGAAGTCGATCGAGCGACCGACCGCCGAGTCCTGGGTGTAGACCATCTTGGTCGCCTTGCTGCCGACGCCACGCTTGAGGATCGCCGAACGCCCGGCACGCAGGGCGGGCTTGTAGACATAGAACTCGTCGGGGTTGACCGCGCCCTGCACCACCGCTTCGCCGAGCCCGAAGCTGCTCGTGATGAAGACCGCGTCCGAGAAGCCGGACTCGGTGTCAATCGTGAACATGACGCCGGAGGATCCGATGTCGGAGCGCACCATCCGCTGGATCCCGGCCGAGAGGGCGACCGACTCGTGGTCATAGTTGCTGTGCACGCGGTAGGCGATGGCCCGGTCGTTGTAGAGAGAGGCGAACACTCGCTTGATGGCGAGCAGGATGTTGTCGATCCCCTTGACGTTGAGGAAGGTCTCCTGCTGACCCGCAAAGGATGCGTCAGGCATGTCTTCGGCCGTCGCGCTCGAACGCACCGCCCAGGTCACGTCACCGGCCGCTTCGCCGACAAGCTTTTCGTAAGCCGTGTGGATCTCGCTCTCGAGATCGGCCGGGAAGGGCTGCTGCTCGACGGCATTCCGGATGTCGGCGCCGGTGCTGGCCAGGGCACGGGTGTCCTCGACGTCGAGGTCGGCGAGCATGCCGTTGATGCGGTCGGCCAGACCTTCGTGAGACAGGAAGCGTCGATAGGCTTCAGCAGTCGTGGCGAAACCATCCGGGACCCGCACCCCGGCCTTGGAGAGGTGCTGCACCATCTCGCCGAGCGAAGCATTCTTGCCACCGACGTGCTCGACGTCGTTGAGGCCGAGCTCGGCGAACCAGGCAATGTTGGCGCTGGCTGTGGGTGTCCCGGTCATGGCGTTCCTTTGTGTCGGTCGGTCGTTCGGGCGGTGAAGTCCTAGCCGAGGCTGGACAACCGGCTGCTCTGCATGATGACGGCGGCCATCTCCTCCACCGACATCTTGGCGGAGTTGATGGACGGGATGCGGTGGGTCCGATAGAGCGCCTCCGCCCGACGCAGCTCGAAGCTGCATTGGGCAAGGCTGGCATAAGTCGATCCGGGTCTGCGCTCGCCTCTCACTTGGCTGAGTCGGGCGGCGGTCGAGAGCAGTCCGAAACACCGGTCCCCGAGGCTCGCGATCGGGCGCGGCAGGCCGTCACCCTCGAAGTCCTCTTCGACAAGGGGATAGTTCGCGACCTTGAGGCCGTGCTGCAGGGCGAGATACATGGAGGTCGGCGTCTTGCCGCACCGTGAGGGCGCGATGAGGATGAGGTCGGCCTGGTCGAGGTGGCGCAGACTTGCCCCGTCGTCGTGCTCCATCGCGAACTCGATGGCCTTCATCCGCTGGTCGTAGCGTGAGGCGTCGCCCACCCCGTGCAGGGAGGCCACCGGGGAGTGCGAGGCGTTGACGTGCAACACCCGCTCGACGGTGTCGAGGTGGGTGCCGAACAGGTCGACGAACTCACACTTCGTGCGCTGCAACTCCTGACGGATGGTCTCGTCCGACACCGACGAGAAGACGAGCGGCGTCACCGAGTCGGTCTTGGCGGCATCGAGCTTGGCCACGACCGACCGCGCCTGCTCGACGGTGACGATGAACGGGAACTTGCGACGGGCAAACGTGAGCCCGGGGAACTGGGCCAGCATCAGGTTGCCGAGGGTCTCGGCCGAGATGCCGGTGCCACCCGCGACGAAGAACACGGGTGTGGAGTCCTCGTCGGACTGGGAGTGCAGAGCATCCATGTGGACAGGAGCCATCTCGTGTGTCGAACCTTTCCGGACGCGCGACAGGTCAGTTGACCTGCCGGTCGCGTCCTTCCCAGTAGGGCGCACGCAGCTTGAACTTCTGCAGCTTGCCCGTGGCGGTGCGAGCCAGCTCGTCACGGAACTCCACCGTCGTCGGTGCCTTGTAGCTGGCCGCCTTGCTCTTGCAGTAGGCGATGAGGTCGCCCTCGCTGAGCTGCGAACCGGGGGTGCGGACCACGAGCGCCATGATCGTCTCGCCCCACTTGGGGTGAGGGATGCCGATGACGGCCACCTCGGCCACGTCGGGGTGCCCGAAGATGACGTCCTCGACTTCGACCGAGCTGACGTTCTCCCCGCCGGTGATGATGACGTCCTTCTTGCGGTCGGAGATGACGAGGTAGCCCTCCTCATCGATGTGCCCGCCGTCGCCGGTGTGCATCCAGCCGTCGCCCTGCGTGCGTTCGGTCTCGTCCGGCAGGTCCCAGTAGCCGCCAAGAACGACGTTGGACTTGGCCAGCACTTCGCCATCCTCGGAGATCCGTAGCGTCACGCCCACGGCCGGCACCCCGGCGCGGATGAGTTTGGCGGCGCGTTCCTCGGGCCGGAGGTGATCCCACTCGGCGCGCGTGCGGTTGACGGTGAGCAGCGGGGAGGTCTCGGTCATGCCATAGATCTGGACGAACTCCCAGCCAAGCTCGGCCTCCATCCGCACGACTGTCTTGGTGGGCGGCGGAGCACCCGCGACCACCACGCGCACCGTGCCACGACCAGGGAGCTCGCCTTCCCACGTGGCTGCAGCATCGAGAACGGCGTTGATGACCGCCGGGGCCGCGCACATGATCGTGACGCCGTGGTCGCGCACCCGGCGCAGGATCTCGGCGCCCTCGACCTTGCGCAGGACGACGTTGGGGATGCCCAGGCTCGCCGTGACGTAGGGCATGCCCCAGCCGTTGCAGTGGAACATCGGCAGCGTGTGCAGATAGACGTCGCGATCAGTGACACCCAGGTGCAAACCCATGGTCGCCGCGTTGATCCAGAGGTTGCGGTGGGTCAACTCCACGCCCTTGGGGCGGGCGGTGGTTCCGGAGGTGTAGTTGATCGTGGCGGTCGCGTTCTCGTCCGGTTGCCATTCCTGCGGTTCACGTATGCCGTCTGCCCCCGTGGGTGCCAACAGATCGTCATCGTCGCCCAGGACGAACGTGTGTTCGCAGGTCACGCTCTCGAGTGACGGGGCGACCTCGGGGTCCACGAAGAGCACCCGGGCGCCGCTGTGGTCGACGATGAACTGCACCTCGTCGCGAGAGAGCCGGAAGTTGACCGGGACGAGGACGCGGCCGGAACCAGAGATGCCGAACAGCGCCGTATAGAGGCGAGCACTGTTGTGCGACACCATCGCCACCCGCTCACCCACCTCGATGCCGAGGTCGTCGAGCTTGACGGCCATGGCCTTGGCGCGTGCAGCAACCTCTGCATAGGTCAACTCCCCCCAGGAGTCAGCCGGCTGATCCGGTTCGTCGATGACCCCGACCCGGTTGGGGTAGACAGCGAGACCGCGGGCCAAGAAGTCAGAGACGGTGAACGGGACGATCATGCGGGGGCCTCCCAAGCGACGATGCTGCGGTGCTCTCGCGACATTAGTCCCCGCTCTCGACAAGGACCACGACGAGGGTGCGCGGTCCGTGAACGCCTTCGACGCGTTGCAGTTCGATGTCGCTCGTCGCGCTCGGGCCACTGATCCAGGTGAGGGGTTGACCCTTGTGGGGCGCGGCACCCAATCGGGTGACCGCCTCGGGGACGTCGGGCACGACCTGGTCGTCGCGGATGACACACACGTGAGTGTCGGGGACGAGGGTGAGTTCGCGCCGTCCCTGGTCACCGCGGTGATCGAGAATGATCGTGCCGGTGCTGGCGATCCCGAGGGCCGAGCCGGTGACGACCGCGGAGATGGCGTCGAGGGTCGCGGCCGAGTCGGCTTCGGATTCGGAGTGGACCTCGAACGCCTCGCCCAGCGCCTGCTGCCACGACGCGTCCAGTCCGGTGGGGACGACGAGCGACTCGAGGCCGGCAGAACGCAGGGCCGCCACGATCGTCGCGGCGACGTCACCTTCCTTGGCCCGGATCACGGTCGCCCTATAGTCCGCGACGTTCTCGACGAACAGCTCCAGCATCACCCGGGACCCCTCCTTTGCGTCTGCGGATGTGGTGGTTCTGGCGACCGCATCCGCAGACATTGCGGGAGGTTCTGCGAGAAGTTCTGCGCGAGGTTGAGGGAGGGTTCCGATGTCGGTCAGGGCAGCCCGGACCCGGGACAGGATGTCGTCGCGCGCGCTCACCGCTGCTCCCCTTCGCTGCCAGAGATGCCGGATCCCTTGGGGCTGGGTCCCTCGGGGCCGCGCTCGCGGGCCCACCATTGTCGGAAGGTCTCCGTGGGTGGGGTCGGCACGTCGCGGGCGTCCGTCCAGGCGCCCATGCCGGGGATCTTCCTGATCGTCCGCTTGCCGATGAGGCGACCTGCCGTCGTGGCGCCCCTTTGGGCACCGGCCAACCGCTTGGGATCCGAGAGCACCCACGCCGCGGCCTTCATGGCAGCAGACTCGGCGCGGTGCCCGCCCTGTTGGGCGACCGTGCCACGCAGCTCAACGAGCAGCTCGGGGATGTTGATCCGCACCGGGCAGGCGTCGAAGCACGCGCCGCACAAGCTCGAGGCATAGGGCAGGGACTGGTCGACCTCGCTCGCCGTCCCACGAAGCTGGGGGTTGAGCACGGCCCCGATCGGGCCCGGATAGACCGACCCGTAGGCGTGCCCACCAGTGCGCTCATAAACCGGGCAGACGTTGAGGCAGGCCGAGCAGCGAATACACCGAAGGGCCTGTCTCCCAAGCGAATCCGCAAGCACGTGGCTGCGCCCATTGTCGAGCAGGATGACGTGCACCTCTTGCGGGCCGTCGCCCTCGTGCACCCCGGACCACATGGTCGTATAAGGGTTCATCCGCTCACCCGTGCTCGAGCGCGGGAGCAGCTGCAGCATCGGGCCGAGGTCCTCCCACGTCGGCAGGACCTTCTCGATGCCTACGACCGAGATGAGCGTGTCGGGCAAGGTCAGGCACATGCGTCCGTTGCCCTCGGACTCGACGACGACGAGCGTGCCGGTGTCGGCGATCGCGAAGTTCGCCCCCGAGACCGCGACCTTGGCACGCAGGAACTTCTCGCGCAGGTGGACCCGGGCCGCCTCGGCCAAGCGTGCGGGGTCGTCGGTGAGGTCGTCGGGAGCAGGGCGCCCGACCTTGCCCATCTCCGTGATGAAGATGTCGCGAATCTCAGTGCGGTTGCGGTGAATCGCCGGGACGAGGATGTGGCTCGGGCGGTCGTGGCCGAGCTGGACGATGAGTTCGGCGAGGTCGGTCTCCCAGGCGCTGATGCCTGCCTCCTCCAGGGCCTCGTTGAGCTCGATCTCCTGGGTCGTCATCGACTTGACCTTCACGACCTCGTCGACCTCCTTGGCCCGCGCGATGTCGATCACGATCTGGTTGGCCTCATCGGCGTCACGCGCCCAATGCACGATCGCGCCGTTGGCGATGAGGCTCAGCTCAAGCTGCTCGAGGTAGTCGCCGAGGTGGTGCAGCGCCTCGTCCTTGGCGTCGGCGCCAGCCACCCGCAGGGCTTCCCACTCGGGCACCTCTGCGACGACGGCCGCCCGCTTCTCGCGGATCGTGTGGGTGGCATTGCGCAGGTTGGTCCGCTGCTGGGTGTTGGCCAGAGCCGTGTGGGCGGCCTGCGGGAATGCTGGCATGCCGACGAAGGTCGCCGACGTCTTTTGGACCGGTCCGATGCTCATGCTGGGTGCTCCTGAGTCGAGGCGAGGACCTCGGCAAGATGCATGCGGCGTATGCCGGAGCGTTGCCTTCCAAGGATCCCGCCGATGTGTGCCAGACAGGAGTTGTCGCCGGCGACGAGAACCTCGGCCCCGGTGTCGGTGACGTGCCGCGCCTTGTCGGTGCCCATCGCGACGGACACCTCAGTGTTCTTCATCGCGAAGGTCCCACCAAAACCGCAGCACTCCTCGGCGCCCTCGAGCTCGAGGAGCTCGATCCCCCGAACGGCCCGCAGCAACTGCAGTGGCTTGTCGCCGACGCGCAGCATGCGCAGCGAGTGGCAGGTCGGGTGATAGGTCACGCGGTGCGCGAACGTCGCGCCGACGTCGCTCACGCCGAGCACGTCGACAAGAAACTCCGACAGCTCATAGACCTTGGGCCGCACCTCTTCGACCTTCGACGCCAGCCCTGGGTCACCCGCGAGGTGCGCGATCATCGGGTGCTGCTCGCGGACCGAGCCAACGCACGAACCCGACGGTGCCACGACGGCGTCGTAGTCGGCGAACACGTCGACAAAGCGACGGACGAGCGGAACGGCCTGCGCGGCATACCCGGTGTTGGTCATCATCTGCCCGCAGCAGGTTTGGTCCATCGGGAACTCAACCGTGACGCCGAGCCGCTCGAGGAGCCGCACGGTTGCCTTGGGCGCCTCGGGCCACATCGTGTCGTTGAAGCAGGTGGCGAACAGGGCGACCCTCAGGTCGGTGGTGCGAGGCGTCGTTGCCGTCATGTCAACATCAAAGCATTCCGAAGGCTCACCGCAAGCGCGCGGATGCTCTAGGGCAACTCGGGCGAAGGTGCGCCCTGCGCCACGTGGGAGAACACCACACCGTCAGGGGTCTCGTCCCGGGTGGCAACGCCACGGGCAACCAAGAGCTCCAGGTGCGCCTTGGTCTCCTGCGCCGCGAGGCCTTGGTTGAACACGTCGAGCTCATCGAAGGAGCGCTCGTGCCGCGTCCAACCCAGCTCATGGGCGACCTCGAAACCGGTGACCGGACCGTGGTCGAGGGCGGCCAGGCTGAGGGCGAGGCGGTGTTCGTGATGGGCGAGCAGCTCATCCACCCGCGCGTGCGAGGACGGTGCCACCGGGCCATGCGCGGGGAGCAACCGCAGGTCTGGCAGGGACCGCACCTTGGTCAGGGAAGCCATGAAGTCGCCCAGGGGATCAACAGGCTGGGGGGCCGTGAAACCGATGGAGGGAGTGATCGTCGGCAGGACATGGTCGCCTGCAAACAGCACCTGCTCCGTGGTGTCGGCGAAGACGAAATGCCCCGGCGTGTGCCCGGGGGTGTGGACCGCATCCAGGGTGCGGGCGCCGACGGCAATGGTGTGGTCACCCTCGAGCCAGGTGTCCGGGTAGCGCCACATCGCCGGGTCGTGCGGCTCACCCTGATGCGCCCTCCACCCCTGCACCAGCGCACCAGCACCGGCATTGATCAGACCTTGCAGGATCGCTTCGTGGCCGGACCCGTCCCCAGCGCGCAGCAGGTCCAGCGACGGCTTCTCGTCGGCGCCCAGCGCGAGCTGCGCACCTGTCTCGTCGCTGAGCACGGCGGCCAGCGTGTAGTGGTCACGGTGGGCGTGCGTCACCAGGAAGGCCCGGATGTCCTTGAAGCCGGCTCCGAGCTGGCGCAGGGAGCGCTCGAGGACGGTGCGTGCGGCCTCGATCGCCCAGCCGCCGTCGATGAGCACGAGCCCGTCGTCGGTCTCGAGGACATAGACGTTGACAGCCCTCAGGCCGTCCAGCGGCAGGGGCAACGGGATCCGGGAGATGCCGTCGGCGACTCGCCAGGCACCCTCAGCAGACCAGTGCTCACCAGAATCCGGTGAAACC
>JBDSIV010000160.1:0-17414 GCA_039917755.1 Knoellia sp. | reverse complement strand
GCCGGCCTACCTAGCAGCAACCGACGTACCGGTCGAGATGCGCGGAGCCGGACAGTCGAGCCGGCAGGTCAACAACTTCGGCATTCCCGGAGTGCTGGCTGCCGACCGCATCATCGCCTGCGAGGTGCTGACGCCCGGCGGCAACTGGTCCTCGTACCCGCCGCACAAGCACGATGAGGAGCGCGACGGAGAGACGGCGCTCGAGGAGATCTACTACTTCGAGGTGGCCGACGGTCCGCGCGGCCCGGGCATCGCCTATCAGCGTGTCTACGGCCACCCGGGCAAGGAGATCGACGTCCTGGCCGAGGTGCGCAGCGGGGACGTGGTCCTGGTGCCGCACGGATGGCACGGTCCCGCTATGGCCGCACCGGGCTACGACCTCTACTACCTCAACGTCATGGCCGGTCCCGGGCCCGAGCGCGCGTGGCTGATCTGCGACGACCCAGCCCACACCTGGATCCGGTCCACCTGGGACGACCAGGACGTGGACCCCCGGCTCTCGTTTGGAGACACCCGATGACGCAGGAGACCCTCCGGCTCACGGTCGCCCAAGCCGTGGTGCGGTTTCTGGCCCATCAGTGGACCGAGCGCGACGGCCAGCGCCAGAAGTTGTTCGCCGGCTGCTTCGGCATCTTCGGTCACGGCAACGTTGCAGGGCTGGGTCAGGCGCTGCTGCAGAACGAGCTCGCTGATGGCGAGGAACACCTCCCCTACATCCTGGCGCGCAACGAACAGGCGATGGTGCACACGGCCGTCGCCTATGCGCGGCAGAAGGACCGTCTCCAGACGTGGGTGTGCTCGGCCTCCGTCGGTCCGGGCTCGACCAATATGCTGACCGGTGCCGCGCTCGCGACGATCAACCGGATCCCGGTGCTGCTGTTGCCTTCTGGCACGTTCGCAACACGGGTGTCCAGCCCCGTCCTGCAAGAGCTCGAGACGCCGTATGCGGCGGACGTCACCGTCAACGACGCGTTCCGACCGCTGTCGGCCTTCTTCGACCGGGTCAATCGTCCCGAGCAGCTGCCGTCGGCCCTACTGGCCGCGATGCGCGTGCTCACCGACCCGGCCGCCACCGGTGCGGTGACGATCGCCCTGCCCCAGGACGTGCAGGCCGAGGCTTTCGACTGGCCGGTCGAGCTCTTTGACGAGCGGGTGTGGCACGTGCGTCGACCCGCGCCGGAGACATCGCGGATCGCCGCCGCTGCTGACCTGATCCGCTCGGCCAAGAAGCCGCTCATCGTCGCCGGTGGTGGCGTGCACTACTCGGGGGCCGAGGACGCGCTGGCGGCGTTTGCGGCCGCGACAGGCGTCCCGGTGTCCGAGACCCAGGCAGGCAAGGGGTCGCTGTTGCACGGCCACCCGCAGCTCGTCGGCGCAGTGGGGTCGACCGGCACGACGGCCGCCAACACCTTGGCCGCCGATGCCGATGTCGTCATCGGCATCGGCACCCGCTGGGGCGACTTCACGACTGCCTCACGCGCAGCCTTTGCTCGCAGGGGCGTCCGCTTCGTCAACATCAACGTCGCTGCCTTCGACGCCGGCAAGCATTCAGGTCTGTCCGTCGTGGGTGACGCCCGCGAGGCATTGCTGGCCCTCACCGACGCCCTCGCTGGCTGGTCGGTCTCCGACACCTATCGCAAGCGGCAGGGCACCCTGTGGCGCCGATGGGACAAGGCCGTCGACGCGGCATACGACCCGCCGTCGTCGGTGACCGAAGCGTTGCCCGACGGACAGTTCACCCAGGCCTCCGTCATCGGTGCCGTCAACGAGCTGAGCGACCCGCGCGACGTCGTGCTCTGCGCCGCCGGATCGATGCCGGGGGACCTGCACAAGATGTGGCGAGTGCGTGACCGCAAGGGCTATCACGTCGAGTACGGCTACTCCTGCATGGGCTATGAGGTGCCCGCGTCCATCGGCATCCGGCTGGCCGATCCGACCCGCGACGTCTTCGCGATGGTCGGCGACGGCGGCTATCTCATGATGCCGACCGAATTGGTGACCGCTGTCCAGGAGCGCGTCAAGGTCATCGTGGTGCTCGTGCAGAACCACGGCTTCCACTCCATCGGCTCGCTGTCGGAGGGGTTGGGGTCGCAACGCTTCGGCACTGCCTATCGACAACGCGATGAGACCTCGCACCGGCTCGACGGCGCTGTCCTGCCGGTCGACCTTGCGATGAACGCCCGCAGTCTCGGTGCCCACGTCATCGAGGTGCACTCGCGTGACGAGCTCACCGCTGCCATCGCGCAGGCCAAGGCCTGGCCCAGTGACGGTGGGCCGGTCGTCATCCACGTCGAGACCGATCCGCTGGTGTTCGCGCCCGACGGTGAGAGCTGGTGGGACGTCCCGGTCGCGCAGGTCAGCGAACTGGAGTCGACGCAGCAGGCCCTCGAGGCCTACGCGATCCACAAGCAGGACCAGCGCGCGTTTCTCTCACCGGGGGAGTCGTCATGAGTGGAACCCTGCGCGTGGGTGTGGTTGGCGTGGGGATCATGGGCGCCGACCACGCGGAGCGCCTCGCCCGGCGCACCGCTCATGCGCGCCTTGTCGCCGTTGCTGACCCCGACGAAGCGCGTGCCGCGGAGCTCGGCGCACGCTTCGACGGGGTGCGGGCCGGTGCCGACGCCCTGGAACTCATCGCAGCGGACGACGTCGACGCGGTCATCCTCGCCTCGCCCGGGTTCGTCCATGAGGAGCAGGTCCTCGCCTGCCTGGCCGCGAGCAAGCCGGTCCTGTGTGAGAAGCCGATGACGATGGACTCCGAGTCCTCGCTTCGGCTCGTCCAGGCCGAGCGGGAGGTCACGGGACGCCTCAACCGGTCCTTGATTCAGGTCGGCTTCATGCGGCGTTTCGACCCTGAGTACGCCCAGCTCCAATCAGTGCTCTCCGGCGGCACGCTGGGCCGAACCCTGGTGCTGCACAACATCCACCGCAACGCGTCGGTCCCCAACACCGACTTCCGCTCCGAGATGATTGTGCGCGACAGCCTCGTGCACGAGATCGACGTCGCCCGCTTCCTCTTCGGTGAGGAGATCGTCGCCATCCAGGTGCTGTCGCCGGCGCCCACCTCACACGCTGCGGAGGGTGTCATCGATCCCCAGATCGCGATCTTCACCATGGCCGGTGGGGGTCTCGTCACCAACGAAGTCTTCGTCAACAGCCAGGTCGGTTACGAAGTGCGATGCGAAGCGGTGGCCGAGCGTGGCTCCGTCATCATCGGCCGCGCCTCGTCCGGTCTCTACTCCACCTCGATCGCCGCCCACGGCGGCGGTGGCGGGCAGTGGGGTGGCTCCGTTCCGGCGGACTACCGCACGCGCTTCGCCACGGCATACGACCTCGAAGTCCAGGCCTGGGTCGACTCGGCCCTGCGAGGTGAAGGTGTTGGACCAACCGCCTGGGACGGCTACGCCGCCACGGCGGTCTCGAGTGCCGGCATGGCCTCGCTTGCCACCGGTGAACGCGTTGAGGTCGACCTCGCTGACCCACAAACGTTGTCCCACACCACTACCCGCACGAAGGAAACATCATGAGCACCCCCACCCGCATCACCCACCTCATCGCCGGCGAGTCCTGGGATGGCACGGCCGAGCGCACCAGCCCCGTCTACAACCCCGCGACCGGAGAGGAGACCGGGGCGCTCGACCTGGCCTCCTCCGATCTCGTTGGTGAGGTGGTGGCGCGGGCTCAGCAGGCGTGGGCGTCGGAGTGGGCGAACGCTTCGCTGTCCAAGCGCACCCAAGTGCTCTTCCGGTTCCGGGAGCTCCTCAACGAGCGCAAGGAGGACATCGCCGCGCTCATCACCGCCGAGCACGGCAAAGTCCTCTCCGACGCGTTGGGCGAGGTGACGCGAGGCCTCGAGGTAGCCGAGTTCGCCTGCGGCATCCCGCACCTGCTCAAGGGTGGCTACACCGAGAACGCCTCGACCAAGGTCGATGTCTATTCGATCCGGCAGGCGCTCGGGGTGGTCGCGGTGATCTCGCCGTTCAACTTCCCCGCGATGGTGCCGCTGTGGTTCGTGCCTGTCGCGATCGCCTGTGGCAACGCCGTGATTCTCAAGCCGAGCGAGAAGGACCCCTCGGCCGTCGTCGCGGTGGCCGAACTCTGGCGCGAAGCGGGCCTGCCCGACGGCATCATGAACGTCGTGCACGGCGACAAGGAGGCGGTGGACGCGCTGCTCACCCATCCCGATGTGAAGGCTGTGTCCTTTGTCGGATCCACGCCCATCGCGCGCTACGTCTATGAGACGGGCACCGCCCACGGCAAGCGGGTCCAGGCCCTGGGTGGCGCCAAGAACCACATGCTCGTCCTGCCCGACGCCGACCTCGACCTCGCCGCCGACGCCGCCGTGAACGCGGGCTTCGGCTCCGCAGGCGAGCGGTGCATGGCCATCTCGGCCCTCGTCGCGGTGGAACCCATTGCCGACGAGCTCATCGAGAAGATCAAGGACCGGGTCGGCAAGCTCGTCACTGGTGACGGCACCCGTGGCACCGACATGGGGCCGCTCGTGACAAAGCAGCACCGCGACAAGGTGGCGTCCTACCTCGACGCCGGTGTGGACTCCGGAGCCGAGCTCGTCGTCGACGGCCGCGAGGTCGACGTTGACGCCGACGGGGAGGGCTTCTTCCTCGCGCCGACGCTCTTCGACAAGGTGTCGACGGAGATGTCGATCTATCAGGATGAGATCTTTGGACCGGTCCTGTCGGTGCTGCGCGTGCAGTCCTACGACGAGGGTCTGGCGCTCATCAACGCCAATGAGTACGGCAACGGGACGGCGATCTTCACCAACGATGGCGGCGCGGCCCGACGTTTCCAGAACGAGGTGGAGGTCGGCATGGTCGGCATCAACGTCCCGATCCCCGTGCCGATGGCCTACTACTCCTTCGGGGGGTGGAAGAACTCGCTCTTCGGCGACAGCCACGCCCACGGCATGGAGGGCGTGAACTTCTTCACCCGCGGCAAGGTTGTCACCTCACGCTGGCTCGACCCCAGCCACGGCGGCCTCAACCTGGGCTTCCCCCAGAACACCTGAGCGTGGCCGTATGCCGTCCGCGTGAGGGGTGGTGGACGTCGCTCGTCACGCTCCCGATCAAGGAGCGGTTGAATCCGACGTTCGAGCGTGGACATGCACATACAGCAGCATGTGCATGTCCACGTGGATGAGGACTCAGAAGTCCTCGTCGAAGCCCACCGTGCCGCTCACACCCACCTGGTAGGCAGATACGCGCCGCTCGAAGAAGTTCGACAGCTCCTGGACGTCCTGAAGCTCCATGAACGCCAAAGGGTTTGGCGAACCAAAGATCGGCTCGAGCCCCAGGCGTTGCATGCGCCGGTCGGCCACGTGCTCGAGGTAGCCGCGCATGTCAGCACTCGAGAGCCCGGCCACGCCGCCGCCCAACAGGTCTTCAGCAAACTGGGCCTCGGCCTCGACACCCTCGATGAGCATCTGCTTGACCTGCTCGCTCATCTCGTCGTCCCAGAGGTCGGGCTCCTCCTCGCGCACGGTGTCGACGACATCGAACGCGAACGCCATGTGCATCGACTCGTCTCGAAACACCCAGTTCGTCCCGGAGGCCAGCCCGTTGAGCAAGCCCCGCGAGCGCAGGAAGTAGACGTAGGCGAACGCGCCATAGAAGAACAGCCCCTCGATCACTGCTGCGAAGCAGATGACGTTGAGCAGGAACGCGCGCCGGTGCTCGCGCGTCTCGAGCGCGTCAAGCTCGAAGACCGAGTCGATCCACCTGAAGCAGAACTCGGCCTTGTTCTTGATCGAGGGGATGTTGTCGACGGCCGCGAAGGCTTCGTGGCGCTCGGTCTCGTCGGGCACATAGGTGTCGAGCAGCGTGAGATAGAACTGCACGTGCACGGCCTCCTCGAACAGCTGGCGCGACAGGTAGAGCCGGCCCTCGGGGGAGTTGATGTGCTGATAGAGGTTGAGGACGAGGTTGTTCGCGACGATGGTGTCGCCCGTGGCAAAGAAGGCCACGAGCCGAGACACCAGGTGCCGTTCGGCTGCGGTGAGCTTCTGCAGGTCCCGGAGGTCTGTGTGCAGGTCAACCTCCTCGACCGTCCACGTGTTCTTGATGGCGTCGCGATAGCGGTCATAGAAGTGCGGGTAGCGCATCGGCCGCAGGGTGAGGTTCATACCGGGGTCGAGGAGCATGCGCGTTGCGCTCGTGTCGGTCGCCACGGTGCCCGCGGTCGTGGCCACCGTCGTCTCGGTGGTGGTCTCGGCGCTCATTCGCAGGCCTCGCAGGTCTCGGGGTTCTCGAGGGAGCAGGTGACTGCCGCCTCGCCGGTGATGGTCAGCGGCGCAGCGACACTCGTGGTCGCCTGTTGGATGCGCGTGGCCGGTCGTGATCGCAGGTAGTACGTCGTCTTCAGGCCGGACTTCCAGGCGAAGAGATACATCGACGACAGTTTGCCGATCGTGGGGGAGGCCAGGAACAGGTTGAGCGACTGGCTCTGGTCGATGAACGGCTGGCGGGCAGCCGCGAGTTCGATGAGTGCCTTTTGCGGCAACTCCCAGGCGGTGCGGAAGAGTGCCCGCACGTCATCGGGCAGCGCCGCCACGCCTTGCACCGAGCCCTCGGCCCGTTTGATCTGCTCACGGATCTCGGGACTCCACAGGTCGCGAGACTTGAGCTCACGCACGAGGGCGGAGTTGATCTGCAGAAACTCACCGCTGAGGGTCTCGCGCTTGAACAGGTTGGACACCTGCGGCTCGATGCACTCGTAGCACCCCGCGATCGACGCAATCGTCGCGGTCGGAGCGATGGCGATGAGCAGGCTGTTGCGCAGCCCGTGCTCGACGATGCGCTTGCGTATCGCTTCCCAGCGCTCGGTCTGCGTTCCGGTCACGTCCCAGAGATCGGGTTGCAGGACACCGGTGCTCGCCCTTGTGGAGAGGTATGCCGGATGCGCACCTTCGCGTTCCGCCAGCTCGCTCGAGACCTCGAGGGCGGTGAGGTAGATCTCCTCGGAGAGGAGCGTCGACAGCTCCTGGGCCTGTGGCGAGTCAAAGGGAAGGCGCAACGCGAAGAACACGTCCTGCAGCCCCATGAGACCCAGACCCACCGGGCGCCAGCGTGGGTTGGACGCGGCCGACTCCGGCGACGGGTAGTAGTTGATGTCGATGACCCGGTCGAGCAACGGCACGGCGGTGCGCACGGTCGCCCGCAGTCGGTCCCAGTCCACGCCGTCACGCTCGGGCGTGAGGTGCGCGGCGACATTGACCGAACCGAGGTTGCAGACGGCCGTCTCACCGTCGGAGGACACCTCGAGAATCTCTGTGCACAGGTTGGACAAGTGAACGATCGGCGCACCCACCTCACCCGAGTCGTCGGTCTGATTGCAGGTGCGGTTGGACGCGTCCTTGAACGTCATCCACCCCTGGCCGGTCTGGGCCAGCGTCCGCATCATCTTCGAATAGAGGTCGCGTGCCTGGACCTGGCGGACGTAGCGACCGTCGGCCTCGGCCCGCCGGTAGGCCTCCTCGAAGGCCGGCCCCCAGAGGTCCACGAGTTCGGGCGCCTGGTCCGGGTCGATGAGCGACCACGTCTCGTCGGCCTCGACGCGACGCATGAACTCATCGGGGATCCAGTGCGCGAGGTTGAGGTTGTGGGTGCGACGGGCGTCCTCACCGGTGTTCTCGCGCAGCTCGAGGAACTCCTCGACGTCGGGGTGCCACGGCTCGAGATAGACGCAGGCGGCACCCTTGCGCCGACCCCCCTGGTTGACCGCCGCGACCGAGGAGTCCAGCGTCCGAAGGAACGGCACAATCCCGTTGGACTGACCGTTGGTGCCGCGAATGAGGGCCCCACGAGAGCGGATGCGTGAGAAGCCGATGCCGATGCCGCCGGCGAACTTCGAGAGTCGAGCCACCTGCTGGTAGCGCGAATAGATGGAGTCCAGGTCATCGCGCGGACTGTCGACGAGATAGCACGACGACATCTGCGGGTGGGCCGTCCCGGAGTTGAACAGGGTCGGGCTGGATGGCAGATAGGCCAGGCTCGACATCAGTCGATAGAAGGCGATGGCCTCGCGTGCCGACGTGGCCAGGCCGCAGGCCACCCGCAGCATGAAGTACTGCGGGGTCTCGATGACCAGACGCGTGGTGGGGTGGCGCAGCAGGTAGCGGTCCCCCACCGTGCGGATCCCGAAGTACTCAAAACGGTTGTCTGACAGCGGGTCCACTGCCCGGTCGAGCTTGCGCGCGTGGTCCTTGACGAACTGGGCGGTCTCGTCGCCGATGAGCCCCTCGGCGTGCCCGAGCGCGATCGACTGGCTGAACGACGCGATGCCCTGCCCCCGAACTTCCTTGTCGATGAACGCGGACAGCAAGCGGCCGGCCAGTCGCGAGTACTGCGGCTCCTCGCCGATCATCTGGGCGGCTGTCTGGATCGACAGGTGGTCCAGCTCCTGGGTGGTGGCCCCGTCATAGAGCCCACTGATGGTGCGGGTCGCGACCCGCAGCGGGTCGATCTCCAGCAGATCGCCGCTCACGCGCTCGACGGCGCGCACGATCTTGCCGACGTCGACCGGTTCGAGGTCGCCGTTGCGCTTGCGCACCTGCATCTGGGGGCGCCCTGCAGTGGGGGGTGGTGCGGTCTCCAACTTTCCCGTTTCGGGGAAGTGGTGTTGCGTGATCGTCATGACTCTCCTCGCGAGATCAGACCTGGGGTCCGGGTCGCGCAGGAGACGACGAATCGACGGCGAACACACGGCATACCCACGCAAAGGGTGCCGACATCGCCTGATCTGCCGTCAGCCGTCCCACGCGGCATCGGACCACCGTGCCCGGCGGGCACGGTGCGCTGGCAGGTCTTCGGACTCATGGGCTCGGCCGAGGCCGCCTAGTGACCATCGCTTCCCACACCCGAAGGTGCAGTGCTTCTCAACGCGGCGTATGCCGTGATGGATGGTGTTCGTTCCCACTCACCGCTGCGGGGCAGTTCCGGATTCACACCGGGTTCCCTGTTGCCTCGACATCCCTGGATTGGGATGACGAACCAGCTGCGTCACCCACCATATATGGGTCGCCGACCCGCGCATGCGTCCATATGTGGTGTGTCCGCGTGTCGTTCCCAGAGATGAGGTCGCACACAGGCGTCCGCTAGAGTGACGTCCGCTTGCTCGTCATTCCCAAGGGGGGACTTCCATGACCACACGTCCATCACGCGTGCTCGCCATCGGCGCCATTGTCGGGGCGCTCGCGCTTTCCGGATGTTCGGGAGCTGAGCAGGGCGCGAGCGACACGGGCACACCCACCACCACAAGTTCGGCGACGAAATCCGCCGCCACGGGCGAACGATGAAGGTCGACCTGCTCGGCCTCAAGCGTCAGGGCAAGACGCTTGTTGCCACCTATGCCTTCACGGTGACCAGTCCTGCTGGCGTGGAGAAGGCTGAGTGGCTCTACGACTACCTGGGCGGCCATGGGTGGGACCCGTCCCTCGTGGACTCCAGGAACCTCAAGCTGCACAACGTCGTCAAGGCTGGCGGCCAGCTCGTGGCGTCGGACTACCAGGGCTCGGAGTTCAGTCCGGGACAGACCTTCTATGCGTATGCCGTGTTCGGCGCCCCGCCGGAGGACGTCACCACCATGGACGTCATCGCCTCCCACGGCCTGCCCGCCTTCATCGCTGTCCCGATCTCATGACACCGTGCCTGAGTGGCGTGGTGGTGCGGATGGGTGCCGCGCTCGGCGGACTGGGGCTTCTGAGCGGGCTGGCCGCGAGCGCGAGCGCTGAGTCGTCCATTCCCACCCCCACGGACAAGGAGGTCACTGACTCGATCGTGCCCCTCGACCTGCGGATCGCAGCCATCGACCTGAGGATCAAGCCGCTCGAGACCACGGCCACGGATGGTGCCGAGCAGGTGTTGACCCTGAACTCGGACATCCTCTTCTCCTTTGACAAGGCAACGATCTCGGCGGCGGCCAAACGCAAGATGGGTGAGCTGGTGCAGGCTCTCCCGCAGAAGGCCAAGGTCACCGTCGGTGGGCACACCGACTCGCTCGGCACGCCCGCCCGCAACCTCATCCTGTCGCAGGCACGCGCGACAACGGTGGGGGCGGCGATCACGGCGGCCCGACCGGACCTCGTGATCTCCATCAAAGGTTTCGGCGAGGCCCGGCCAGTGGCCTCGAACGGCACTGCGGCAAAGGACGACCCGGAGGGTCGGGCCAAGAACCGACGGGTCGAGATCCGCTTCGCCAGCTGACCGGCATACCCCTGTCGTGAAGGCCACGCCTGCCCGGGGAGCCGCCGGGCTCGCGCACCCGGCCTCGCGGGTTGGAGCGTGAAGCGACCATCATTTGGCGCACACGCTCGTCCGCGAGGACCCTGCCGAGCAGGGGGCCGAGACATCCTCCGCCTGACGAAGTCATTCAGAGCCGAGCGCGTGCGGACCGAGACAAATTGCCGGACGAGAATCAGCTCGGCCTTCGGTCGCGTGGAACTGTGCTCACGGCGCGTCCCACCCCGGCGAGCGAAGAGTCCGGCAGTAGTCCCCTGCGGCAGGGACGGAAATGCTCGGCCGGCGACGAGCGTCGCGTTCGGCTGGTTGACTGCCACCATGGAGTGGCCGTTGCTCGCCTCGCTGGAACCGTCAGCGCGAGATGCCGTGCTGGCCAGCACCAGGCTCAGGACCTTCGCCAAGGGCGAGACGCTCGTCCATGAGGACGACCCGTCGGACAGCCTGCACCTCGTTGAGTCGGGGCGACTGGCGGTCCGGGTCTCGACCGCCGAAGGGGACACCGCCATCCTCAATGTCCTGGGGCCGGGCGACTACTTCGGTGAACTGTCCCTGCTCGGCGCGCGCGCACCCGTGCGTTCCGCGAGCATCGTCGCCCTGGAACAGGCCAGGACCCGGTCGTTGTCAGTCGCGTCCTTCCGCAGCCTCTGCGCTGGCAACCGATCGGCCGAGACGTTGCTGCTCAGTCTTCTGGCCCGACGCGTCGAGGAGCTGTCGGCGCGCCTGGTCGAGGTGATGTATGCCGGCATGGACGTCCGCGTGAGCCGTCGCCTTGCCGAGCTCGCCGACACCTACGCCTGCGCACCGACGGGTCCGGTGGTCATCCCGCTCACGCAGGACCACCTCGCTGGGCTGGTCGGCGGCACCCGGCCGAGTGTCAACCAGGCGTTGCAGCGTCTCGCGGTCGATGGTGTCGTGGAGCTGGGGCGCGGCCGGATCACGGTGGTCGACCGGGTCGCGCTCGCGAGCGTTTGATTCCAAAGGACGCCGGGGTCAGACGCTGAGTCGACGCGTCACGATCTCCTCGGCCGCGCGGTGCGCCTCCCCGATGCCACTGACTGCCTCGAGGAAGTCGTCCCGGTCGAGCGCCAGGAGCTCGGTCGGCTCGAGCGCGGTGACCGTCGCGGTGCGCGGCACGTCGCGGATGAGCCCGATCTCGCCGAAGAAGTCCCCCGCGGACTCGACCCGAAGGACACGCCCTTGAGCAGTGACCTCGACCGAACCCGACCTGATGACATAGAAACGGTCGGACGTCTCGCCCTCGCGGACCACTGCGGTCCCGGTGGAGGCGCTCACCATGACCAACCGACTGGCGAGCGCCTCGAGGGTCGGCGGAGCCACGGGCGCAAAGATCTCAAGGGATCGCAACAGGGGGAGATGCTCCGGCTCAGTGAGGCGTGCGTCCAGTCGACGCATCGTGCGCACCGTCGTGAGCGTGTAGGCGGCGACGACGAGACCGACCCCGCCCATCGCCTCACGGAAGCCGATGCCGTGGATGAGCACTGGTGCCAGAGCCGCCCCCAGGGCCATGGATCCGATCAGCGCACTCTCGACAGCGCCGTAGACCCGGGAGATCACCGCATCGCTCGCGAGCCGTTGCGGGATCGTCTCGAGACCGAGGTTCACCCACGGGTCGGACAGCCCGATGACGATGAGGGCACCGAAGACGGTCACCGGTGACGGGAAGAGGGCCAGGGCGATCATCGGCAGCGACCAGCCGAGCACGCCCACGGCCATGTCCTGTCCCAGCCTGCCCTTGGCCACGCGGGTGAGAATCACGATGCCGCCCAGGGTGGTGGCAGCTCCCATGACGGCGTTGAGTACTCCGACGCCAGCGGGTCCGGTCTTGAGCATGTCCACGGCGATGATGACGGTGAAGACCGTGAGCGCGCCCCAGACGAAACCCTGGGCGGCGGCGAGCAGGGCAACAGTGCGCAGGTCACGGTCGCGGCCGACGAAGGAGAAGCCGGCGCTGAGCTCCGCGAAGAAGCCGTGGCGATCGGTGCCACCTGCCCCGGCCGCTGCGTCGGCGTCCGTGGGGGTGGCGCCGTCGGCCTCAGTGTTGGCGACCGGGAGCTTTCGCGGTCGCACCCCGAAGACGAGAATGATCGACCAGACGTAGGTGGCGACGTTGACCCAGATCGCCGTCGTGATGTCGAAGCTGCCGACGAGGAGGGCTCCGAGGGCGGGCCCGAGGAAGACTGCGATGTTCTCGAGGTTGGCCGACACGGCATTCGAGGCGGTGAGCTCGTCGGGGCGGTCGACGAGTTGGGGGATCAAACCGACCTGGGCCGAACGGAACGGCGCACCGACCACGGCGACCACGACGCCAAGAACGTAGACGAGCAAGGGGGGACCGTCCGTGGCGATGAGGAGTGCGCCGATCGAGACCAGGATGGCGCGCACGACGTCGGTCGCGACCATGAAGGTTCGACGGGGGACCTTGTCAGCGATGACCGACCCGAGTGGGCCGGCGATGGCCACGGCGATGAAGCGAGCCGCAGTGAAGGCGCCGACCGCTGTGGCGCCCCCATCGGTGAAGGCCCAGACGGTCAAGGCCGTCGCTTGCGCCCAGTCGCCGATCGTGGACGCAAAAAAGGCCAGCTGGATGCGCCGGAGATTGCCGTTGGCCAAGACCCTGCGGACCGAGCCGCGGGTGCTCTCCTCAGCTGTTGTGGTGGTCATTCTCGGAGGCTAGAACTCCCGGGGGTCGCCCACTGTTCGATTGCCGACATTGGCCACGGGTCACTCACCAGCCGTGGCTGGCCGGCCCACCCTTGAACGGTCCGGCGACCCGGCTCGTCACCCAGCCGCCATAGAAGCCGCCCTCCTGAGGGAGAACCACTTCACCGTTGACGGTGCACTCGTCCATCTCTGCAGGCATGACGGCGACGTGTCCGACGAGGTCTTCGAAGGAGGGTGTCGGGTCGGGGTAGGTCCAGGCTGCACGCTTGGCGAGGACCGGACCGACGACCACGTCGAAGTAGACCGCCGCGCCCTTGAACTCACACCAACTCGACCCGGAGACCGCGCGAAGCACGTCGGGTACGAAGTCTTCAACCGGAAGGTAGTAGGTCGGTGGGTGGCTGGTCTCGAGCACGCGAAGGGCGCGCGTCGAGTGGGCAATGAGCACGCCGCCGAGTCGGATCTCCACGGTCTCGTCGGTCGTCTCGACGCGGGGCGGGCGGGGGTAGTCCCACACCGACTCCTGGTGAGGTGCTGGTGTGTCCGGGACTGGCCAGGCAGGTGACATACGACAACCATCCCAGAACCCTCGCAACGACGAAGGTCCCGCACCGAACGGCATACGCCGTGGTTCGGGACCTTCGACAACGATCAGAGAGGGGTGCTCAGTAGCGGCGTCCCGCCCCACCCTTGCCCTTGAGTGCCTTCTTGGCCGCGCGCAGGACCGTCGCGCGACGCGTGGTTCCCTCGCGTTTGGGCGGGAGCGACAGCTCGACGACCTTCCAGTAGACGCCGCCGACCTGCTTGGCGAGCGAGCCGCTGACGTACTTGAGGTCGTTGCGTTCCATGAGGTCGCGGATCTTGGGCGCGATCTGCGCGTAGCGATTGCTGGGCATGTCCGGGAACAGGTGGTGCTCGATCTGGTGACTGAGGTTGCCGGACATGATGTGCATGGCCTTGGAGCCGTGGATGTTGCCCGATCCGAGCATCTGACGCAGGTACCACTCCCCGCGGGTCTCGCCCTCGATCGACTCCTTCTCAAAGGTCTCGATGCCGGGCGGGAAGTGGCCGCAGATGATGACTGTGTTGGACCAGACGTTGCGGACGAGGTTCGCGACGATGTTGGCGGTGAGCGTGTGCGGTGCCGACCCGGTGAACGTCGCCGCCGCCATCGCGGGGTGCGCCACGTAGTCCTTGGTCATCTGCGCCTTGATCTTGGTGAGCGTCAGCTTGGCGTTCTTGTGGAACTCCGCCTTGTCCTCCTCGCTCATGCGCTTCTTCTTGACGAGGTAGCCACCGAGCTCGAGGTCATAGGCCGCGATGGAGTATTCGAAGAGGAGGGCGTTGGCGACGTGCCAGACCGGCTGAAACAGGTAGAACAGGCTCCACTTCTGGTCCTGGTCGACGCGCAGGATGCCGTAGCCGAGGTCGTTGTCGCGGCCCAGCACGTTGGTGAAGGTGTGGTGGATCTGGTTGTGGCTGTGCTTCCACTGCTCGGCCGGGCTGGCGTGGTCCCATTCCCAGGCGGTGGAGTGGACCTTGGGGTCACGCATCCAGTCCCACTGGCCGTGCATGATGTTGTGGCCAAGTTCCATGTTCTCGAGGATCTTGGCGACGGACAGGCCCGCGGTCCCGAGCCACCACATGGGGCGAATGCCCTTGTACTTGACGCCCGAGAAGAGCAGAGCGGCTCGGCTGCCCATCTCCAGATAGCGCTGGGTTGCGATGACTTTTCTGATGTATGCCGCGTCGCTGGCTCCGCGTGAATCCATCACTTCCGCGCGGATAACGTCGAGCTCGCGCCCGATCCCCTCGATCTGCTCGGGGGACAGGTGGGCGGCGGGGTTGGGCCGGCCCGACTTCTTGAACTCGGCGCGCTGGGGGCGCGGCTCGGTGCTCGTGACCGACAGTCGCGAGTTGGTCGCGGTGGCGGTGGCGGTGGCCGGGGTGGGGGTGGGGCGGGTCGCGGGGCGGGTGCGTTCGGGGGCGAGGGTCATGGTGTGCTCCTTGGTCTCTCGCGGTGGTCAGGGTCTGTCACTTTTCGTCCAAGAGGATGCGAATGGCTGGAACCATTCGTGTCCTAGTGGACGAAAAGTGCTGGCAGGGCATGGTCAGAGTTCGATGTCGCAGCGGCCGGCAACGGCGCTGATGCAGGTCTGGATCTTGACGTTCTCGCCGTCCTCGCCCGTCGTGATGTCACCGGTGCGCAGGTCACGCACGGCCCCTTCACGCATGGTGACGACGCAGCCGAAGCAGATGCCCATCCGGCAGCCGCTCGGCATGAGGACACCGGCGGCTTCGCCAGCGTCGAGGATCGGGGTGCCACCGTCGGCGTCGAGGGTGACGTTGCTCGCGTTGAAGGTGACGGTGCCACCCTCGCCGGGCTCGACCACGCTGGGGCGGAAGCGCTCGACATGAAGCTGTCCAGCGAGTCCTGCTGTCTCCCAATGGGATTCGGCAGCATCGAGCAGACCGGTGGGACCGCAGACCCACACTTCGCGGTCGCGCCAATCAGGAACGAGCGCATCAAGGGAGGTGAGGTCAAAGATGCCGGCCACGTCGTCGTGGTTCTCGTGCAGCGCCAGGCGGCTCGCGGCGGCATACTCACGCAGTTCGTCCCGGAAGATGACGTCCGCCTCGGTGGGCGCACAGTGGATGTGCGCGACATCGGCAAGGTCGTCGAGGTGGTTGCGCAGCATGCCGATGACTGGCGTGATGCCCGAGCCCGCGGTGAGGAAGAGGGCTTTGGCGGGCAGTGCTTCGGGGAGGGTGAAGTCGCCCGTCGCCTGGTCGAGCATGACGAGTGTTCCCGGGGCGGTGGAGCGGACGAGCTGGTTGCTCACCTTGCCCTCGGGAATGGCCTTGGTCGTGATGCTGATGAGGTCGTCACCGGTGCCGACACGATGGGTGAGAGAGTAGGCGCGCCAGAGGCGGACGCCGTCCACCTCGATGCCGATACGGATGTACTGGCCGGGACGGTGGCCCGCCCACCCACGCCCGGGACGGATGGTGATCGTCGCGGCGTCGGCGGTTTCGGGAGTGATGGACACGATGCGGCCGCGCAGGTCTGCACCGGCGCGCATCGGGTCGATGAGGTCGAGGTAGTCGGCGGGCACGAGCGGTGTGGCCAGTGCGTGGGCGACCTTGCGTGCGCCGTCGAGGAGACCAGCGAGCTTCGGCTGCTGCCGGGTCGCGGGGTTACGGTTCAGGGTTGCGGTCACATACGGAAGCGTAACCTACGCTCGCGTAACTTACGAGTCCGTAGGTTGTTATCTACGGCACGTCGCCCCGGTCAGCTGTCAGACGGCTCGGCCGGGTCCGCGGCCAGAACCTGCGACAAGCGTGCGCCGAACTCGACCGACTTGCCCGGCCAGGGGCTGTCGGGGCTCGCGAACCCACCGTGCCCACCAGGGAACATCGTCACGCCCAGCCCCAAGGCCTGCGCCACGCTGCGGGTCGCGCGGGAGGTGATGGTGTCCCCTGTCTCGTCGCCGACTCCACAGACGATCCGCGGACTGCCGTTGCGCAGCGCCTCGAGGTCGGGGCGGGTCGTCGTCACGCTCTCCGAGCGCGGCGCGAGCAGCGGGTCGTCGCGCGACCCGTCGTCCTCGGTGGGTAGCCCGAACATTGCCGGGTCGGGTGCCGGCTGTGCGAAGAACTCATCCGTGATCTCTCCGGGCCAACTGCTCAGAACGATGAACGACGCCATGCCCGCACCAAAACCTCTGTCGGAGTAGATCTTTCGCGCCTGGTCAAAAGCGCGCGCGGCGTTGGCGGCGTCGGGCAGGGCCCACACGGCTGGCGGCTCGTGCGCCACCACCGTGGCAAGGTCGGCGGGATGGGTGGAGGCCCACATGAGGGCCGCCACAGCGCCACCGCTGCTGGCGAAGACGTCCACGGGCCCGGCGCCGAGGTGGCTCACCAGGGCGTGCAGATCCGCAGCTTGATCCTCGGGGGTCTGGTTGTCCCGCCCGTCCCGGCGCGTCGTGCTGCGCCCGAGACCCCGCGGGTCATAGGTGATGACGGTGCGGTCCGGAAGCTCGGCGGCCAGCGCCGCGAACCCGTCGGCACACATGGGCTGCCCGATCATGAGCAGCGGCGGGCGACCATCCTGCGTCGGGAGGGGACCTCGCACGTCGTGGACGAGATCCACGTCGGGGAGTTCCAGCGTCTGGGTCACGGCCGTGCGGGGTTCAGGCATGAACCCACCCTGTCATCGGCGACCGACAACGGGAAGGGGCGCAGAGCCGGACTTCTTGCCCCCAGTCCACCGGCTGAGACCAGAATTCGGTCCCCGTGGGTGGATTCCGGGCAAGAAGTCGAGGCGGGGAAGGCGGGGAAGGCGGCGGGCGGAGCGCCAGAGCAGTGTCAGTGGTGGTCGCTGTCGCCGGCCATGAGCCGGCCGATCTGCGTGCGGTCAGCATCCTTGCCGGGCATCTCGGCGACGATCTTGCCGCCGTGGATGACGGCGATCCGGTC
>JBDSIV010000159.1:0-3568 GCA_039917755.1 Knoellia sp. | reverse complement strand
TCGTGTCTTCCCATCCAGAATAGAGAGATCGGGCGATTTCGCCACTCGAGAGAGCAGGTGAGGGTGTTCACGCTGCGGCCAACGCCTGTGAGCAGGCGCCCAGCGGAAGGGAAGCGGACAGGACAAGGGCGGCCACGGCATACCGGCGCTTCGAAGTCATAGGACGAGAGTCTGGCGAACATCGCGAAACCCGCCGGAGACTTATCCACAGGCACGCGTCAGCGCAGCCGCACCATCAGCTGCCCGTTGTCCTTGGACTGCAGATCCAACAGATCGCCCTGAGCTTCGATGAAGGCCCGGAAGGACGAGTGCCCCAGAGACTTCTCCTTGAACGTCGAGTCCATCCGCTGCATCTGGCTCTTCACCGACGAGGAGTGCAGCCACCCATCATCGCTCTTCTCCATCCCGACCCGGATCGCCCGGAGAAGGAGGGCAGCCGCTTTGTCGTCGGCCTTCTCAGCAGCGGTCGGAGCCTTGGGTGGTTCGGGCGGGGCCGCCTTCGCCGTGGCGCTCTGCACTGTGGTCTTCTTCGCGGACACCTTCTTGGCGACCACCTTCTTCGCCGGCACGACCGTGCGCACCCCGGGGAGGTCTCCGTAGTCACTGAACTCGTCACACGCCGCGACCAGCGCCCGACTCGTGGACCCGGTCACTCCAATGCCGACGACGAAGCGCCCCATCCACCGGCACCGTTGCGCCAGCGCGATGTAGTCGGAGTCGCCACCAACGATCACGACGTGCGTCAGCTCCGCGTGGTCCACGAGGTCATTGACGGCATCGATCGACAACCGGATGTCGGCACCGTTCTTGGTTCCCGAGGTGGCGAAGAGCTGGACGAGATCCACTGCCCTGTCGATCACTTGGGTCCGATACGCCGCATTGGCCGGCACTGACCAGTCGGCGTAGGCGCGGGTCAGCGCCACCGTCCCGAACGACGACGCGTAGTCGATGATCGCGCCCAGGTCGACCATCGCCTCGGCCAACCGCTCCTTAGCGGCATCGCCTCCACCGGGTGTCTGGTCACGCGCGTTGTCCCGCCGCCACGACCCGTCCCCGTGCAGGTTGTCGTAGCGGGAGATGACCATGTTGTCGAAGTCGAGATAGACCGCGACCCGGGAGGTGTCAGACATGACTCGACCCTAGGGCCGACTGCTGGCGTAGTAGCGGAAGAGCAGCCACGCAGCCAGTGCGTCGAGCAAGTGCCACACCGCATGCGGTTGAAGCAAGGACTCCGGGTGACAGAGCGGACCGCCATCCTTGCCCGTGTTCCAGATGGCAAATGCGACGAGCAGCGTTGCAGCAGAGGCGATCCCCCAACGGAGGTCGAGGTGACCCACCCCGCGACGGCGCAGGACCACCTCGATGCTCAGACCGGCGATCAGCAGCAGAGCGAACAGCGCGTTGCCCATCGTCATCACCAACGGAACGTGCCCCGACGTGAACTCCGCGACGCTGCACACCGCGAGCACAACGAGGAAAAGTCCAGCGAAACCGGCGGCGGGAAGCGCGAGGAGCCGCGTGACGGCATACGCAAAAACAAAGGTCGCGAGCAGATACATGCTGTAGACGTCGAGATGACCACCCAGCACACTCTGGCTCGCGTGCATCGCCGCGCTTCCAGGGCCGAGGAGAACAACCAAGACGGCGTATGCCGTCCCCAGGCCAACGCTCATCGTGCCGCTTCCGCGGCGGCCGACCTGGACGGCGACGGCGAGCCCGGCGATGACGAAACCGAGGTTGCTGAACGTGTTGGCGGGTTGCTTGATGAGGGCATCGCGAGCCGCCTCGCAGAACGCTGCGCCACGGCCCACGTCAGGCCCGAGCCAACCGAAGATGAGGGCGGCAGCCATCAGCGCGACGGACACGATGGCGGTCGTCGCGGTAATGGCCAGCGGTCGGGTGGCATTGCGCTGCATGGTTGGTCAGGCTCCCTGCGGTCGTATCTTCAACGCCGCGACGGCCAATGCGAGGTCGATGACTGTCATGGCCAGGATCAGCCCCACCGCGACGGCAGTGCCGCTCGGGGATGAGCCTTCATTGTTGAGATAGAAGGCGGCGCCAAAGACCGTGGCGAACAGGAGGGGCATCAGGCGGAGATACCCCGGCAGGACGACCTGCCAGATCCGGGCGACGTGACGGCCTCCGCGCACGAACCAGCCGTCAGCCAGGGACCAGCCGTGCGCGAGGATGAGCGCGGCCGCCAACGGGATGAGGGCGAACCAGCCGCCGCTCGGACCGATCTTGACGAGCATGACGACCGCCAACACCCCGCAGACCAGACCGAAGATGCCGACCATGATCGAGTAGTGAATCTTGTAGAAGGTCGTGACCGGCGGGGATCTCACGCCGGAAATGGGTGCCCCGACTGACGTGTCCATCGTGTCCAGGCGAATCAGCGTTCCCGCGATGGACAGCGCCATGCTCAAAATCGTGTAGGCGAGCAGGTCCGCCAAATGAATCGCGCCGGCGAGCAACGGGATGATGGGCAGCAGGGATCCAAAGATGATGAGCGCGAACTGCACGGCTAGGCCAGTCCTGGGGGAGAGGCGGGCCGCCACCGACTGGAGCAGGCTGAGGCCGAGGAGGCGTGCAAGGGCATTCACGCGCACCATGGTGCCCCAGGCCAGGGATTGGACCCGCGATCCCCACGAGGAAGTGGGTCCTCGGGTCGGTCCTGAAGTGGCTGTCAGTGCCGTTGTCTAGGGTGATTCTCAGGTGGTTGCAGGTGGTTGCAGATGGCTGCCGACGAAGTTCGGACGTCGTGAGTTCCGTTGCAGGGATGTGAGACTCGCGGTCGGAGGACCGTTGTCAGTGGTCGCCGATAGGTTGAGATCAGACGTTGAAGGAGGGATCGATGGACGAGCAGCAGCCGACTCCCGGCTCGCCGTTGCGTGGGGCGCTCCATGCTGCCCGTGATGGGCTGGCCAACATCGGTGATCTCCTTACGTCGCTCAGCGCCCAAGATCTCGCCGAGTTGATGACCGCGGCCGATGAGGTGAAGGCTCAGGCGGCGGCTGCCCAAGTGCGGGTCACCGCCGAAGCCGCGCACCGCGGTGAGTTCGCTTCTGCGCGGCGCGGTGTGGGTTCCGTGCACGGGTGGGTGCGCGAGCATGCTCCCTCTTTGCGGCAGGGCGGTGCGGGGCAGGTGGCTCAGCTGGCCCAGGAGGTTGCTGCGTCGACGCCCAACGGCATGTGGTCCTGTGGGGGTCCGAACGCCGGCGCGTTCGCGGACGAGACCCGCCCCGAGGGGATCGTGTGGGGGCGTGTGGTCTCTGGCGAGGTGGGTGTGGGTCTTGCGTTGACCGCCCTGCGCGAGGTTGCGCGGATGAAGGACCTTCTCACCGAGGAGGCCGTGCCGACCGTGGCCAAGGCCATCCTTGATTACGGTGTCGAGTGGGGGCAGGCCGAGGCGCGCCGACTTCGACCGCGGCTGCTGGCTGAGCACGGCATGGAGGGCGAGTTTGACGACAAGCAGAAGCGTCTTCGCCCAGGGGCCTTCCTGTCGAGTCCGCTCGTCTCGGACGGTGATCTGACGGAATACCGGATGGCGGTGACCCCAGAACAGGCC
>JBDSIV010000158.1:0-25170 GCA_039917755.1 Knoellia sp. | reverse complement strand
GTGCCTCAGCGGAAGCTCTGGCTTCCGCTGAGGCACGCAAGGCCGGGTGGTTAGGCTGCGACCTGTGAGCACCGATGAGCTGAGCCAGGTCGCCCTGGCTGACTGGCACGAGGCCGTCGCCGCCGTGCACGCCAGCGGGTTCACCTTTTTCGACTGGCTCAGCGCCGTCGACCGCACCTATGACGAGGCGGCTCCCGGCTATGACCTCGTCCTACGTGCCATGGATGTCTCGCACGATGGCGCAGATCGCGGCGTGCGCGCCATCAGGATCACGACGCGCGTTCCCGAAGATGCCGCGGCACCTTCTGTCACGGATGTGTATGCCGGTGCCGCTTGGCACGAGCGTGAGACTCACGAGATGTTTGGGGTCGACTTCTCCGGGTTCGACGACGGGTCGGGCTCGGGGCTGCGACCCCTGCTGCTGCCCGAAGGATTTGAGGGCACCCCGCTGCGCAAGTCGTTCGTGCTCGCGGCGCGGGCGTCCAAACAGTGGCCGGGCGGCAAGGAGCCGGGCGAGGGCCACGATTCCGCCAAGTCTCCCTCGCGCCGCCGCGTTCAGGCACCCGGCGTCCCGGGCCCTGACTGGGGACCACGCTGACCGCTCCTGCGGGGGATCGGACGCAACCGTCCCCGAGAGTGTCCAACTACTAGGCTGCCCACGATGAGCGTGCTCGAGGTGGTCGTGAGGTCGGTGGCCGTGCTGGCCGCCTTCCTGGTCTTCCCCCTGCTCGTGGGCCAGACCGAACACAAGGTCATGGCGCACATGCAGGGACGACTCGGGCCGATGTATGCCGGTGGCTTCCACGGGTGGGCCCAGCTCGTGGCCGATGGGGTGAAGTTCGTGCAGAAGGAGGACATCACTCCGCGTGCGGCCGACCGCACGATCTTCAGGATCGCGCCGTTCGTCGCCCTCATCCCCTACCTCCTGGCGATGGCCGCCCTCCCGCTGCAGCGTGACGTGGTCGCCGTCGATGTGCCAGCCAGCGCCGTCCTCATCCTCGCCGCCACGAGCGTCGGCGCCCTCGGCACTCTCATGGCGGGGTGGGCGAGCGCCAACAAGTACGCGTTGCTCGGTGCCCTGCGCTCCGCGGCCCAGTTGGTGTCCTACGAACTGCCCCTGGTGTTGGCTGTGGCCTCCGCCTGTCTGGCCGCGGGGACGCTGAGCCTCTCCGGTGTGGTCGAGGCATGGTCGGCCTGGTGGCTCATCTGGCAGCTGCCCGGCGCGATCGTTTTCCTCGTCGCCGCGCTGGCCGAGCTGCAACGGCCCCCGTTCGACATGCCGATCGCCGACGCCGAGCTCGTCATGGGTCCGTGGACCGAGTACACCGGCCTACGGTTCGCGTTCTTCCTGCTTGCAGAGTATGCCGGCATCGTCGTCTTCTCGGTCCTGTTTGGCGTCCTCTATCTCGGTGGCTGGCGAGGGCCGTTCGATGAGCACATCGGCTGGCTGTGGACGTTGCTCAAGGGCTTGGTCATCGCCATCCTCGTCATCTGGTTCCGCGTCGCCTGGCCGCGCATGCGTGAGGACCAGCTCCAACGACTGGCGTGGCTCGTCCTCCTACCCATGGCCCTGATCCAATTGGCCCTCACCGGAATTGGCGTGGTGATGACGCGATGAATGACTCACAGAAGCGATCCGACAAAGGGATTCTGCCCGGCATACTCAAGGGTTTGGCGACCACCGCCAAGACCGCGATGAAGCCGGTGCACACCCACGAATACCCTGACGTCGCACCGGACCTGCCCCCGCGCAGTCGCGGCGTCATCGCCCTCCTCGAGGAGAACTGCACGAGCTGCATGCTCTGCGCGCGCGAGTGCCCGGACTGGTGCATCTACATCGACTCGCACAAGGAGACGATTCCGGCGACGACCGAAGGTGGGCGTGATCGGCAGCGCAACGTCCTCGACGACTTCTCGATCGACTTCTCACTCTGCATGTATTGCGGTATCTGCATCGAGGTCTGCCCGTTCGACGCGCTGTTCTGGAGCCCGCAGTTCGAGTACGCCGAGACCGACATCCGCGACCTGCTCCACGACAAGGACCGCCTCGGGGGCTGGATGGAGTCGGTGCCGCCGCCGCCCGCTCTCGACGAGCACGCCGCCGAACCCGCCGAGATCGCGGCGATCAACAAGCCGGCCCGCACCCCCAGGGCTGCCGCCGGGCCGGCCACATGACCTCACTTGACCTCGCGTTTGCGGCCTGCGGACTGCTCGCCGTCGTGGCAGGACTCTTGGCCGTGACGACGCGACAGGTGGTCCACGCAGCCCTGTGGCTCGTCGTTGCCCTGCTCGGCGTCGCCGGGTGCCTGCTCGTGCTCGGTCATGAGCTCGTGGCGCTGGTGCTTGTCCTTGTCTATGTCGGGGCCGTCGTGGTGCTCGTGCTCTTTGCGCTGATGCTGACGCGGGCACCGATCGGGCCTGACCTCGTGCATGCCGTGCCCGTGTGGCGTCGGGTCGCCGCTGGACTGGCCGGGGCCGCAACAACGGGCCTCCTGCTCGCCGCCCTGCTGCCGCTCGCCGGTGCAGCCGTGGAGCGCCGGGACGTCGCGAATCAGGCGATCGCCACCGAACTCTTCGGCACGTGGGTGTGGCCGTTCGAAGCGCTGTCGGTGCTGCTGCTTGCCTCGCTCATCGCTGCGCTGGCCGTCTCGCGCGGCCGCGAGGCTGACCGACTTCGTGCCCGTTTGGGACACGTCCTGCCTGCCGAAGGCCCCCCTGATGTGTCCCGAACGAGCACGAAGTCGACGCAGGTGGGAGCCCCGTGATTCACCTCGCCGGCCCCTACATTGTGGCGGCGCTCCTCATCGGAATCGGTGTCATGGGGGTCGTCGTGCGCCGCAACGCCGTGCTCCTGCTCATCGGTGTCGAGCTCATCCTCTCCGGGTCGCTCGTGCTGCTCGTCGCGTCGGGGGCCTCAGCACCCTCGCGCTGGGAGGCATCCAGCGTCCTGCCGCTCTTCGTCATCACCATCGCTGCGGCCGAGGTTGTCGTCGCGCTCGCGGTGATCCTCACGGCCTTCCGCCGCCGCGGCTCGATCGACCTCGACGAACCCCTGCTCACAGACTCAGATCGGTCGGGAGTTCAGGGAGGCAACAGCCTGTGAGCGCTCTGCAGGTTTCGTCCCTCCTCGTCGTCGTCCCCGTGATCGCCGCCGTCCTCACGCTCGGACTGCGCCGCGCCCAGCACGCCGCAGCCCTCATCGCCACGGTGGCCGGCCTGGGTGCGCTTCTCCTCGCCATGGTGGGGTTGTTCATTGCACCCACCCGTGGCCAGGTCGTAGCGCCGTTCCAGCTGCCTGAGCCGATGCGCGTGGGTGGGATCGACATGCCACTCCAGCTCGGCGCTGGTCCAGCCACCGCAGCCGTGGCGGCTGTCGTTGCCCTCGTCGCGGCCGCGGTCCTCGTCTTCAGTCGTTGGTACCTCGCCGACGACGACCGCCTCGCCCAGTTCGCGGCAACGGTCTCGCTCTTCACCGGCGCCATGATGCTGGTCGTCCACGCCCGCGACCTTGTCCTCACCCTCGTCGGGTGGGAGGTCATGGGGTGGTGCTCCTATCTCCTCATCGGCCACTGGTCCCGCAAGGAGACGGCGCGCCGGGCGGCCTTCAAGGCCTTCATCGTCACGCGCGTGGCTGACATCGGCTTCGTCCTCGGCATCGTGGGCCTGGCCGCCGGCGCGGGCTCGACCGGCCTCGACGACGTCGTGGGCTACTGGTCGTCGACAGGTGGACAGGAGTGCGTCGATTCCGCCGCGCAGGCCGTCGCGTGCGTCGCACCGCCTACTGCGTGGCTGCGGTCCCTCCTCCTGGGGCTCGTCATCATCGGGGTCCTCGGCAAGTCGGCGCAGTTCCCGTTCCAGGACTGGCTGCCCGACGCGATGGAGGGCCCGACGCCCGCTTCCGCCCTCATCCACGCGGCCACGATGGTCGCCGCCGGAACGGTCGTCCTCGCCCAGCTCTTCCCCATCCTCGTCCACGCCGACGGCGCCCGCTGGCTCCTCGGCGCAGCGACGGCCGTGACGATGGTCGGCGCCGCCGTCCTCGCCCTCGGCCAGTCCGACCTCAAACGTCTGCTCGCCTGGTCCACCGTCAGTCAGGTGGCGATCATGCTCTCGGCCCTCGCGACAGCCACCACGGAGATCGGCCCCGACCCGGCCCTGTTCCACCTGTGGGCCCACGCCGTCTTCAAGTCGCTCCTCTTCCTCACCATCGGCTGGCTCTCCGTCGTCGCCGGCTCCACGCTCGCGGTCGCGGTGCGCGGGGCGGGCAACATCCACCAGCTCGCTCGGGTCGCGTGGCTCTTTGGCCTGCTTGCCCTCGCCGGCGCACCGTTCGTCGTCGGTGGGCTGTCCAAGGAGCACGTCATCGTCACGGCCTACGAAGGCGCCATCAGCTCGGGGGGCCCCGGAGTCCTCGTCCTTGCCGCCCTGCTCATCACTGTCGTTCTCACTGCCGCCTATGCAACGCGGGCCCACTTGGTCGTGACTGCTCCGCTCGAGTACGTTCCCGACGACTCAGACGACGACCACGATCGCCACGACGTCGGTATGCCGCCCGCCCCCGTTCTCGGGGCGCTGGCCGTCCTCACGGTGGTCACCGTCATCGGTGGTCTCATCCTCGTGACAGGGCTCTTCGACATCCACGGGGCCTCCGTGATCTGGATGGCCCTCACGCTCGTCCTCATCGTCATCGGTGGTGGCATCGCCTACCTCGCCCGCGGCTCGGGCGACCCTCGGGACTCCTTTTTCCGCACCCCTCGCCAACGCGACCTGGCCGATGCAGGCCTCGGGTTCGACACGGCATACCAAACGCTCGTGGCACGACCGGTCCTGCGACTGGCCAAGGTTGTCGCCTTCCTCGACCGCGAGGTCGTCGACGGCTATGTGCGCGGCGCGGCAGCAACGGCCGGCATCGCCGGTTGGCTGACCGAGCGCGGCCATCGCCGTGAGTCACCCTCGGCCGCTGTCGGCCTCGTGGCTCTGGGGCTCATCGTCTCGGCCGGCACGGCGGTGCTGACATGGCGCTGATTCTCACCTTCCTTGCCCCAGGCGTCGTCGGGCTGTGACTCGTCACGGGTGGCCGCGGTCTGAGCGCCGCGACGGCCCGTGCGGTGGCACTCGCGGCCGCCGTCCTCGGAGGCGTGGCGGCCGTCACCGCGGTCGTGTCGCAGCCGGTGGTCAATCGCGCCTGGATTCCCGATCTCGGCGTGCGCTGGCACTTCGCGGTTGACGGCATCAGCGCGCCGCTCATCATCCTCACCGCGGTGATCGGCGTCCTTGTCGTCGCGCACTCCTGGGTCGAGCAGCCATGGGCCGAGTCTGCCCAGAGCGGAAGTGCCGCAACCTATCTGGGGGCACTGCTCCTGGTCGAGACCGGCGCGTTGGCCACTTTTGCGGCGCGCGACGCCATCCTGTTCTTCATCGCCTTCGAGATCGTCCTCGTGCCGATGTGGCTGCTCATCAGCCGCTACGGCGACCGGCACAGCGCAGCCAGGCGCGCAGACGCCGCGGCGCGCTTCATCCTCTACACCGCGGTCGGCTCGACCCTCATGCTGGTCGGCATCCTGGTGCTCGTGACGCAGACCCACACGGCCGACCTCGACGCCCTGCCCGCGGCCGCTGCAGGTCTCAGCCTGGGTCAACAGACGCTCATCGCGTCCTTGCTCACCGTCGGTCTGGCTGTCAAGGTTCCGGTCTTCCCACTGCACACCTGGCTGCCCGCGGCGCACACGACAGCGCCCACCGCGGGTTCGGTCCTGCTCGCAGCAGTGCTCCTCAAGCTCGGTACCTATGGCCTCGTGCGGCTCCCGATGGCGACCGTGCCCGAGGGATTTGCCCGCATCGCTCCGGTGCTCGCGATCGCCGGAGTCATCGGCATCCTGTGGGGCGGGCTCATCTGCCTCGTCGAGCGTGACCTCAAGCGACTCATCGCCTTTTCGTCGGTGGCGCACATGGGCTTCGTCGTCCTCGGTCTCGCCTCCGGCACCGAGACCGGGCTCCAGGCAGCCCTCATCGGCAACATCGCGCACGGGGTCATTGCGGCCCTGCTCTTCGTCGTCGTCGGTGGACTCAAGCACCGCTGGGGCTCGGTCGACCTCACCGTCGTGCGCCCCGCCCTGCGTGAGGTGTCGCCGCGGCTGGGCTTTGCCCTCATCCTCGGTCTCGCGGCCGGGCTCGGCCTGCCCGGTCTGGCCGGCTTCTGGGGCGAGTTCGTGGCGCTCCTCGGGGCCTGGAACCCCGCCCACCACACCGGGATCCTGCGCACCTGTGTCTTCGTCGCGGCGATGGGAGCTGCCCTGGCCTCGGCCTACAGCCTGCGAGTGGCGCGGATCGTTTGGGTCGGTGACGCGGTGGCACCTGACGCCCCGGACCGAGCCGTTGATGCACGAGGCGTCGAGCTCGCGGTCATCTCGACCCTCGTCCTCGCCGTCGTCGCCATCGGGGTCGCGCCCCAGATCGTGCTCTCGGTGACGGCCGATGCCGCCAGCGCGCTGATCGGAGGCGGACGATGACCCTGGCAATCTCTTGGGCTCTCCTGCTTCCCGCCCTCATCCCGGTCGCTGCCATGATGCTGGTGCTCGTCGTCGACGCCATCGTGCCCAACGCTCGTCTGGCCGCGCCAGTCATCGGCGCCCTTGGCCTCGCCGGGGGAGCGGTCGCTGCCCTCCCCGGCGTTCTCGCTTCCGAGCCCCGCCTCTCCCTCTGCACTCCCGCTCCCGATGGTCGCTGCATGTGGGAGGGTGGCCCGCTCGCGAGCACCCTTCAGATCGCAGCGCTCCTCGCGACCCTCGCGGTCCTGGCGTTGGCGTCGGTGCGCAAGGTCGGTGTCATTGACGTCGTGCTGCTGCTCGCCTCCGCCAGCGGTGCCGTTGCTGTGGTCGCCTCCAGAGACCTCGGCACCTGGCTCGTCACCCTCGAGCTCGCGACCCTGCCCGTCATCGCCCTCGTTGCGTGGCGTGACCGCAGGGCCGCTGCTCACGGCGCCCTCACTTTGCTCACCACCTCGCTCGTGTCGTTCGCGTTGCTGGTCCTGGGCACGGCCCTGTGGGTTACGGCCACCGGTGACCCGACGCTGACGGGGGAGTCTCTGGCCGCCGCATGGGCGGTCCCCGAGCAGCGGATCCTTGCCGGGCTTGGCACTGTCATCCTCATCGCGGGCCTGGCGTTCAAACTCTCGGCAGTGCCGTTCCACGCCTGGACACCGACGACCTTCACCGCTGGCCCGCTCCCCATCTCGGCGCTGCTGGCCTCCGCATCGAAGCTCGCTGCTGTCGGCGCCCTCATTGTCGTGCTCGCGCCCTATGACGCGGTCCTCGGGCTGACTCCTGGCCCGCACGTCGTCGTTGCGGCGCTCGTCATCCTCACCGTCGCCTCGATGCTCACTGGCACCGTCATGGCCCTGCGCCAGACCGAGGTCGTGCGCCTGCTCGCGTGGTCCACGGTCGCCCAAGCCGGCTGGATCATCCTGCCGCTCACCGCCTTGTCCCTCGCCGGCCGTCAGGCTGCCGCGGTCTACGCGATCGTGTATGCCGTGGCCAGCCTTGTCGCGTTCGCTGCGGTTCGCGCCATCCACGGACCGCATGTCGAAGACGGACGGGAGCTCACGGCATACAAGGGTCTGCTCCGTCGCGACCCGATCGCCGGCGGGACCCTGGCCCTTGCGCTGCTTGTCCTCGCTGGGCTGCCGCCGGGCGTCATCGGCCTTGTCGCCAAAGTTGTCGCCCTGCGACCGGCGATCACAGCGGGACTGTGGCCGGTGGCGGTCGTGGCCGTCGTTGCGGCAGTGCTCGGCATTGCGGTCTATGTGCGGTGGTTCGCGGTCCTTTTCGGTGAGCCGGACAGCGGTGCGCCTTCGCGTCCGAGGTCCCGTCGGGCGAGTGTGGGCGTGGCCGCCATCGGTGCTGCAATCCTCATCGTCACGAGCGCGCTGCCGCAGCTGTTGGTGGGCCTCGTCTCGTGAGCGAGGCCGGGGCCGGCATCCGGTGGTGGCGAAGCAGCTGGGTGTGGGAGTTGCCAGAGCCCCCGTCGACGGAACGCGGCGATTGCGGTCTGCGTTAATAGGGGCATGCACAACCATTTCAACGGACTGAAGACCGCTGCCCTCTTCGGACTCATCTGGGTCCTCTTGCTCGCCCTTGGCTGGGCCGCAGCCGTCAGGTTCAACAGCAGCATCTTCATCGGCATCTTTGCCCTCATCGGTGTCGCGACGACGTTCTACTCGTACTGGAACAGCGACAAGCTCGCCATCAAGGCGATGCAGGCGTTCCCCGTGAGTGAGACTGAGGCCCCGGCGATGTATCGCATCGTGCGCGAGCTCTCCACCAAGGCGGGCCAGCCGATGCCCAAGCTCTACATCTCGCCGACGGAGGCGCCCAACGCGTTTGCGACCGGCCGCAACCCGCAGCACGCGGCGGTCTGCTGCACGCAAGGCATCCTGCAGCTTCTCGACGAGCGTGAGCTCCGCGGTGTCCTTGGGCACGAACTCATGCATGTCTACAACCACGACATCCTCACCGGCTCGGTTGCTGCCGCGATCGCCGGTGTCATCAGCAGCGTGGGGCAGATGTTGTCCTTCGGCGCGATGTTCGGTGGTGGCAACCGCAACAACAACAACCCAGCGGGCATGATCGCCGGCCTCGCGATGGCTTTCCTTGCTCCCGTCGGGGCGATGATCATCCAACTGGCCATCACCCGCACCCGCGAGTACGACGCGGACGAGGACGGCGCCACCCTCACCGGCGACCCGCTGGCACTGGCCTCGGCGCTGGCCAAGCTCGAGGCAGGTGTGTCGCGCGCCCCTCTCGCGCCGACCAAGGACCTCGTCAACACCAGCCACATGATGATCGCCAACCCGTTCCGGTCCCAGGACATCTCGCGACTCATGTCGACGCACCCGCCAATGGCCGACCGCATCGCCCGCCTTCAGGCGATGGCCACGGGCTACCGCCCCAGCTGAAGCCACGGGCGACTGCGGCAAGCTCGTCGCGTCCCCCCGCAACGAGTCGGCCTCGGTCCTGACGGGTGTTGTGGCACGATCTCGTCGTGCCATCTCTGACTCGCGACGAAGCCCAGCAGCGGGCGCAACTCATCACCGTGAACCGCATGGAGGTCGATCTCGACCTTGACCGCGGAACGGACACCTTCGGTTCGACCACTCGAATCACCTTCTCCTGCAATGATCCTGGCGCGTCGACGTTTCTCGACGTCCGGGCAGTATCCATCGAGTCTGTGACTCTCAACGGCGCCGAGATCGCACCCGACGCAATTCTCGACGGGCGCCTCCCTCTCGGTGGACTGGCCGCCGACAACAGGGTCGACGTCGTCGCCACGATGGCCTTCTCGCGCGACGGGCAGGGCCTGCACCGCAGCACAGACCCCGCCGATGGCGAGGACTACGTCTACGGACACCTCTTCCTCGACGCGGCCCCGACGGTCTTCGCCTGCTTCGACCAGCCGGACCTCAAGGCGCCCTACTTCGTGACCGTCAAGGCACCGCAGGACTGGGTCGTCCTCGGCAACGGACGCGCCACACAAACAGCCCCCGGGCTATGGAGCCTGAGCGAAACGCTGCCTCTGGCAACGTATTTCGTGACCGTCTGCGCTGGCCCCTATGTCTCCGTGCACGACGAGCACGACGGCATCCCTCTCGGCATTCATGCCCGCCGCAGCCTGCAGGGCGCCCTCGAAACCCACGCGCCGCAGATGTTCGAGGTGACCAAGCAGTCGTTCGACCACTACCACCGCACATTCGGCGTCCGCTATCCGTTCGGTGACTATGACCAGGTCTTCGTCCCCGAGTTCAACGCGGGCGCGATGGAGAACCCAGGGTGCGTGACCTTCCGCGACACCATGATCTTCCGCGGGGCCGCGACGCGTGAGCAGATCCTGCAACGCAGCAACACCATCGCCCACGAGATGGCGCACATGTGGTTCGGCGACCTCGTGACGATGCGTTGGTGGGATGACCTCTGGCTTAACGAGTCCTTTGCCGAGTTCATGGCCTACACGGCGACGAGCTCAGCGACGGAGTTCACCGACAGCTGGGTCGAGTTCGGGATCTCGCGCAAGCAGTGGGGGTATGCCGCGGAGCGGGCGCCGTCGACCCATCCGGTCGCGGGGTCCCCGGCTCCCGACGCGCAGAGCGCTCTGGAGAACTTCGACGGAATTTCCTACGCCAAAGGCGCCTCCGTCCTGCGCCAACTCGTGACGCTCATGGGTGAGGACGCGTTCAACACTGGTGTCACGGCATACCTGCGTTCGCACGAGCACGGCAACGGCCAGCTGTCCGAGTTCCTCTCGGCAATGGAGGAGGCGCACGGCGCGCCACTGGGCGAGTGGAGCCGTGCCTGGCTCGAGACCGCTGGCGTCGACGTCATCGCCCTCGATCGTGACGGGACGCTGACCCGCACGACACCGCAGGCCTACCCGGCGCAGCGGCTGCACTCGCTCGATGTTGCCGGATTCACCGACGGCGCCGAGGTTTTCCGCACCTTGGTGACGCTCGACGCGCGCGAGATGAACGTCGTCGGAGTTGTGCCCGACGCAGCCGTTCTCGTCCCCAATGCGGGCGATCTCACCTGGGCACAGATTGACCTCGATGAGGCGTCGCTGGCTGCCCTTCCCCGCGAACTCGCGCGCATCGACGACCCGGTCGCGCGCTCGGTGCTCTGGGGCGCGGTGCTCACTGGTCTCTTCCGGGGCAACGTCGACCCTCGGGCGGCGCTCGACACGTTCACCGCAGCGTGGCCCCACGAGTCGAGCGATGCGCTGATGTCCCGCGTCGCTCTGGCATTCACCGACCGGGTCGTCACCCAGTTCGTGCCGAGCGAACTCGCCGAAGCGGCCAACAGCCGTGTCGCGGGCGCCGCCCTCATGGCCTTCCAAGGGGCCGAATCCGGTTCTGACCGTGAAGTCGTCGCGGCGAGGGTGCTGGCGTCGACCACCACCGACGAGGACCGTCTCGGCGCCTGGGTCGAAGGCCGGAACCTGCCTGCCGGACTCGAGGGCGACTCCGACTTCCGCTGGATCGTCGTGCGCACCATGGCTCGGCTCGGCCTGGCTGACGAAGCACTCATCGCGCGGGTCGAGGCCGAGGACGCGACTCTCTCGGGGCGCCTGGCCGCGCTCGGAGCGCGAGCGGCGCGACCCGGCACACCTGAGAAGGAATGGGCATGGTCGGAGCTCACGCAGAACCGCGAGCGCTCCAACTACGAACTCAACGCCCTCGCGACTGGATTCTGGTCGAGTGGGTTGCTCGACGACCTGCGACCGTATGCCGCACGCTACGTCTCGGACATCCCTCACCTCGCGCAGTGGCTTGGTGCGGATGCGCTGGATCGCGTTGCGGCACTGGCCTTCCCGGCTGGCATCGTTGAGCCCGAGACAGTGGAACTGGTCCGTCAGGCAATGGTCCGCCCAGAGGTCCCAGCCGGGGTGCGCCGCTCGATGGGTGACGAGTTGTCCAAGCTCGAGGAAGCCCTGCACTCGCGTTCTCGCTGGGCCTGAACACTCAGCACGACCCAGCCCCGTGCGCCTGTTGCAGACGTATCTGCCCACGACAGGCACACGACGTGAGGGTCAGAGCTTGACCGTGGCCATGATCCGATCGGCGTAGGCGCGCTCGCCAGCAGCGTTCGGGTGGTTCGGCACGAAGTTCAGCGACCCGACCGCCGGCTCGACCCAGCGCACCCACGGCAGCTGACAGGCATCGCGACCCGCAGAGGGTGCCCACATGTCGACGTAGGTCGCACCGTTGTCGAGAGCAGCCTGCTTCACAGCGGCGTTGAGGGTCTGTTCGATGCCGTTGACGTAGGGCACGTCTCCGGCCGTGATGGGTATCGCGGCATAACACCCCCGGGTCGGCGGCAGCACCTGCGGGTAGCCGGCCACGACGACGGTCGCCCGGGGCGCCTTGGCCTTCGCATCGGCGATGGCCTTGCGGACCGCGGGGAGGGTCTTGGTCGTGATGGTGGTCGCGTAGGTGGCGCCGTACTTGTCCTTGCACGGGCTGCCCTGGCCCGCGGTCGAGAGTCCAGCCGTCAGGCAGTTCTGGATGAGGCCGACGAAGACGTTGGAGTCATTGCCGCCGATGCCGACGGTCACCAGGCGGGCGTCGCTCCTCAGGGCATCGAGCTGCGGTGGCGTCCCCGGGTACTGGGCCGTGGAGAAGTCAGCGGTCGTGGCACCTCCGCACGTGACGTCGGTGAGGACACGGCCCGTGCGCTGGGCGATGAGGTGCGGGTAGTTGACCGAGGACTGCGCGCACAACGGGCTGGCCGTAGCGCTCAACGGAAGGACTCCCGAGCCTGCCGAGAAGCTGTCACCGAGGGCGACGTAGGGACCGGCGGCCACTCGCGGGCTGGGTTGGGCGGCGAGGGCGGGGGCGGCGACGCCGAGGGCAAGAGCGGCGGCGACAGCGCCGGTGAGAGCGGCAAATCCGAGGGCAGGGCGACGCATCTGAACTCCGTTGTTCGATCCGGAAAGGAACCCACGACGAGACTGGGTTACCGCAGCGTAACCAGAAACCGGTCCGATTCGCCAGAGCCTTCGTGGGAGGAATCCGCCGCACCCTTTCCGGAGCCACCCCCTGACTGCTACGTTTCGCCCCGGCGTCTCATGGGGAGCGCCACGTCGGGGAGAGGCACACGCGCTCATGCGTTCATTCATCATGCGGTTGGGGGCTGTCGTGCTGACAGCGCTCCTCACCATTGGACTATTGTCGGCGCCCGCACACGCCGAGTCGGCAACACTGTCCGGCACGATCACGTCGGACAGCACCGGCGAGCCTGTCGGTGGCTGCGTCACCATCTATGACACCGACGACAACTACGTCGGGAACACGTGCTCGGACGACACCGGTACGTGGTCCATCGATGTCGAGGCCGGTATGGCCTACAAGATCGAGGTCGCTGCCTACGACGGCCATCACCTCAGCGAGTGGGCCCAGGATGAGGCCACGTTCGACGACGCGGCCACTGTGATCGCGCCGGCCATCGTGGACACGGGGCTGCAGGTGGGGGGCACCATCGGCGGTACCCTGACCCGTCCCGACGGTTCGCCGGCGGAGGGGGCCTCCGTCACAGTGCTTCGCGCCGACGACCAGACGCCCGTCGCGTGGGCCGGCGTCCATGCGGGGCCTCCGGCGGGTGAGGCCGAGTGGTGGGTCCCGATCGCCCCCGGCGACTACATCGTCGAGTATCGGGACGGCATGGCCCACCAGTACGCCGTCGGCCAGATCTCTGCCGACGCCGCCACGCGCTTCACGGTGACGGCTGACTCAACCACCCGGGTGGACGACCAGTTCCTCGCAGCTGCGAAGGTGAGCGGCAGGATTGTCAGCGATGCGACCGGTGAGCCCATCGAAGGCGCCTGCGCCGTCATCCTTCAGGCGGCAGCCATTCGCGACGATGCCTGGTGGGCCGGTGAGGGCTGCGCCGGTCCCGACGGACGTTACGAGGTGGAGCTCAGCGAGCCCGGCTCCTACGTGGCCGAATTCACCGACGCCCAGGGCAACCACGTCGGAGAGTTCTCGGGCGACGCCGCCGAATTCGGTGATGCGACAGCTTTCGAGGCGAGCCGCGAGGCGCCCGCCGTCGTGGACGCCTCCCTCGCTGTCGGGTCCGTCATCTCTGGTCGAGCCGTCGACGCCAAGAGTGGCGCGCCCATCCAGGACGCCTGCCCAAACGCGTACGTCGGCCACGCCGGTGCGTACGTCCACGGGGCTGTGAGCGAGTGCTCCGGGAGCGACGGGCAGTGGAAGCTCAAGGGACTGCGCGCCGGGAGCTACGCCCTGTCGTTCGACGCCTACTCCGAGCCGCGGACCTATGCGACAACGTGGGCGTTCAAGGCCACCTCCCAGAAGGCCGCGACGTTGATCGCGGTCGGTTCGGCGACGACCAAGACCGTCCGCAACGTCCAGATGATGCCCGGTGGCTCGGTCACCGGCGTCATCACCGGACCCACGGGTGAACCCGTCGCCGGCGCGTGGGTTCGACTGGACTTCGGCTATCCAGGGCGCATCGGCCCCGGCGAAGGCCCGCACACAGCACAGACGGATGAGAACGGCCGCTACACGATCCATGGTGTGCCGCCGGGTGAGCACGCGGCCTTTGTGTACACGTCCTACGAGCACTCCTTTGCGCCGGAGTGGTCCGGGAACGGTCTGACGAGCGAGGATGCAACGCCATTGCGCGTCAAGGCCCTGAAGTCCACGGCGTTCAATGCCCAGCTGGCTCCCGCATCGAGCCTCGCCATCACCGTTGTGGGTGCCGACGGGCAGCCGGACGCTCGCTACCTCACGGGCTTCATCTACAACGCGGCCGGCGACTACATCGGCGACTTCGACAACGCAGGTGGCGCTGTCTACGGCCCGGGTGCCCTCCCTGCAGGAGGCTTCACCCTGACCCTTGAGGATGGCGAGACGGGAGAGGTCTACTGGTACGACGGCGTCACCCGCGAGTCCGGTCAGACGGCCCTCACCCTGGGCGAGGGCGAGCACAAGGAGATCACCTTCCGGTTGCGATGATCTTCGTTGCACGACCCGAGAACGACGTATGCCGCCGTGCCCCACGAAGGTGGGGGCGGCGGCATACGTCGCATGGCGGCTGAATTGAAAAGCGTTGGGGTCAGCGATAGTTCGTGAACTGCAAGGCGACGTCGAGGTCAGCAGCGGTGAGCATGCGCTGCACCGCCTGGAGGTCGTCGCGCGACTTGCTGGACACCCGACGCTCATCGCCCTGGATCTGCGACTTCACGCCCTTGGGGCCTTCGTCGCGGATGAGCTTGTTGACCTTCTTGGCGTTCTCCTGCGAGATGCCCTGCTTGAGCGCCACGTCGAGCTTGTATTCCTTGCCGGACAGGCGCGGACCGGCCTCGGGGACGTCGAGGTGCTTGAGCGAGACCTTGCGCTTGACCAGCCAGGTCTGCAGGACGTCGAGGACAGCGAGGACGCGCTCCTCGGAGTTGGCCTGCATCGCGATGGACTCACCGGAGAGCTCGACCGAGGCGCCGACGTTCTTGAAGTCGTAGCGGTTGGCGACCTCCTTGGCCGCTGCAGTAACCGCGTTGGCCACCTCCTGCTTGTCGAAGTTGCTGACGATGTCCATGGAGCTGTCGGCCACGGGTCCTCCTCGATCGGGCGCCGGTCAGGCTGGTTCTGGGGCGCGGTTTCGTTGTTGGGTGTCTGGCTTGCTATCCTTCCACGCGCACGGCGGGTTGCCCGAGCGGCCAATGGGAGTGGACTGTAAATCCATCGCGAAAGCTTCGAAGGTTCGAATCCTTCACCCGCCACCAGTGCACGAAGGCCCTTGACCGGTATGCCGGACAAGGGCCTTCGTCATGCCGTGTTCGCCTGCGTTTCGCTGGCACGATGGAACTGAGCCAACAGGGAGAGGACGACTCGTATGCCGGTGTGGGCGCAAGCAGGATTGTGGGGACTACTCGCAGGCGGGGCTCTGGTGCTCGGCGCCGGCATCGCATGGTTCGTCAAGGTGCCACAGCGGGTGGTCGCGGTGGTGATGGCCTTCGGTGCAGGGGTGCTGATCTCTGCCCTGTCCTTTGACCTCGTGGACGAGGCAGAGACCAAGGGAGGCCTGCTTCCGACCGCAATCGGCTTCTTGGGTGGCGCCGGCATCTATGTCGCCGCCAACGTGCTGCTCGCGCGCCGTGGCGCCCAGCACCGCAAGCGATCGGGGGAGCAGCAGGGTTCCGAGGAGGAGACGCCGGGCAGTGGATCGGCCATCGCCATCGGTGCCCTGCTCGACGGCATCCCCGAGTCCATCGTTCTGGGGCTGAGCCTGCTCGGGGGTGGCGGCGTGGGGATCCCCGTCTTCGCCGCGATCTTCTTGTCCAACCTCCCCGAGGGGCTGTCCAGTGCGGCGGGGATGAAGGCCTCGAAGCGCAGTGCCCGCTACGTGTTCGGGGTCTGGGTCGCGATCGCTGTCGCCTCCGGGCTGGCCGGTCTGCTGGGGGTTCTGCTGCTCCAAGGAGCAGCCCCCGAGACCATCGCTGCGATCACGGCGCTCGCGGCCGGAGCCATCCTGGCCATGGTCGCCGACACGATGATCCCGGAGGCGTTCGAACGCACGCACTTGTATGCAGGTCTGGCCGCGACCGTGGGGTTCATGACTGCGTTCGTCATGGGTCGCGCCTAGACCGCACAGAGAGCGCGCTCAGAGCCGTCCCGGCGTGATGATCTGACGGACCTCGGTTCCCGCATGCAGCCGGTCCAGGGCGAGGTTGAGGTCGTCGAGCGGCACCGAGCGCGAGGTGACGAGCGCATCAGCGCGAAGCAACCCCGCGGCATACAAGTCAAAGAGTCGCGGCAGGTCGCGACGGGGGACCGAGGAGCCCATGTAGGAGCCGAGGATCGACTTCTCCTCGCTCACGAGCGAGGCGATCGGCACGGAGATCTGGTGGCGGGGGTGGGGGAGTCCCGTGATGACGACACGTCCGCCCACCTGCGTTGCGGCGTATGCCGTGGAGAGAGCCGCCGGGTGCCCCGCGGCTTCGATCGCCACAGCGACACCTCCGCCGGTGAGGTCGCGGATCTGCTCGACGGCGTCGTCACCGGCGAGGACGCCGTGGGTGGCGCCCACCTCCTTGGCTGCGGCGAGCTTGGCGGGCACGGTGTCGACGGCGATGACGGGATGGGCGCCGGCGAGCACGGCCGCCATGACCGCGGAGATGCCCACGCCACCCAGGCCGATCACGGCCACGGCCTCGCCGGGGCGCACGACCGCAGTGTTGAGGACGGCTCCGGCACCCGTGAGAACTGCGCACCCGAAGATGGCCGCAGTCTCGAGCGGGACCCCGTCTGGCACGCGGACAAGTGATCGTGGTGAAACGACGGTGAGCTCGCAAAAGGCCGAGACGCCGAGGTGGTGGTGCAGCTCGGCGCCGGAGGCGTCGCGGAACGGTCGGCGACCGGTGACGAGGCGCGCCTCGCGGTTGGCGGCCTGGGCCTCGGCGCAGCGCACGGGTTGTCCGCCCGCGCAGTTGGCGCAGGTGCCGCACGAGGGGACGTACGAGCAGACGACCCGGTCACCCACAGCCACGTCAGTGACCCCGGACCCCACCTCCTCGACGATGCCGGCGGCCTCGTGCCCGAGGACCATGGGCAGCGGGCGTGGGCGGTCGCCATTGACGACGGAGAGGTCGGAGTGGCACAGCCCCGCGGCGATGATCCGCACGAGCACCTCGCCAGGCCCCGGTCCGTCGAGCGTCACCTCTTCGATGCTCAGCGGCATCGACTCGGTGAACGGGTGGACGTCGGTGGCGTGACGCAGGACGGCAGCTCTCGTCGTGATGCTCATGGTTCCACTCTCCCTGACACCGAGGTTTTCCGGACGACCACACTCTGGGAGATCGGCTCCCGCTGAGCAGGCCGGCGTGGCACAGTGGGCCAATGGCTGACGGTGGGGTCGCTGGACTGGTTCTTGCGGCGGGAGCGGGGCGGCGCATGGGGGGACCCAAAGGGCTGCTCCGGCTCTCGCCGACTGGTCCCTCCCTGGTCGAGCTGGCGATCGGCCGGTTGCAGGACGCGGGGCTGACCGAGGTCATCGTCGTTGTCGGCTCGGCAGCGCCTCAGGTCACGGCCCGGGCCGAGAAAGCCGGTGGGGTCGTCGTCGAAGCACCAGACTGGGGTGAGGGGATGGGCGCTTCGTTGCGGTGCGGCTTGGAAGCACTCGAGGCCACGGCCGTCCGGGCCGCCCTGCTCATGCTCGTGGACCTGCCCGACGTGGGCGCTGACGTGCACTCACGTGTATTGGCGTCCGTCGAGGGTGGTGTCGACGGGGGTCTCGACGGCGATCTCGACTCAGTGCTCGCCCGCGCGTCGTTCCACGGCCGAGCCGGTCACCCCGTGCTCCTCGGGCGCGAGCACTGGGAGCTCGTGGCGAACCAGGCTGTCGGTGACCGTGGCGCACGCGCCTACTTCGACAGCCACGTGCCACGTCTCGTGGAGTGCGGTGACCTCGCCACCGGCCGAGACATCGACCGACCTGGGGACGTCTGAATCGCGACCGCTCGAGGTCTCCGCAGCACTCCTGTCGGTGGCCGCGGATAGCGTCAGTATCAACGGGTTGACACCCGGTCCTCTCAGGATGCCCGAGCGTCGAATCATGTTGTGCCAGTTCGGAATTCAGCCGATAGAGTAGTCCAAAATGCTTGACTTCCGAACTCCTGTTCGATAGCGTTGAGCCATGGAATCCAGCGCCGCGACCGCAGCCCTTGAGGGCCGGTATGCCGCGTTGCGCGTGTGCGCTGACACGCTCGGATCCGACGAATTGCTCGACGTCATCGAGCTTGCCCAACGTGAGAAGGATGCCGCGTCGGCGCGCCAAGCCGTGGCTCTGGCGCATCTGGCAGCTCGCGAACCGTGCCTGCTCGAAGACGGCACCACCGCAGAGGTTCACCACGAGATCGGACACCAACGCCTCGATGCGCCCGAGTTGGCTGCGCCCCGGCTAGGGGTGTCCGTGCATGTCGCGACGCGGAGAGTGGAGAGCGCAATCCAGCAGTTGACCCGCGCCCCGGCCGTCGTCGACGCCATGGCGTGCGGCGACCTTGACGAGCAGCGCGCCGGCGCCGTCACCGAAGAAACCGAGTTCCTCAGCCCCGAATCCGCCGCCGAAGTCGTCGACCAAGTCAGCGAGGTGTGGGCACAATTGACCGTTGGCCCGTTGCGCCGGCTGCTGACCCGAGTCGCCGCCCAGGTCGATCCCGACGCTGTCACCGCCCACGCCGAGGACGAACGCGCCCGTCGCGGCCTGACCCGTCGCACCGGCACTCACGGCGCCGACCACTGGCGTGGAGACTTCAGGGTCGAACAGGCCCGAAGTGCTTGGACTGCCGTCACCGAACGAGCCCGCCAACTGGTGCGCGACAGGCAGGCCGACAGTCTCGAGTTGGCTCGTGCGGACGCCATGATGGAACTCATCCTCGGACACTGCGATGTCAAGGTCGTCGTCCACGCCACCCGCGCCGCAGTGGACACCGAGGACACCAGCACCACTCCCTCCCAAGACCAGCACCCATCCAGCGATCCAGCGGCTGCAGGGTCCGCGTCCGCCGGGTCCGCATCCGCCAGGTCTGCGTCCGCCGGGTCCTCCGAGTGCGCAGCCGAAGACCTCGTCGAGGTCGGTGGACTCGGGGGACCCGGGAGGACCTTCGTGCGTCGCGATTGGATCGATGACGCGGGCACCTCCGCCCCGGAGCGTGAGCTGGCCTGTAACACCGTCACCGGTGGCCTCGTGCACGGTGACGTCCCCGCGGCATTCGCCCGCGGTCAAGCACAAGCCCGGCGTATTCACCGCGCGCGGGAGCGAGCCACAGACCACGTGAGAAGCCATGCAGGGTCCAGTCCCACTGATGCCCGTGTCGCCGACGAGGTCGTGGACTTCAGTGAGTCCTACCGGGTGCCCGACCCGATGGCTCGTTTCATCCGGTTGCGTGACGGGTCCTGCCGCTTCCCCGGCTGTTCCACGCCCGCACGACAGTGCGACCTCGACCACGTCCGACCCTGGCCGGCCGGCCCAACCGCCCCGACGAATCTCATGTGTCTGTGCCGGCGTCACCACCGCATCAAGCAACGCGACGGATGGACTGTGAGGCTCGACCCGGACGGCACCGTGATCTGGACCGACCCCACCGGGCTGACCCGCACCACGTGGCCCGTGGATCACCTCCACCTCATCACCGCCGGAGCCACTCGTCGCGATCACGGCACCCGTTCGCGCGCCGCCGGCGAGATCCCGAGGGCCTTCGAGGAGCAGCTCATCGACCTCCTCGGCGGCATCGACAACGCCCGACCTCGTGCCCACCCGGTCTGGTTCGACATCGACGGCAACACCTACGGCGGCCCACCGTCACGCGTCGACCTCGACTTCACCCTCGAGCGTGGCGCCGGGCCCTGTGGTCAGATCCTCGTCGACGTCCCGCCCAGACCACCCCGACCACCCGAGGTCATCCCCTTCTGAGCGCGCGCGTGTGACGATGCTCGGTATGAACGTCGCCTCCGCCACCACCGCCGAGCTGCGGGCCGCACTCGAGGACACGGGCTACCTCGTCAACGACGAGCTCGCAACCATCACCTGGCTGGCGATGCGTCTGTCCCGACCTCTCCTGCTGGAGGGTGAGCCAGGCACCGGCAAGACGGCCCTTGCCGAGGCGCTCGCGGAGGCGGTGGGTGTCCCGCTCATCCGACTCCAGTGCCACGAGGGCATCGATGCCAGCCAAGCACTCTATGACTGGGACTTCCCTCGCCAGATCCTGCACCTGCGGGCGGTCGAGGCCGTCGACGGTGCCGCGTCTCTCGATGACGTCGAGTCCGACCTCTTCCATGAACGTTTCCTCCTCGCTCGGCCGATCCTGCGGGCCCTGCGCGAGGCGCCGGCGGTGTTGCTCATCGACGAGATCGATCGGGCCGATGACGAGTTCGAGGCGTTCCTGCTCGAGGTGTTGTCGACGTGGCAGGTGAGCATTCCCGAACTCGGCACGGTGAGCGCCTCCACGCCACCTCTCGTGGTGCTCACGTCCAACCGCACGCGCGAGGTGCACGACGCGCTCAAGCGTCGTTGCCTCTATCACTGGCTCGAGCACCCCTCTCTCGAGCGCGAACTGGCGATCGTGCGCTCCCGAGCGCCGGAGGTCCCCGAGGCGCTGGCCGAGCAGGTGGTCCGGGCCGTCCAGGGCATCCGGGTCGATCCCGAGCTGCTCAAGCCGCCGGGAGTTGCCGAGACGCTCGATTGGGCCAGGGCACTGCACGAACTCGGCGTGCGTGAGCTCGACACCGCGTCCGCAGCGGCATCGCTGGGTGTCGCCGTGAAGTACCGCGAGGACTCCGACCGTGTCCGCGCGGCCCTCGATCGGCTCCTCGCCCGGTGACCGCCCCTCGGCCGCCTGAGGAGATCCTGCTTGGGTTCGCCCGGGCCCTTCGTGCCGCCGGGGTGGCCGTCACTGCCGATCGGGAGCGCACCTACCTGACGGCGGTCGCCACCGTGGGTCTGGAGGACCAGACAGGGGTGTATGCCGCGGGGCGGGCAACGCTGTGCGGCTCACCGTCCGATCTCGCACGTTTTGACCTCGTGTATGCGGCGTGGTTCGGCGCGCAGCGACCGACGGCAGCGCGACGCGCACCGAACCGTCCTCCTTCCACCGTCGCGGATCTGCGCGACGACGAGGCGAGCGGCGACTCGAGCGAGGACTCTGAGAGCGACGACGTCCGGGCTCGGGCGAGCGCTACGGAGGTGTTGCGGCGCAGGGACATTGCCTCGATGTCAGCTCGTGAGCGGGAGGCGATGACGCGGATGTTCTCGACACTGCGACCGCAGCCACCACGCCGTCGCACGAGCAGGATGACCACCGCCCGTCGGGGACGAGTCGATGCTCGCCGCACCATGCGCGACATGCTCCGTCGGCAGGGCGAGCCGGGGATGATCCGTTGGCAGCAACGCTCAGAACGTCCTCGCCGGGTGGTGTTGCTGCTCGACGTCTCCGGGTCGATGAGCGCCTATGCCGATGCCCTGCTGCGCCTCGCCCACGTGTGGTGCCGTGGCGCGGGACAGGTCGAGGTCTTCACCATCGGTACCCGCCTCACCCACGTCACCTCGGCGCTTCAGCAGCTCGACCCCGACCGGGCTCTGGTCTCGGCCGGCAACACCATCCCCGACTGGTCGGGTGGCACTCGGCTGGCCCAGGGGCTCAAGGCCTTCCTCGATCTCTGGGGTCGCCGTGGGATGGCCCGTGGAGCGGTCGTGGTCCTCGTCAGCGACGGCTGGGAGCGAGACGATCCGGAGGCGCTCGCCGAACAGATGCGTCGGCTCCACTCGTTGGCGCATCATGTTGTCTGGGCCAACCCGCACCGGGGCCACCCGGCCTACCAACCTGTGCAGCAGGGCATAGTTGCTGCCCTTCCCTACGTTGACTCGTTTGTGGCCGGTCACTCGATGGCTGCCTTTGCTGAGCTGTTGGAGGTGGTTGAGCATGCGTGAGGTGCTCACTGAGCTGCGCGACTGGTGGGCGGCTGGGGAGCCGGTGGCCCTGGCGACAGTGGTCGAGACGTTCAACTCGTCTCCCCGTCCAGCGGGAGCCTCGATGCTCGTCGGACCCGATGACACGGTGGTCGGATCCGTGTCCGGGGGATGCGTCGAGGGCGCGGTCTATGAGCTTGGCCAGGGCGTTCTTGGTTCTGCCACACCGGAACTCGCGCACTACGGCGTGTCGGATGACACGGCATACTCCGTCGGTCTGACGTGCGGTGGACAGCTCGACGTCTTTGTCGAAAGGGTCGACCAAGAGAGCTTCCCCGAGTTGGGATCGGTTGCCGACGACATCGAGGCCGGACGCCCGGTCGCCGTCGCCACCGTCATCGCGCACCCCGATCCGGCTTGGGTCGGCCGACGCCTCGTGGTGCGGCCAGACTCCGAGACAGGGGCGCTCGGCAGCGATCGTGCCAACGCGGCCGTCACCGATGACACCCGAGGGGCTCTCGCCGCGGGCACCACCGAAACGCTCACCTACGGCCCGGACGGTGAGCGACGGGGAGAGGGCATGCGGGTTTTTGTCGCCACACACGCGCCGAAGCCGCGGATGATCGTCTTCGGTGCCATCGACTTTGCCGCAGCAGTCGCCGAGGTGGGCCACTTCCTGGGCTATGCCGTCACGGTGTGCGATGCCCGCCCGGTCTTCGCGACTCCAGCGCGACTGCCTGCCGCCGATGAGGTGGTCGTCGCGTGGCCGCACAACTATCTGCGCGACGAAGTGGTCGCTGGACGCATCGATGGCCGGAGCGTCCTGTGCGTGCTCACCCATGATCCCAAGTTCGACGTGCCGCTCCTCGAAGTGGCCCTTCGCCTGCCTGAGGTCGCCTATGTCGGAGCCATGGGGTCACGACGCACCCACGACGACCGGATGGACCGGTTGCGGGAGGCGGGACTGACCGATCTCGAGCTCGAGCGGTTGTCGTCACCGATTGGTCTGGACCTCGGTGCTCGCACTCCTCAGGAGACGGCCGTGTCCGTGGCCGCCGAGATCATCGCCCTGCGCTGGGGCGGTCGTGGTGATCGGCTCGCGACGCGTGGAGGACCAATCCACTCCTGATCGGTCGGCAATTTTGCCGAACGCTTGTCAGACGCGTTGGAACGAGACAGGATCCAAGGACCTGCACCATCCGCCCACGGCGAAGGGTCAAAGATGACTCGGATCACGGTCACGGTCGACGGCACCTCCTACAGCGACGAGGTGGAGCCGCGCATGCTCCTCGTGCACTACCTCCGAGAAGCGGTGGGCAAGACCGGGACGGTCATCGGGTGCGATACGAGCAACTGTGGTGCGTGCACCGTGCACCTCGACGGACGCAGCGTGAAGTCCTGCAACGTGCTGGCCGTCCAGGCCGACGGTCACGACGTCACGACCATCGAGGGGCTCGCTGCACATGGCGAGCTCCATCCGATGCAGAAGGCGTTCCACGAGTGTCACGCCCTCCAGTGCGGCTACTGCACACCGGGGATGATCATGCAGGCCATCGACGTGCTGAACGAGAACCCCAACCCCTCCGAGGAGGAGATCAGGGTCGGCCTCGAGGGCAACCTCTGCCGGTGCACCGGCTACCACAACATCGTCAAGGCCGTGCAGCAGGCGGCTGGCCAAGCCGCCCCTGCGGAGACACCTGAGAGCGCGACGGCGGGTGCGCAGTCATGACCGCCGTCGACGACCGCCCCGAGGCCACGTCCCCCGAGATCGGGCGCGCCCGGCGCCGCAAGGAGGACCAGCGGCTCATCACCGGACGCACGAAGTGGACCGACAACATTCAGCTGGCCGGGATGCTGCACCTCGCGATGGTCCGCAGTCCGCTGGCCCACGCCACGATCTCGAACATCGACACCGAGGAGGCGCGCTCCGCTTCCGGCGTCATGGCGGTCTTTGTCGGCGCGGACATCGCCGACATCCAGGGACTCAACATCACTGCGTGGCCCCTCTCGGCCGAGCAGAAGACCCCGGATCACCTACCGATGGTCCTCGAGCACGTCGCGCACGCAGGCGAGATCGTCGCTGTCGTGGCTGCCCGCACCGCCGCCGAGGCGCGCGATGCGGCCGAGTTGGTGGACGTCGACTACGACGAGCTCCCTGCGGTCCTCGATCTCAAGGAGGCAGCGACGGACTCGGTCCTCGCGCACCCCGCGCTCGGCACGAACAGGTCCGCCTTCTGGCAGCTCGACTCCAAGGAGGGCGGCACCGGCGAGGACGTCGACGAGGCGATCGCCAAGGCCCGCGAGGGCGGGATCGTTCTTGAGCGTGAGTACCGCCAACAACGCCTCATCCCCGCATTCATGGAGCCGCGGTCCACGGTCGTGGACCCGACCGGTGAGCAGGTCACGATGTGGACGTCCACGCAGGTCCCGCACATCGTGAGGTTCGGCATCGCCGCCACGACGGGGCTGCCCGAGTCCAAGATCCGTGTCATTGCCCCCGATGTCGGCGGCGGCTTCGGCGGCAAGCTGCAGACCACGCCCGAGGAGTTCGTCACGCTCGCCGTGGCGCGCAAGCTTGGTCGTCCCTGCAAGTACACCGAGACCCGCTCGGAGACGATGGTCTCCGGTCACCACGGCCGTGACCAGTGGCAGAAGCTCACGCTGAGTGCGGAGAAGGACGGAACGGTCACGGGGCTCAAGGTCGAGCTGCTCGCCGACCTCGGCGCCTATGCCGCGCTCATCGGCGGCGGTATTCCGGTGCTCGGCGCGTGGATGTACAACTCCATCTACAAGTTCCCGGCCTACCGCTTCAACACGACGAACCTCTACACAAACAAGACCTGGGTGGATGCCTACCGAGGCGCAGGGCGACCCGAGGCCACCTTCGCCATCGAGCGGATCATGGACGAGCTGGCGGCCGAGGTCGGCGTCGACCCCCTCGAGATCCGAGAGAAGAACTGGATCACCCACGAGGAGTTCCCGTTCACGAGCGTGGCCGGAATGACGTACGACTCCGGCAACTACGAAGCCGCAACGGCCAAGGCGAAGGAGCTCTTCGGCTACGACGAGCTTCGGGCCGAGCAGAGGCAGCGGCGCGACTCGGGTGATTCTGTCCAGCTCGGCATCGGGGTCTCGACGTTCACCGAGATGTGCGGCCTCGCGCCCTCACGCGTCCTCGGCTCGCTCAACTACGGCGCGGGCGGCT
>JBDSIV010000157.1:0-3996 GCA_039917755.1 Knoellia sp. | reverse complement strand
GGTCGACGACCTTCTGGGCGAAGTTCGATCCGTGCACGATCCCGGCGTGGAGGTCGGTGACGAGCGCGACGGTGGTGCCGTCGAAGGCCTGCGGCAGCGCGGTCGAGGCGTGCGTGGTTCGCGTGATTGTGGGGTTGGCTGCCGACACGACGCCGTATGCCGTCGTGCCCAGTGCCGCTGCCAGTGCCACGAGGACGGTGGCTCGGTTGAACGACCGCAGCACCGTGGACCGGTGCTCCCGAGCGGTGACGAGCCACAGAACCACGGCCACCAGTTGCCCCACGGCAATGACCAGGACGAGATAGAGCGCCACCACGAGCCAGGTCAGGCCCACCCACGCGAATGGGCGGGTGTCATCAGCGGTGCCCCAACGCAGGCCGCCTGCAGCGGCGACCACGGCAAGAACGGTCAGAGCCACAAGAGCCGCGCTCCCGGCATACCGCCACCGCGTCGACCAACCCGGCGCCGCGACAAGTCGCCGGTGCAACCAGAAGGTGAGGAGCCCTACGAGCACCAGGGCAAGGGCAGCGAAAAGAAGCACGCGCAGTCCTCATGCTTGGAGTCGTGATGGAGGCCTCATGGTGCCACGGCACGGGGACATGTCCTTCCGTGGTCTCATGGGGGCTCACTTCGCCACCCATCCGGGAGTTGACTCGATGAAGAGCCTCCATGTCGACGTCCTCATCGTCGGCGCTGGCCTCTCCGGCGTCGGCGCGGCCTGCCGGCTCACCCAGCTCACTCCGGAGCGCTCCTTTGCGATCCTTGAGTCGCGCGAATCCAGTGGCGGGACCTGGGATCTTTTCCGGTACCCCGGAATCCGGTCGGACTCGGACATCTTCACGTTCAGCTATCCCTTCCGCCCCTGGACAGGAACCGATGTGCTGGCTTCCGGTGAGTCCATCCGCGACTACATCCGTGAGACCGCCCGCGATTTCGGGGTCGAGGACCGGATCCACTACGACCAGCGGGTGATCGCGGCAGGGTTCTCGTCGGGCACGGGCCGCTGGACGGTGAAGGCCGAGACAGTCGAGGGGCTCATCGAGCACACCGCGTCGTTCCTCTACATCTGCACCGGCTACTTCTCCTACGACACGGGGCACGTTGTCGACTTCCCTGGTCGGGCCGCGTTTGACGGGCCGATCATCCACCCGCAGTTCTGGCCCCAGAAGTTCACTGCCGAGGGCAAGCGCATCGTCGTCATCGGTTCGGGAGCAACGGCCGTGACCCTGGTGCCGGCGCTCGCGGCGCAGGGGGCGGAGCACGTGACGATGTTGCAGCGCAGTCCCACCTACATCCTGCCGTTGCCAAGCAAGGATGTTGTCGGCAGCGGGTTGCGCCGAGTCCTGCCCGCGAGCGCGGCGCACCGCGTGATCCGCGCCAAGAACGTCGTCCAGAATGTCGGCCTCTATGAGGCGGCGCAACATTTCCCCGGGGTCGTCCGCAAGGGCATCGCCGCGCTCAACCGCCGGATCGTTGGGTCCGAGGCTGTGCGTGAGCACTTCACCCCGAGTTATGACCCGTGGGACCAGCGGCTCTGCGTGGTTCCCGACGGTGACTTCCTTGCCGCGGTCGCCGACGGGTCGGCCTCAGTTGTCACCGACACCGTCGCGGAGTTCACCCAAACCGGCATCCGGCTCGCGAGCGGGACCGAGGTCGAGGCCGACGCGATCATCACGGCGACCGGGCTGCGGATCGAGGTCGCCGGCGGCATCGCCTTCACCCTGGACGGCACCCCGTTCGCCCCCCACGAGCGCTACTTCTACAAAGGGGCGATGTTCGGGGGAGTGCCCAACCTTGCGGTGTGCCTGGGCTACACCAACAACTCATGGACCTTGCGCGCCGATCTCACATCGCGGTTCGTGTGCGCTGTGTTGTCCCAGATGACGGCGACGGGTTCGGCCACGGCCACACCTCGCCTGGACCCGGATATCGTTGACGGGACACCGCCGTTCGAACTCTCCTCGGGCTATGTCGAGCGCTCGCGACACCTCCTGCCCAAGCAGGGCACGACCAAGCCGTGGACGGTGCGCCAGAACTACTTCCACGACCTCCGGCTCATGTCACCGCGCAACGTCGACGACGGGACGTTGGAGTTCGAGCCGCTCACGACGCAACGGCCGGTCGTCCTCGCGGGGACTGACACCGCTCGTTCCTAGACTGGCGTGCATGAGCCTCACCATTGGTGCCCACGTCGACCAGACCGACCCACTCGCCGAGGCCGTCGCGCGCGGCACGACGCTGGTCCAGTTCTTCCTCGGCGACCCCCAGAGCTACAAAGGACCAGAGATTCGGTATGCCGGGGGAGCAGCCGGTCTGCGCGCGGACGCCGAGGCGGCTGGGGTGGCGTTGTATGTCCACGCGCCCTACATCATCAATGTCGCGACGACGAACAACCGGATTCGTATCCCGTCGCGCAAGCTGCTCCAGCAGCACCTCGACGCTGCCGCCGAGATCGGCGCCAAGGGCCTCATCGTCCACGGCGGTCATGTCGGCAAGGGCGACGACCCAGCCGTGGGCTTCGACAACTGGCGCAAGGCGATCGAGGCCACCGACCTCAAGTTGCCGCTGCTCCTCGAGAACACGGCAGGTGGCGAGAACGCGATGGCCCGATACCTCGAGCGCATCGCCCACGTCTGGGATGCCATCGGCTCCGCCTCGCAGGCCGACCAGGTCGGGTTCTGCCTCGATACCTGCCATGCCCATGCCGGCGGCAACAAGCTGGACACGGTGGTCGATGACATCCTCGCCATCACCGGACGCATCGACCTCGTGCACTGCAACGACAGTCGGGACACGTTCGACTCCGGGGCTGACCGCCACGCCAACTTCGGTGCTGGCCAGATCGACGCCGACCTGCTCGCCGGGGTGGTGCGTTCGGCAGGTGCGCCGGTGGTGTGCGAGACCCCGGGTGGGGCGCAGGAGCACCAGGCCGACTTTGCCTGGTTGCGCGAGCGCCTCTGAACCCCCTGTTCGCCTTCTTGCGCGCTCCCTCGGAACTACCAACGTATTGCGCATGCCGTCGGGGCCGATGGATGGCGCAACAGGTGCGTACCGAGATCCCTGCCAATGGGGGTTTGGGTGCCGCACCCCGAGCAACCACTCGATGGACGCAGACCATCGTGCTCCCGCCGAGGCGGATTCTGGCTCCAATGATGGTGGAGTGGAGGGGACCTACACCGTCGCCGTCCTCTTGTGCGGGCCAGGCCGGTCTGCCCGTCGAGCGGGCCGGTGCACGTGCGTTGCGTCCAGAGAAAAAGACGCGGCCGGTGACGGTAGCGGTCGTGGCAGGAGGCGCAGCAGTGCGAGCGCGAGCATGGACCTGCCCGGGCCGGACCCACCGGCCACCCGAGCTTCCCGCCGTGAGCGAGCTCAAGGTTGACGCCATGCACCACGGGAATCTCACCATGGTGCTGCCCCCCAGAGCGCAACCGGGCGCACGGCGGTGCAGGACAACGGAATTCGGTATGCCGTGTGGTGTCGTCGACGAATCAGAGCGCCCGATTTGGTGTTGGGGCAGAACGTCCTCTACTGTTCTCGATGTCAGCCCGACAGGGAGGAACGGACACCACGGTGTGAGGCCTTGTGCCAAGCACGACGTAGGCCGGTCCCGGGGCAGACCCCAACAGCTCGACATGACGGCAACGTCGTTGACGGTGCGACACCCACGGGCGTCGCAGTTTGGGAAGTTTCACCGCCCAGGTCGCTGGCAACAGCGGGTTTGGGAAGGGGCCGAGAGGCTGCTAGGGTGAACACCCCGCGAAGATCCAAGCGAGTCTGGTCCGGTCACTCTTTTGGAGTGGTTCTGGGTTTTGACTTCCAAGTGTGGCCGCGGGTAGTTTGGTGAAGTTGCCCCTGAGTTTGGCCCGTGATGGGTTGGGTGATGGTGTGCGTGCGAATCTTGAGAACTCAACAGCGTGTCAAAAATCGATGCCAATTAACCTCGTTTCGAGGTGATGGTGACCTGGCCTTTTGTGGGTTGGGGAGTTGTCGTTTCGA
>JBDSIV010000156.1:0-12835 GCA_039917755.1 Knoellia sp. | reverse complement strand
TACGAGGCGGGGAACCTCAAGAAGTACATCACCCTCGACGACGGCTCGAGCTGGGACTACGTCCGCATTGCGGTCGCTCAGGATTCCGCGCTGCCCTACCTCTCGCAAACCGAGCCGATGCGCACGGGATCCCACGTGACGTTCGCCAAGCCCGTCATCTTGGACTACCGGTTCCAGTGGAACTACCAGCCGGTCGGACAGATCGTCGGGTCGACCGACGCCGATGACCCGGTGGTGACCGAGAACGATCGTGAGTCGAAGGCCCCATCGGTGGGTGGGGACATCCGTCTCGCCACGTTCAATGTGCTCAACTACTTCCCCGACCTGGGTCAGGCCGAGGACTCCTACAAGGACTGTCGGTTCTTCGCCGACCGCGATGGCATCCCGGTGACGACGAACTTCTGCGAGGTCCGTGGCGCCTGGACAGCTTCGGCGTTCAAGGACCAAGAGTCCAAGATCGTCACGGCCATCAACGGCCTCACTGCGGACGTCGTCTCCCTCGAGGAGATCGAGAACTCCTCGGCGATCTCCTACCTGCCGGGGCAGCCGCGCGACAAGGCCCTCGCCACGTTGGTCACGGCTCTCAACGAGGCTGGCGGCCAGTGGGCCTACGCCCCGTCGCCGACAGTGACGGCGAGCAATGAGGACGTCATCCGGACGGCCTTCATCTATCGCAAGGATCGGATCCAGGCTCTGAGTTCTTCACAGATCCTGCTCGACGGGGCGTTCGCCAACGCCCGCTACCCGCTGGCGCAGAAGTTCAAGGCCAAGAACTCGGGCTCGCCGTTCGTCGTGGTCGCCAACCACTTCAAGTCCAAGGGCTCGGGCGAGGATGACGGCACCGGTCAGGGCAGGTCCAACCCCTCCCGCATCGCGCAGGCCAGGGCCGTGAGCGCGTGGGCCAACACGCAGTTCGTGGACGAGGCCGTCTTCCTGGTCGGGGACTTCAACGCCTACACCATGGAGGACCCGATCCGCGAGATCGAAGCCGCTGGCTTCACCGACCTGGCCAAGAAGTTCGATGCTGGCTCGGCGAGTTACCAGTTCGATGGGCGCCTCGGCTCCCTCGACCACGGCTTCGCCAACGCGAAGGCGCTCAAGATGGTGACCGGTGCGGCGATCTGGGACATCAACGCCGACGAGTCGGTGGCAATGCAGTACTCGCGTCGCAACTACAACGTGACCGACTTCTACACCACGAAGGCATTTGCGTCCTCGGACCACGACCCGCTGGTCATTGGACTCGACGTCAAGGGACGCGGCCCACGCTGAGCCCAGTCCGGATCCGCTGACGCTCTGACACCACGAGACCCCCGGGAACGTTTCCGGGGGTCTCGTGGTTGCTCAAGACATGGAGTCCACGAACCGCACGTATGCCGTGACCAAGTCCGACGAGGAATGGAAGGCGGAGCTCACCCCGCAGGAGTACGCCGTCCTGCGCCGGGCGGGCACCGAAGCCCCCGGGGTCGGTGAATACACCGACACCAAGACCGAGGGCGTCTACTCCTGTCGCGCCTGCAACGCCGAGCTCTTCACGTCCGGGACCAAGTTCGAGAGCCACTGCGGCTGGCCGTCCTTCTACAGTCCGCTCGCCGGTGACTCGGTCGAGCTCCTCGAGGACGCCTCACTCCCCGGTCGCCCGCGCACCGAAGTGCGTTGCGCCACCTGTGGCAGCCACCTCGGCCACGTCTTCGAGGGCGAGGGTTATGACACCCCGACGGATCAGCGGTTCTGCATGAACAGCATCGCCATGACCCTGCGCCCCACCACCGACTCCCCCTCCTGACCCCCACCACCCGCCTCCCCTTTTACGGGTGACCCGCTAAAGGGCTCCTGAGCAAGGGATTTCCCTGGTTCGGGAGTCCCTTTCGGGGTTCGGTTTCGGCCCGCAGTCAGGCGGCTTCAGCATTCATGGCCCGCCGAACCTTGGCCGACGCCCGCCCAGGATGCTCCAGATCGGCCCACGTGACCCGGACGAACACCTTGCCCTGCGCACGCATGTCGTCCTCGCGCCGCTTCTCGCGCCACAGAATCGTCGGGTCGCCGTCGGCGTACTTGACCCTGCCATCCACCTCGATCAGGATGTTGGTTCCCTCGACGCCGAAATCAGCCCGTCCAATAAGTGACCCATCGAACCTTCGGACCTCCACTTGCGACACGACGTGTATGCCGTGTGAGCCGAACTCGACGCGGGCTCGGCTCTCTGCCACGGACTCGCACTTGGGGTCGACGTGGGTCATCATCGCGCGGGGCCGGTGCGACCGTGACCAGGCGGCAACTGCGTCGACCGCAGCTTGGAGTTCCTCGAGCGTCACGAGGCGGCGGTGCAGCGCGGCATCAGCCGTGACGACGCCCGGAACGATGCCATGGTCCATCGTCAGCTGAACGATCGCCTCTGCCACGGGGACGGTGTTCCCCCAGGGGCCCTCGACGACGGGCATTCGGCGCGGTCGCACACGAAAGGGCACGAAGTCGACCTGCCGCCGGATCGGCCGCAGCACCTCACACGTGTCAAGAGGGCATCCCCACACGGGGAGGTCATAACTCAGCACCGCAGTCACGCCAGTCAAGGCCGCGTCGTCGTAGAGCAGCTGAGCGCCAGCAGCCAGGTGCCCCTGCCACGAAACGGGACTGACATCGACAAGTGACGACACGGCATATAGGCCTCGACTCGGATGGAGTGCGGTGCCCGAGCGCACGGCATCCCTGCGTCCCTTGCGGCCAAGGCCGGTGTCGGCCGCCTGTTTCGTCGTGAACATTCCGCGCTGGGCGTGCGCGATCCTGAGGAGCTCGACATTGTCCATGCGTCGACGTTCGTGGTGACGAGCCGAGCTGGGAAGAGCATTTACCGCATCTGTGGACAGCCATCCGGCCGACCCAGGACTGTGGACAACCGCCGACGACAGGACTCAGGCTCGTCCGGACCCGGGAAAGGGTTCCTGAGCAAGAGGACCGTCCCCTTGCTCCGGAGCCCTTTCGCGGGTTACCCGTAAAAGGGGAGGGGAATGGGTCAGCGCTGGGCGTTGATGAGCTGGGCGATCTCTACCCTCGGACCGGTGAAAAACGGCACCTCTTCGCGCACGTGCAGTCGGGCCCGCGAGGGACGCAGGTCACGCATCAGGTCAACGATGCGGTGCAACTCGTCGGCCTCGAACGCGAGGATCCACTCGTAGTCGCCGAGAGCGAAGGACGAGATCGTGTTGGCGCGCACATCGGGGAACTCCCGGGCCATCTGGCCGTGCTCGCGCAACATGTCGCGGCGCTCGGAGTCCTCGAGGAGATACCACTCGTAGGACCGCACGAACGGGTAGACGCAGACGTAGGCGCGCGGCTCCTCACCGGCGAGAAACGCCGGAACATGGCTCTTGTTGAACTCCGCCGGACGGTGCACTGCCGCGTTGGACCAGACCGAGGACAAATGTTCGCCGAAGTCCGTGCGCAGCAGCCGGTGATAGGCGTCCTGCAGGTCCTCGATGCGCTCGGCGTGCCACCACACCATGAGGTCGGCGTCGCCACGCAGCCCCGCCACGTCATAGAACCCGCGCACCACGACATCGCCCGACTCGAGGTCAGCGACGAGCTCCTCGACCTCGGCCACCATCGCCGCTCGGTCCGCGTCACCGATCCCCTCGGTCACCTCGAACACCGACCACATCGTGTAGCGGATCGTCTCGTTGATCTCGCGCATCCGCGCGGGGGTGGGCTTGCTGGCGGGGGGACGACCGGTCGGAGTGTTCATGTCGTCATTCTCCCGCGCCACCCGCGATCGCCCTCAGGTGGGTCTCCATCGCCCCAGCGGCAGCATGAGCGGAGGCGATGACGGCCGGAATACCAATGCCCTGGTAGGCCGCGCCGGCCACCTCGAGACCGGGCACCTCTGAGACGGCTCGGGCCACTCGAGCGATGCGGGCCTGGTGCCCGACGGTGTATTGCGGCAGTCCGCCACCCCACCGCTGGACATGGCTGTCAACAAGCGTGAGCGGTGGCGCACCCAGCGCTTCGGCGATCTCTCGAGCGGCGAGAGCGACGAGTTCCTTGTCGTCCCGCTGCAGGCTCGCGGTCTCGCCCGCTCGCCCGACAGACGCCCGCAGGTATGCCGTGTCGTCACCTTCCGCTGCCAGCCACCCCCACTTGTTGGAGCTGAAGGTGCTCGCCTTGATGGCCCGGCCGTCGACGGGTGGCACGAGGAACCCGGAGCCCGCCCACGAAGCGATCTCAGCCGCCGGGACAGCCAGAGTGATGATCGCGACCGAGGCCATCTCGACCTCTCCCAAGGCGGATGCCGCGTCAGGAGCGACGGATCCGAGAAGTCGCGCTGCAGCAGGTGGTGGGACGGCAACGACGACGGCGTCCGCTTCGATTCGACGTGGCTGAGTCGTCGGACCGCTGACAATCACCCATCCGGTTGCGGTGCGCTCGAGGCCACGCACGATGGTGTCGGACTCGATGACTCCCCCGCGTCCTCCCACGTCCTCCGCGAGCAGCTCGGCCAGCCGACCCACGCCACCGGCCAGACCGATGAAGGGCGGCCGCGGCGTACCACCCTGAGGGTCGAGCACCGGTGGCACCAAAAGGGATCCGCGTTTCAACGCGATCGCCCAGATGGCCGGCATCGTGGCTCGCAGTGACAACTGACGGGAGTGACCGGCATACACACCACCCAGGAGCGGCTCAACGAGGCGCTCGACGACGGCGGAACCCAGCCGCCCCCCGACGTAGTCGGCAACCGAGACGTCATCGCCCACGTCCGGAGCCTCGGACTCGGCTCGCATACGCGATTCTTCGTCCGCGGTGAGGAGCCCAGCAACGACCGAATCAGCGAAGGGGACACCCATTCGAGTGCGCGGCAGCGGATGCAGCTCACCACGGGACCAGATCCGAGCCGAGGTGGTGGTCGGCGTCACCACCTCGGCGTCGGCGAGCTCTGCGACGAGTTCGACGGCTTCGGGTCGCACGGCCAGCATCGCCTCGGCCCCGACGTCGACGAGGTGGTCCCCAATCCTCTCTCGCCGCAGCTTGCCACCCACCCGGTCGGAGGCATCGACGACGACGATGTGTGCCTTCGGCATGGCGACCAGGAGATCGCGTGCCGCGGTGAGGCCGGCGATCCCTCCACCGATGACGATCACACTCGGACGGCTCAGCGGTTTCGCGATCGACGACAGCACCTGCTCAGCCTCCCACGGGCTTCTTCTGTGGCGTCAGCGGCCGTCACCAACTCGTGACCGGGACCGAGGGAACCCGTGCCCCGAAGGAGCAGTCTCACCAACAGTAGACACACCGAAGCGGGGCCATCCCCGAGAAGTGGAGAGCACGATGAACAACCAGCCTCACCGCCACACCTCACCCTGGCGGCGCCATCTTGCCGGCGCCACACTCGCGGCCCTGCTCACCGTGGGCGCCCTCAGCGCGTGCGGTGGAAGCAGCGGTGACTCAGCCGGCGCGAGTTCCTACACGCCGTCCGACTCCGCAGCGCAGTCCGGCTCGAAGGTCATGCCGGCTGCGGGTGATACCGGCACGAAGGCCGCCTCGTCCGAGGCTGCTCGCGCCAACGTCGGGCAGAAGCTCGCGCGCCGCGCAAACCTCCAGCTCAAGGTCACGGCCCTCACCGAGTCAGCCCAGCGGATTCGATCCATTGCTACTCAACAGAACGGCGCGGTGCTCAGCGAGGAGCTGTATTCAGGTGCGGCTGGCAACAGCACGTCCGGCTCCATCACGATCAGCGTGCCCTCCGCTTCGCTCGATGCCACGATCGCCCTCATCGAGAAGGTGGGTGACGTCCAATTCCGCACCTCGTCGACCGAGGACGTCACCGGGACCTACGTGGACTCCGAGGCCCGGGTGAAGTCGATGACGAGCAGCGTGGCCCGCATCCGCGAGCTCCTGTCCAAGGCCACCTCCGTGGGCGACCTCATCACGCTCGAGAACGAACTGTCCCAACGTCAGGCAGACCTCGACGGACTCACCGCCCAGCTGGCCAACCTCAAGGACTCCGTGACGATGTCGCCGATCACGATTTCCTTGTCGACGGACAACTTCGATGGGCCGGTCGGCGCGGGCGGGTTCCTCTCCGGCCTGAAGGCAGGATGGGCAGCCTTCACCGGCTCCCTGGGGGTCCTCGTCACGGCCGTCGGAGCCGTGCTTCCGTTCGCCGTCACTCTCGGACTTGTCGTCGCGCCCCTCGTGTGGTGGCTGCGACGTCGCCGGGCCGGTCACCCGACGTTTGTGGCTCCGCCGGCCCAACCCACCGGCCCGGTGCCGCCGTCCTCAGCGAGCTGAGTGCTCGTGCACGACCTCGACGATCCTCGTGAGGACGTCGGGGTCGGCATGCGGCGGGACGCCGTGACCAAGGTTGAAGATGTGGCCGGGTGCGTTCCGACCTTCGTCGACGATCGCCCGAACGCGTGCCTCGAGAACCTCCCAAGGGGCACCCAGGAGCGCCGGGTCCAAATTGCCCTGCACGGCATACGAATCACCCAGTCGCGCAACGGCATCGGTGAGCGACAAGCGGTAGTCGACCCCGACGACCTCCGCTCCAGCCTCACCCATGAGGCCGAGCAGCTCACCGGTACCGACCCCGAAGTGGATGCGGGGCACACCGAGGTCGGCGACCGCGGCGAGCGCTGTGGCAGAGTGCTTTTGAACGTATGCCGTGTAGTCGGCTCGCGAGAGCGCACCCACCCACGAGTCGAAGAGTTGGACGGCGCTGGCCCCCGCCTCGACCTGGACGCGCAGGAACGCACCGGAGATCTGGGCCAGCCGTGCGCACAGGTCGCTCCAGAGCTCAGGGTCGCCGTGCATGAGCGCCTTGGTGTGCTCGTGCGTGCGCGAAGGCCCCCCCTCAACGAGGTAGGACGCCAACGTGAACGGTGCACCCGCGAAGCCGATGAGCGGCGTCGACCCGAGTTCGGCGACAAGGCGTTGCACCGACTCGGTGATGTCCGGGATGGCGTCAGGGGTGAGGTCGGGCAAGCGGTCGAGATCGGCCCGTGTCCGGAAAGGCTCGGCGACGACCGGGCCGGTGCCCGGCACAATGTCGAGGTCGACGCCCACCGCAGCGAGGGGAACGACGATGTCGGAGAAGAAGATCGCCGCGTCGACGTTGTGACGTCGCACCGGCTGGAGGGTGATCTCGGTGACGAGATCCGGTGTGCGACAGGCCTCGAGCATGACCGTGCCTTCGCGCAGCGCGCGGTATTCGGGGAGCGATCGACCGGCCTGACGCATGAACCACACGGGGGTGTGCGGGACCGGCTGGCGGGTGGCGGCGAGGACGAGCGGGCTGTCGGAGATCACACGGTTGATCCTCTCACCTGTGCCCGGGCACGCAGCCAGCCGCACGCCACCACGACCTATCGCGCACCAAGTCGTGCATATGGGGCGGAGCGTCAGAGGGAGATGATGGCGGCGCCAACGAGGGCGAAGACAACCCCCACCTCTTGGATCCGCCGAAGCCGCTCGCCCAGAACGAGCCGGGCGAGCAGGATCGTCGCGACCGGATAGAGCGAGCCGAGGACCGCTGCGATGCTCACTGCTCCCCGTGATGACGCGGTCGCGAAGAGCGTGTTCGCGAGGAGGTCGGCAGAGCCGATCAGCGCAAGCGGCACGAGGTGGGCCCGCCCTGCACCGCCGACCGAACGCAGCGTGAGTGCAGCGATGGCAAAGAAAGTGACCGACGTGAAGCGCATCCCCCACAGGGTCATGAGCATCGAGTCACGAGAACCACGGTCGATCGCGAAGAGGGACACGCCGAAACAGAATGCAGCGACGCCGGCCAGGAGGACCGGTCGCGGAGAGACGGCGCCGGACACTTCGGGCCCGGACGCGAGCACGATGCCGAGGACGGCCACGGCGATGCCCAGCCAGACCCAGGACGAGGGCGCGTCCCCGGACGCAACTCCGAGTCCGACCGTCACCAGGACGCCCATGGAGGCGATGGGCGCCACGACACCCATCGTGCCGCTCGCGAGAGCGGTGTAGAAGACGATGAGTCCGGTGGTCCCGCACAGTCCCGCGAGCACTGCCCACCCCATCCAGGCGCCCGCTTCGGGGGGATGCCCCAGCACCAGATGGACCAGGACGATGAGGCACAACAGGACAAAAGCCAGGCTCTGGGAGACCCCGACGACGGCCACGGCAGGCAAACGTCTGGCCAGCAGGCCACCAAAGAAGTCCGACGTCCCCCACACCGCCGACGATGCCAGGGCGAGGAGGGAGAGCACGCCCGAAGCCTAGGGCCGAGAACGCACGGCGTGGCCTCACTCGTGAAGCCAGCCGACCGGCATACCCTCATGGGGTGGCAACACGCTCTCTTCCTGGCCGCGAGTCCCCAGAATTCACCGAGGCTCTCGAGGCTCTGCGGCACGTCCGGCTGCGGCCCGAGGTGCGTCTCACGGAGGTGCCCGCCCCGCAACGGATCGCTCCCCATGCAGTGGCACTCACCGCCGATGTCCTGGGCTCCGCCGACGATGAGGACGAGTTGGCCTCCGGTCGATTCGTCCTGCTCCACGACCCATCGGCTCCCGAGCCCTGGGGGGGACAGTGGCGGGCCGTGACATTTGCGCGCGCCGAGCTCGAGCCCGAGCTGGCCGCTGACCCTCTGCTCGGCGAGGTGGGCTGGTCCTGGCTGGTTGATGCGCTCGGCAACCGTGGGGTCAACGCGATCGCCGAGGCCGGCACCGTCACCCGGGTTGTGAGCCAAAGTTTTGCCGGGCTCGCCGACCGCCCCGCCAGTGTCGAGATGGAGGTGCGTGCCTCCTGGACTCCGGTGGGTCCCGACGCCGGCCTTCACCTTCTTGCCTGGTCCGACCTGCTCTGCACCATCGCTGGGCTTCCTCCCCTGCCTGAGGGCGTCGTCGCCCTGCCCGGGCCCCGCCGCTGACATGACCGACGCCACCTCCGAGGCCACCTCCACAGCGACCGAGGACGCCGACCCAACTCCCCACGAGGAACCCTCACTCCCACCACCCACTCCCCTCACCGAGCCCGCCGACGGGACCCCTGACGTCGTCGAGTCCGAGCGCGGCCTCACCGAGGCGGCAGCCGCGATCGCCGCCGGCGAAGGACCTGTGGCCGTGGATGCGGAGCGTGCGTCCGGCTACCGCTACGGCCAGCGCGCCTATCTCATCCAGGTCCGGCGCGAAGGCTCTGGCACGTGGCTCATCGACCCCATCGCCTGCCCGGACCTCAGCCCGCTCAACGACGCCATCGGCCGGGCCGAATGGATCCTGCACGCTGCGACCCAGGACCTCGCCTGCCTGGCCGAAGTGGGCCTGCGCCCGCGCCAGCTCTTTGACACCGAGCTCGGCGCGCGACTGCTCGGCCTGCCCCGGGTGGGCCTGGCCGCCGTGGTCGAGTACTACCTGGGTCTCGCTCTGGCCAAGGAGCACTCCGCCGTCGACTGGTCGACGCGTCCGCTCCCCCAGCCATGGCTGCGCTACGCCGCTCTCGACGTCGAGGTGCTCACGGAGCTACGCAACCTCATGGGCGTCGACCTCGCCCGACAGGACAAGTCTGAGTGGGCCCGTCAGGAGTTCGAGGCGCTGCTCACCTGGACGCCCAACGAGCGGGTCGACCCATGGCGCCGCACGAGCGGCATGAACACCATTCGCAACCGCCGGGGGATCGCTGTCGTCCGCGAACTCTGGTACGCCCGTGACGACATCGCCCAAGAGCGCGACACCTCACCCGGGCGGATCCTGCCCGACGCCGCACTCGTCGCCATTGCCACCGAAGCCCCCACGACGCCAGCGGACCTCCCCAGCGGTCACCGGGCCATCGCACGCTACGGCCGCCAGTGGGTGGCCGCAGTCAAGCGCGCCAACGCCATCGACGAGGCTGACCTGCCCCCGCGCACGGTCCACTCCGACGGGCCGCCCCCCGCACGGTCCTGGGCCGACAAGGACCCCATCGCGGCGGCACGGTTGACGGACACCCGAGCCGAGCTCGCGGCATACTCCGAAGAACGGGCGATCCCCGTCGAGAACCTCGTCTCTCCCGACCCGTTGCGCCGGGTTGTGTGGCGGCCGCCCAGCACGCCCGATGAGGCCGGGTTCCTCGAGGCGTTGCACGGTCATGGGGTGCGCCAGTGGCAGGCAGAGGTCGTCGCGCCGATGCTGGCCCGGGCCTTCGCTGCGCACCCCGACCCCAGCTGACCCACCTTGCCCACCTGAAGCGGGTTTGTCTTCCTTCGCCTGACCGCCGCGACCGAGCGAAGAAAGGCAAACCCCTGCGGAGGACCTTGAGCGCCGTCGACGAAACCTGACCTGCCGGTATGCCGTTTGCTCCCGTGTGTCGGGTGCCGTGGCTTGCGTTATCTCATATCTGACATACGCTATTCGGCATGACTGAGTCCAGCTACCTCACCCGGATCGGCACCCTCATTCGGGATGCCCGCCGACACCATGGCCTCACCCAGAGCGAGCTCGCCGACAAGCTCGGGACGAGCCAGAGTGCCGTCGCACGCATCGAACAGGGACGCCAGAACCTCAGCCTCGAGATGCTCGCCCGCGTCGGCGAGACCCTTGGCAGTGAGTTCGTCTCCTTGGGCCACAGTGGACCCCAGCACCTGCGGATTGTCGGCGGCGCCAAGCTGTCCGGCTCCATCCCCGTCAAGACCTCCAAGAACGCCGCCGTCGGCCTGCTCTGCGCCGCCCTGCTCAACAAGGGCCGCACGACCCTGCGCAACCTCGCCCGTATCGAGGAGGTCAACCGGATCATCGAGGTGCTCACGTCGATGGGCGTCAAGGTCCGTTGGCTCCCCGACAGCAGCGACCTCGAGATCATTCCGCCGGCCACGCTCGACCTTGACTCCATCGACGTCGCGGCCGCTCGACGCACCCGCACGGTGATCATGTTCCTCGGCCCACTGCTCCACCAGTTCGACGCGTTCTCCCTGCCCTACGCGGGCGGTTGTGACCTGGGCACGCGCACCGTTGAGCCGCACCTCGCCACGTTGAAGTCGTTCGGGCTGGACGTCGCAGCCACCCATGGCTCGTACGAAGCCAAGGTCGACAAGAACAAGCGACCCGAGAAGCCCATCATCCTCACCGAGCGTGGCGACACGGTCACCGAGAACGTTCTCTTTGCCGCGGCGCTGCACCCCGGCACCACCGTCATCCGCAACGCGTCCTCCAACTACATGGTCCAGGACGTCTGCTTCTTCCTGCAGCGCCTCGGCGTGCAGATCCAGGGCATCGGCACGACGACCCTCACCGTCACCGGCTGCGAGAGCATCGACGTCGACGTCGACTACTCCCCCAGCGAGGACCCGATCGAGGCCATGAGCCTCATCGCTGCTGCCGTCGTCACGGAGTCTTCGATCACCATCGAGCGAGCGCCGATCGAGTTCCTCGAGATCGAGCTCGCGACGTTGGACGGCATGGGCCTGCAGTACGAAATCTCCGACGAGTACCTCGCCAAGAACGGTCACACTCGCCTCGCCGACATCACCATCCTCCCGAGCAAGCTCATCGCGCCCATCGACAAGGTCGCGCCGATGCCCTTCCCGGGCCTCAACATCGACAACCTGCCGTTCTTCGCGCTCATTGCTGCCTGCGCCGAGGGTACGACGATGATCCATGACTGGGTCTATGAGAACCGCGCCATCTATCTCACGGAGTTGACCAAGGTCGGCGCCCAGGTGCAGCTCCTCGACCCGCACCGTGTGATGATCACCGGCCCGACCGCCAAGTGGCGCCCGGCCGAGGTCATGTGCCCACCGGCGCTGCGGCCCGGCGTCGTCGTGCTCCTCGCGATGCTCGCGGCGAACGGCACCTCGGTGCTGCGCAACGTCTATGTCATCAACCGCGGCTACGAGGACCTCGCCGAGCGCCTCAACGCTCTCGGCGCCACCATCGAGATCTTCCGCGACATCTGAGCCCTGGTGACTGACTGGAGTGACCTGCGCCGTTGGCCCGACGTCGAGGCCTCGAACCTGCAGGCGTGGGATGCGAGCGACTCGCTCATCCTCGACGAGGCCGGTGATCTCGGCCGTGAGGTCGTCGTCATCGGCGACCGCCACGGCGCGCTGACCTTGGGCGCTCTTGACGGCGGGGCCACACGGGTGCGGGTGCAGCAGGACGGTGTCCTGAATGAGCGGGCCCTCGACGCGAACGCCGCTCGCCGACGTGTCGAGGGGTTCGAGCACCACGCTCTGGACGCCGACCTGGTCCGTGACGCCCGGCTCGTCCTGCTCCAGCTTCCCCGCTCCCTCGATGAGTTGGACGAGATTGCCCAGCTCGTCGCGGCCCATGCCCACCCCGAGGTGCGGTTGGTCGCAGGCGGTCGGGTCAAGCACATGTCTCGGTCGATGAACGACGTTTTGGCGGCGTCGTTCGGTGATGTGCGACCCAGTCTGGCCCGCCAGAAGTCACGCGTCCTGCACGTCACCCAGCCACGCAAAGACGTTGCCGTCACGTGGCCTCGTCAGCAGCGACACGAGGACGCGGGCCTGACGATCAGTGCGCACGGCGGTGTCTTTGCCGGCGCCGGGATCGACATCGGCACGCGTTTGCTGCTCGACCACCTCCCGGAGATGCGCTCTGCCGAGCAGGCCATCGACCTCGCCTCCGGCAACGGTGTGGTGGCCGCAGCCCTCGTGCTGGCACGCCCCGACCTGCGGGTCCTGGCCACGGACCAATCGGCGGCGGCCATCGCCTCCACTGTTGCCACCGTCGCCGCCAACGATGTCAGTGACCGCGTCGACGTGGTCCGCGCCGATGGGCTCGAGACCGTCGACACGGCGTCGGCGCAACTCATCGTGCTCAACCCGCCCTTCCACGTCGGCGCCGCGGTGCACACGGGACTGGCCGAGCGTCTCTTCGCCGATGCTGCC
>JBDSIV010000155.1:0-7260 GCA_039917755.1 Knoellia sp. | reverse complement strand
AGGTTCATCACGACGTAGCAGTGCTCACCGCGGTGGACGATGAGTCCCTCGTCGTCCTCGCGTCCCGGTGCCGCGCAGAACGGGCAGCCGTCGCCGGCGTCCTGTGAAGGACGCTCCCCCGTGATGTAAGCCATCCGGTGAGGAGTCCAGAGCCGGTCGAATCCGTCTGGCACCCCGGCGAAGTCCTCGGCGGCGGTCGTCGGAACATCACTCATGCCCACGATCCTAGACAGGGCACCTGAAGAGGAGAGGCGGGGCGTCGACCCCTGCACGACGCCCCGCACCCTTCATCCATAGAGACGCAGGGCCCGCCCACAAGGTTGCTCCACCTGGGCCCATCACGGGGACTCTGTGCACTTCTGTCCCCGTCGAGGCCTTCTGTTGTGGGAATCTGCCGATCGCTACCGCTCCTCGAACGTAGGCGGACGCCACACCGCCGAACGTGGGTATGCCGTCCGCCCACCGATCACTCAGAGCCTGCGGCTGAGACACACCAGCCGCCCCGCAGCAGTCGAAAGGTTGTCACTCACCGTCAAAAAGGCTGCGTCGTCAGGTCGTCCCGGTGCCACTCGAGAAATCTGTCTGTGGGAGAGGCGAATCCGGCACGTTCATAGAGGGTGCGAGCTGCTGGTGCGGCGTGGAGCTGCATCCGACTCACCTCGTGATCGGACGCCCACCGGGTCAGGGCGTCGAGGAGGCGTGCGCCGAGGCCGGCGCACCGTTCGTCGGCGGTGACGAAGAGCAGAGAAACGTGCAGCCACTTCGCCGACGGACGTCGCGAGCTCGGCAGTTTGGTGATCACGGCAGCCGTAATCATGCCGAGCGGCCGACCGTCCGAGGCTTCGGCGATGAAGGTCACCCGCGCGCGGTCGGCCAACCAGGCCCGCGCGTAGCGATCGAGGAAGCCCGGCTCGATGGTGGCGCCACCCTCACGATCGTGCTGCATCGTGAGGGCGGCGCATGCCAACGCGTCCCGCAGTTCGGCGAGACGGATGACGGTGCCACCGGGCGACATCGGTGCGACTCAGACCTGCGCGCGGGTCTCGATGGCGGTCAGGACCTCGGTGATCGCGTCGGCGATCGGCACGCCGTTCTTTTGCGAGCCGTCGCGGTAGCGGAAGGAGACCGCGTTGTTGCTGCGGTCGTCCTCACCAGCGATGAGTGCGAACGGGACCTTGGCCTTGCTCGCGTTGCGGATCTTCTTGGGGAAGCGGTCATCACTGTCGTCGAGCTCGACGCGGATGCCCTTGGCCTTCATCTGCTTCAGAACGTCCCACAAGTAGTCGTTGTATTCGTCGGCGACCGGAAGACCCAGAACCTGAACCGGGCTGAGCCATACGGGGAACGCGCCCGCATAGTGCTCGACGAGGACACCGATGAACCGCTCGATCGAGCCGAACTTGGCCGAGTGAATCATCACCGGCTGTTGGCGTGAACCATCGGCCGCCTGGTACTCGAGGCCGAATCGCTCAGGCTGGTTGAAGTCGTACTGGATCGTCGACATCTGCCAGGTGCGACCGATGGCGTCGCGAGCCTGGACGGAGATCTTGGGGCCATAGAACGCCGCACCACCGGGGTCCGGGACGAGGTCGACGCCATACTGGCTGGCCGTCTCCTCAAGGACTCGGGTCGCGGACTCCCACTGCTCGGCAGATCCGATGAACTTGTCCTTCTTCTCCTCCGAGTCGCCGCGGGTCGACAACTCGAAGTAGTAGTCGTCGAGCCCGAAGTCCCTGAGCAGACCGGTCACGAAGTCGAGGAGGTGTTTGACCTCCGCCGGCGCCTGCTCCTGGGTGACATAGGAGTGCGAGTCGTCCTGCGTCATCGCCCGCACACGGGTCAGGCCGTGGACGACGCCGGACTTCTCGTAGCGGTAGACGGAGCCGAACTCGAAGAAGCGCAGCGGCAACTCACGATAGGAGCGACCACGGGAGCGGAAGATGAGGTTGTGCATCGGGCAGTTCATCGCCTTGAGGCGGTACTCCGCGTGCTCCATCTCCATCGGCGGGAACATCGTGTCGGCGTAGTAAGGCAGATGCCCCGAGGTGTGGAACAGCCCGTCCTTGCTGATGTGTGGTGTGCCGACGTAGTCGAAACCCTCCTCGATATGGCGACGACGGACGTAGTCCTCCATCTCACGCTTGATGACCCCTCCCTTGGGGTGGAAGACCGCCATGCCCGAGCCGATCTCGTCCGGGAAGCTGAACAGGTCGAGCTCAGCGCCGAGCTTGCGGTGGTCGCGCTTCTCAGCCTCGGCAAGGCGGTCGAGGTAGGCCTTGAGCTCTTCTTTGGTCGGCCACGCGGTGCCATAGACGCGCTGCAGCTGGGGGTTCTTCTCGGACCCGCGCCAGTAGGCCGCCGAGCTGCGCATCACCTTGAAGGCGTTGCCGAGGACCTTGGTGGTCGGGACGTGCGGGCCGCGGCAGAGGTCGCCCCAGGCGCGCTCGCCGTCACGACGGACGTTGTCATAGATCGTCAGCTGGGCGCCGCCCACTTCAACATCAGCGCCCTCCGCAGCATCACTCGCGGCGCCGCCCTTGAGCCCGATGAGCTCGCACTTGTAGGGCTCATCCGCCAGTTCGACGAGGGCGTCGGCGTCGCTGATCTCGCGGCGCACGAAGGTCTGGCCCTCGTTGATGATCTTCTGCATGGCCTTCTCGAGGGACCTGAGGTCATCGGGCTGGAACGGCTCGGCGACGTCGAAGTCGTAGTAGAAGCCATCCCGGATCGGCGGCCCGATGCCGAGCTTGGCCTGCGGGTCGATCTGCTGCACGGCTTGCGCGAGGACGTGAGCAGCGCTGTGCCTCAACACATCGAGGCCATCCTGCTCCTGGGCGGTCACCGGCTCGACGACGTCTCCGTCGGAAAGCACGTGCGCGAGGTCGCGCAATTCACCGTTGACGCGGGCTACGAGGACGCTGCGGTCCTCACCAAAGAGGTCGGCCGCGGTCGTCTCCCCGTCCACCGATCGCTCGTCTCCAGCGACGTGGACGGTGATCTGCGATGACACAGCGGCTTCTCCTGGGGTGAAGACAACTACGGGGTATGCCGGATGCGGACGTCCCGATGCGGCATACCGATGTTATCCGCCGGAAATCGGATGGCGCGACGGAGTTCCCTCGTGGCACGGTCGGGGTCATGGACCTTGTCATTGCCAGCCTCGCCGAACGACCCGACTTCGCGGACCGGTTGTGGGACCTCGACGAGGCGTGGCCGACGTTCATGCAGCAGGACCCGGTGTCCGACTTCTACTACCCCCGTGCCACGACGACATATGCCGACTACGTGCTCCTCGCGTTCGACGCCGCGAACCCGGAGGTGGCGGTGGCGCGCTCGTGTGTCGTCCCGTTCGCCATGGGTGATGATCTCGGCCGGGACCGCCTGCCCGACGACGGCTGGGACGGAGTGATCCGGTGGGCCTGGCTCGACGAGGTCGCGGGGCGCGAGGCCACCCACCTGTCCGCCCTCGAGGTGACGATCCGACCCGACCTCCAAGGCACCGGTCTGGCCTCGGTGATGCTGGACGCGAAGCGGCAGAACGCGATACGCCTCGGCTTCCACGACGTCTACGCCCCGGTGCGTCCCAATGGCAAGCACCTCGAACCACGAACGCCGATGTCCGAGTACGCATTCCGGACCCGCGATGACGGACTGCCCGTCGACCCGTGGCTACGTCTGCACGTCCGCGCAGGCGCCACGATTGAAGGTGTGTGTCCGCGTGCCATGACGATCTCAGGCACCGTGGCTGAATGGCGCTCCTGGACGGATCTGCCGTTTGACACCACCGGCGATGTCGAGGTCCCCTTCGCCCTGAACCCGGTGCATGTCAGCGTTGAGCACGACTACGCCGTCTATGTGGAACCCGGGGTGTGGGTGCATCACCGGTTAGCGTGACGCCATGACGTCCCTTCCCTTCGGCAGCTGGCCCTCACCCTTATCACCGGCAGCCATGACCGCCGCCACCCGCACGCTTGACGAGGTCCGCGTCGACGGCGCAGACACCTACTGGCTCGAGTCTCGTCCGTGGGAGGGTGGGCGCCAGGTATTGGTGCGCCACCTCGGCGGCTCCGGTGACGTGGAGGACGTGGTCGGCGAGGGCGTCAACGTCAGGTCGCGGGTCCACGAATACGGCGGCGGCGCGTATGCCGTCCGGGACCGCACCGTGGTGGTCACGACGATGCCCGACCTCCGGGTGCAGGTTGTTGCCAGCGACGGATCACTGCGGCCGATCACCCCAGAGGGCGGGTTCCGCTACGGAGGGCTGGTGCTCGGCGACGGGTTCGTCCTTGCCGTTCGCGAAGACCACGCCGGTGACGGCGAGCCGGTCAACACTCTGGTTCGACTGTCCCTCGACGGTGACAACGCCCGTGGTGGAATCGTGCTGTGGGAGGGCACGGACTTCGTCGGACGCCCTGCACTCTCCGCCGACGGAACCGAGGTCGCGGTCGTGACCTGGAACCACCCCAACATGCCCTGGGACACCACGACGCTGCGTCGTGCGTCCTTGGTGGACGACGGGCCGCTCGAGTGGGCAGCCGTCGAGGACAGCACCAACGTGTCCGTGGGACAGCCCCAGTTCGGACAGGACGGAGCGCTGTGGTTCATCTCCGACGAGTCGGGGTGGTGGAACCTCCAACGCGACAGCGGTTCTGGGGCGGTGGCGGTTCACTCGGCTGAGGCCGACTTCATGCAGCCGCAATGGGTTCTGGGCATGAGCGACTACGCGCCGCTCTCCGACAACCGGGTGCTCGTGCGCTGGTGGGCCAATGGCGTTGGACAGCTCGGAGTCCTCGACCCCTCGTCTGGTGAGCTCGCAGCGGTGGAGCTCGAGGGAGTGCAGTTCGATCAGCTGCAGGCGGTCGGCGACGAGGTCGTCGTGCGGGTGGGCACTCTCTCGCAGCTCCCGTCGATCGTGCGCGGGCCCGTCGGGGGTCCGTTCACAACGCTGAGACGCAGCCGCGACGAAGGTCTCGAGCCGGCATACGCCAGCGCGGCGCAGCCATGGACCTGGACCAACAACGGAGGTGATGAGGTCCATGGGATCCTCCTGGCCCCAACCCACCCCGACGCGACCGGACCCGAGGGCCAGCTGCCGCCTCTGCTGATTTTCGTCCACGGCGGTCCGACGAGCCGGACCGAGGCCGGGCTCCAGCTCGCGCGCGCGTTCTGGACGACCCGTGGTTTCGCCGTACTCGACGTCAACTATTCGGGGAGCACTGGTCACGGCCGCGCCTATCGCGAACGGCTGCTCGGGCAGTGGGGCGTCATCGACATCGAGGACGTCGTGACGGGTGCCCAATCGTTGTCCGACGCAGGACTCGTCGACGGCGCCCGGCTCGCCATTCGCGGTGGAAGTGCTGGCGGCTACACCGTGCTGCGGGCCCTCACCACCAGTGATGCGTTCGCAGCGGGGACGAGCTATTTCGGCGTTGCGGACCTCGAGGCGCTCGCTACCGACACGCACAAGTTCGAGTCGCGCTACCTCGACCGGATCCTGGGGCCCTACCCCGAAGCCAAGGACGTTTACGCCGACCGCTCCCCCATCCACCACGTCGACACCGTGGGTGGTGCAGTGCTGCTCCTCTAGGGTGGGATCGACGAGGTCGTTCCGCCTGCCCAGGCCGAGGCCATGGCTGCGGGTATGCGCACTGCAGGGGAGGACGTCGAGCTCGTCATTTATCCCGACGAGGGTCACGGCTTCCGGGCGGCTTCTGCTATCGAGGACTCCCTCACGCGCGAGCTCGCGTTCTACGGGCGGGTCCTCGGCTTCACCCCCGCCCCCTGACCCTGACTTTGTGCGAATGGGACACGCTGATCGAGGCCTTCCGCCGATGAAGCGTGTCCCATTCGGGCACAGAGTCGGCGGATCAGTGAGGGGCGGTCTCGAGCGTAAGGACCAGGTGCTCGGTCTCGGGCTTGCGAGTTGAGCGCAGGCCGGCGATGACGAGTGCCTGGCTGCGGTCAACGACGAAGTCCACCTTGCCCGGCAGGAGTACTGGCTTCTTGAACCACACGTGGGATGTGCTCGGACCGTTTGCCGTGCGACCCAAAGCACCCAGCACGCGAGCATAGGTCCACATGCCGTGGGCGATGGCGCTGGGGAAGCCCATCGCCTTGGCCGTGAGCGAGTACAAGTGGATCGGGTTGACGTCACCGGAGATCGCGGCATACTGCCGACCGAGGTCTCCAGGGAGCGACCACTGGGCTGCAGCGACACCCTGGGGCATTGGTGGTGCCTGCGAACCGCGCTCGGCCTCGGAATTGCTCTTGCCACGAGCGAGGTAGGTTGAGCGACCGCTCCACACGGACTCGCCCTCGACGGTGGCCTCAGTGACGAGGTCGACCTGGCGGCCCTTGGGGTGATCACGCAGATTCTCGGCGGAAACAGCAATGTCGAGCACGTTCTCGGTTGTCAACGTGCGACGCACCGTGATGGTGTTCTCAACGTGGACCAGGCCGACCAGCGGGAAGGGGAACGACTTGCGCGCCATGAGCTCGGCCTGTAGCGGGAACCCCAAGAGGTGCGGATAGGTGTGCGGTAGAACGTCATCAACGCCAAAGCCACAGAGCCGCTGGTAGTCCATGAGGTGCTGCCGGTCGACCGAGTGCCCGGTGAGGACGAGTTCGCTCGTCGGCAGCGTCGTGCCGGACTTCTTGCCGGCGATGGTCGCCCGCACGAAGACCTTGGTGAGCGAGGGCGCAGTGCTGAACGTCTCCTGCTGAGCCATCACGCCCCCAGCAGCATCTGGCCGCACACGCGCACAACGTTGCCGGTGACCGCACGGTTGGCATCCCACGCGAAGTAGCCAATGGTCTCGGCGACGTCGATGGGCAGACCGCCCTGCTGGAGGGAGTTGGTCAGGCGACCGATCTCGCGGGTGGCAAAGGGCACCTTGGCTGTCATCTCGGTCTCGATGAAGCCTGGCGCGACCGCGTTGACGGTGACGCCCTTGTCGAGGATCGCCTGGTCGGCGGCGAGGGACTGGGTCATCCCGATGACGCCAGCCTTGGAGGCGGCGTAGTTGGTCTGACCCCGGTTGCCCGCGATGCCGGCGATCGAGGAGACGTTGACGATGTGTCCGCCGTCTCTGATCGCGGGGATAAGCGCTTCGTTCATCCGCAGGATCGACAATAGGTTGACCTGGAGGACGGAGTCCCAGCGGTCGGCCTCGGTGTTGGCGAGCAACTTGTCGCGGGTGATCCCGGCGTTGTGCACGACGATGTCGAAGCCGCCGTGACGGGCCTTGGCATGCTCGACGA
>JBDSIV010000154.1:0-8565 GCA_039917755.1 Knoellia sp. | reverse complement strand
CGAATCGCCGAACGCGACGACAGGCTTGCGGGTCACTCCGTCATAGGCGTCGGCGCGGTAGGTCGTGACCTCGACCGTCGTCTCGACGCCGTCGATCCGCCGGCGGGCACCGATCGTGCCGAACTCTCGCCCCATGTCCCACGTCGCTGTGCCCCACGACTTCAGGATCGCCTCGGTCTCGTCCGGCGACGCGCTGGTCGTGAAATCGAGATCGGGGGGCGTGCGGTCGAGGAACGCGTCGCGCACTGGGCCACCCACAAGAGCCAGCTCATGCCCCGCTTGGGTGAACCGGGCACCGAGGTCGGTCAGCAAGGGCAGGACCGGCGCAAGACGGGCGACGGCCTGCCTCATGAGGGCAGCGGAAGGCGGGGTGGGCGACACGAGGATCAAGACTAGGTGCATCAGGGCGCGTGGTTAGAGTGACTGGATGAGCCATGCAGCAGCGGAACCACCCCGGGTTCCCCGGCGGCTCCCTGCGGTCGAGGAGCGTTCCGCCGGCGGCGTCGTCGTCGACGTCCACCAGGGCGAGGCCCGCATCGCCGTCATCGCGCGCCGCAACCGCGCCGGACGAGTCGAGTGGTGCCTGCCCAAGGGACACATCGAAGGCGCGGAGACTCTGCCCCAAACCGCCGCCCGCGAAGTCGCGGAAGAGACCGGCATACAGGGCAAGGTCCTCATCGAGCTGGGCACGATCGACTACTGGTTCGCCGTCGGCGACCGTCGAATCCACAAATATGTCCACCACTATCTCCTTGAGGCAACCGGTGGCGTGCTCACGATTGAGAACGACCCCGACCACGAGGCGATCGACGTCGCGTGGTTCGCACTGCGCGACGCCCACCGGCACCTCACCTTCCCCAACGAGCGGCGCATCGCCCGCATCGCCTGGCAACGCCTCGCCGGTGAGTGAAGCAGCCCTGCACTCGCCCTGACACCTAGGATGGGCACCCACACCGAGCGGAAGGGGCACCCGTTGGAGGGCGTCGGACCCGGAACCACCCTCGACGGGCGCTACACCACGCAGCGCCGGATCGAGCAGCGCCACGGAAGCGAACGCTGGACCGCCGAGGACACGACCCTCGGGCGATCCGTCATCCTCCTGTGCCTGCCCGAGAACGACCCCCGCAGCAGTGCCCTGCTCGACTCCGCGCGCCGAGCCGCCGGCGTCGACACCCCCAACCTGAACCGCGTCCTCGACGTCGGCCGCGAGCGCGGCCTCGTCTGGGTCGTCGAAGGGGATCTGGCCGACTCCCGTTCGTTGGCCCAACTCGTCGGGGAGGGTGGGTTGCCGGCCGACGAGGTCCGACGCATCGTCGGTGAGGTCGCGACCGCCCTCGAGTCCGCTCGCCAGCGTGGCCTGCACCACCTCGACCTGCGTCCCGAAGACGTGCTGCGCACCCTCGATGGTGAGGTGCGCCTGCGCGGCGTCGCCACCAGCGCAGCCCTGGCCGAGCTCGATGACCTCGAGTCCGATGATGCCTCCCGTCGCGATGCGATCGGCGTTGTTTCCCTGGCGTATGCCGGCCTCACCGGTCTGTGGCCCGGCTCCGGTCAGACGTCGCTCGGCTCCGCTCCGCGCGTCCTGGGTGCGGTGGCCGCGCCGTCCGAGATCGCGGCCGGTGTCCCCCGCGATCTCGACGCCCTGTGCCGACTGACATTGGGTGAGGACCAGGGACCGATCTCCCCCGGTGACTTCGCTCGCCAGATCGCGCCGTGGCCCTCGCGTCAGGTCGCCGGTCGTTCGACGATTGCGACCACCGCTGCGGTCGACCCCCGCGTCTCGACCGCACCGGCACCATCGACGCCCCGCACGCCTGCTCCGAGGCCACTCACCCCCACCGCGCTTGCTCCCGCAGCGCTCGACCGCCCGGCGGCCGACGAGATCGCAGATCAGGCCGAGGCTGCGGATCAGCATGAGTTCGAGACGTTCGAGGATGACTCTCCGACGCGCGTCATCGATCGCTCCGGCGACGACGCACCTCTGGCCCCGCAGGAATTCCCCGTCACGCAGCCGCTCCCGGGGACCGCTGCGTCTGCGTCTGACGACCATTTCACCAACGACGCACCTCAGGCTGCTGGCGCCCCCGGGTCCCTCGCTCCTGCGGGGCCGGGTGCCGCGGCGAGCGCTGCAGCAACAGCCGCGGCCGCCGGTGCAGCCGCCGGTGCAGCCATGGCCGGTGCGGGTTCTGCTGTCGCCGGTGCGGTTGGTCGGTTGGGCTCCAAAGTTGGCACGTTGGGCCGCCAGGTGGGCGATCGAGCCTCTGAGAAGGCCGCCGAACGCCGCGGCTTCCATGACCGGATCACCGGCCCCAACGCGCCGGGGCTCACTCCCGACGGGGAGCGACTGCGTCCGGGAACCGGCAGGGATGCCCTCCTCGAGGCCCCTGCCCCCCTGGTGCCGTCGCAGCCCCTCACGAGGGATGAGTCCAAGACCGCCCTCGCGATCGTGGGCGGGTTCCTCGTCCTGGCGCTCATCATCGGCATCTGGGGCGTCTCGCGCATCGGCTCCAACACCAACCTCGACTTCGGCGGTGTGCCGGGCAAGTCCACGCATTCCACCTCTGCCTCACCGACACCCAGCGGCAGCACCGAACCCAGCGCGAGCGCCACCACCGGTGAGTCGTTGCAGATCCTTGCGGCCGACGGCTACGACCCTGAGGGTGACGGCAAAGAGAACGGCACCCTCGCCCCCCGCGTCTTCGATGGTGACCCCAAGACCTCCTGGCAGTCCGAGGGCTACGCGTCGGCGCAGTTCGGCGGGCTCAAGAAGGGCGTCGGCGTGAGCGTCGACCTCGGGCCCAACGTCGTGGCCCGCACCGTCACGCTCACCCTCAACAACCGAGCCGACGTGTCGGTCTACATCGGAGCCGACAAGTCCCTCAAGGATGCGACCAAGGTGGGTGAGAAGGCCGGGGCCAACGGCGCCGTGAGCTTCCCGGTCAAGGCCGGCACGACCGGTCAATACGTCATCGTCTGGTTCACCGGCCTCACGCCTGACGACAAGGGCCGCTACCGCGCCATTCTCGGCGAGGTCGAGGTCACGAACTGACATGTCCGGTGTCGGGGGCGTCGACGACCGCGCCCTCATGGCCGCTCACGTCGCCGGCGACCCCGACGCCTTCGGTGAGCTCTTTCGGCGCCACCGTGACCGGTTGTGGGCCGTCGCGGTCCGCACCACCGGCGATCGCGAACTGGCCGCGGATTGTGTGCAGGACGCCTTTCTCAACGCCTTCCGACGGGCCGGTTCCTATCGCGGCGAGGCGGCAGTCTCGACCTGGCTGCACCGGATCGTCGTCAATGCCTGCCTTGACCGCCTGCGCCGCGAGCGCGACGTGCTGCGACGTGCCGGGAACGTCGCCGACATCGACATCATCGACGCCCACGACCGGCACGGTGAGGCCGAGACCGGGCTCGACGTGCGCGCGGCTCTCGCTCAACTCCCGGAGCACCAGCGCGTGGTCCTCGTCCTGGTCGACATGCACGGTATGCCGGTCGCGGACGTGGCTCAGACCCTCGAGATCGCGGTGGGCACGGTGAAGTCGCGCTGCGCGCGGGGGCGTTTGGCGCTTGCGGACCTGCTGGGTGGGTCTCCTGGCAGGAGCCCTCGGGAACCAGAGAGGCCCTCATGACGTCCTATCCCTTGAGCCCCACGCTCAGGGGGGCCCTGACCCAGCCCTTGGGTGGCTGCCCGACGCCCGGCAGGAGAAACCGCGCATGACGATGCCCGACGACACCTCGGACCCCACCGGGATGCGTGCCCTGCTGCGTGGCCTCCCCGATCCGGGGCCGATGCCCGAGGACCTTGTGCAGCGCATCCAGGCCTCGCTCGCCAGCCTCCCGCCTCTCGAGGGGATCGACGGACTCGATGGCGTCGATGCCGGCGATGCCGGCACTGATGCCGGCTTCGGTGTTTCACGTGGAACGTCTGACTCCGCACGTCCTTCCTGGTGGTCCCGGTATGCCGGCCGGGCCGCTGTGGCAGCCGTCGTCCTCGTGGGCGGCGGCGCGGTGGTCGCCACGAACCCTCTCGGTCTTCGCGTGGGCGCGTCGGACTCTGCGGGCAGCTCCGTGGCCACACAGTCCTCGGCCGGCGACACCAAGGGTTTCTCCGGCCCCCAGTCCAGGACCGAGGCCGACTCCTCGCGTTCCACAACGGGCGAGTCCGTGACGGCCGGACCGGTCGACGTCCGGCACACGGGACGCGGCTACACGGCGGCGGGGCTGTCCACGCAGGCCCAGGCGATGGAGCACGGCGTGACGACCACGCCCCTCACTGCTGAGTCCCCCGGCATCGGTCCGATCGGCACCGAGATCGGTGTACGGTCCTGCCTCACGGCTCTTGACCTGCCTCGCGACGCGGCTGCGGACGTGGACCTGGCTTCCCTCGACGGGACCCCAGCGGCAGTGATCGTCGTGACGCTGGGAGGCGCGCGGACGGCATACGCCGTCGGTCGGGACTGCACCACTGGTCACCCGGCGCTGCTCGCGGGACCGGTCACCCTGCCCTGACCGCGGGTCGGGCCGCGTGCCGGGAACACGAGGCGCCTAGAATCAGTTGCATTGTGAGCACCGCATGTAGCGGTGGTCAACCATCACAGCCACAAGGGACGGTGTTCGTGAGCTCCTCCGCCAAGGCCTTCGGCCAGGACGACAGTGACCTCAGAAACGTCATCATCATCGGGTCAGGACCGGCCGGCTACACAGCTGCGGTCTATGCCGCCCGCGCCAACCTTCGGCCGGTCCTCTTCGAGGGCGCCGTGACCGCTGGTGGCGCGCTGATGAACACGACAGAGGTCGAGAACTTCCCCGGTTTTCGCGACGGCATCATGGGGCCCGACCTCATGGACGAGATGCGTGCGCAGGCGGAGCGGTTCGGTGCCGAACTGGTCACCGATGACATCCACTCCGTCTCCCTCGAGGGCGAGATCAAGTCGGTCGTCGACGGTGAGGGCCGCACCTGGCGTGCGCGCTCCATCATCTTGGCCATGGGCTCTGCCTACCGTGAGCTCGGCCTGCCCGACGAGAAGCGCCTGTCCGGTCACGGCGTCTCTTGGTGTGCGACCTGCGATGGCTTCTTCTTCCGTGACCAGGACATCGCTGTCGTCGGTGGGGGAGACTCCGCGATCGAGGAGGCCACCTTCCTCACCAAGTTCGCCCGCTCCGTCACCGTGATCCACCGTCGGGACGAGCTGCGCGCCTCCAAGATCATGGCCGAGCGGGCCCTGACCAACGACAAGATCCGGTTCGCCTGGAACAGCGGGGTCGCCGCGGTCAACGGGGGCGACAAGCTCACCGGCGTCACCCTGCGCGACACCGTGACCGGCGAGACGAGCGAGTTGGCAGTCACCGGGCTGTTCATCGCCATCGGCCACGACCCCCGCAACGAACTCATCAAGGGTGTCGTGGAGCTCGATGCCGAGGGTTATGTCCTCGTCGAGGGACGCTCCACGCTGACCAACATCCCCGGGGTCTTCGCCTGTGGCGACCTCGTCGACCACACCTATCGCCAGGCCATCACCGCCGCCGGCTCGGGGTGCTCGGCCGCCCTCGACGCCGAGAAGTTCCTCGCTGCTGCCGAGCACGCGGGTTTCCCGGCGCCCGACGCCGCCCTCATCGCCCACTGACCGACCTCCCGTCCGACCCCGAAAGGCCCACCATGGACACCACCACCTTCACCCGCGCCACCGACGACGCCTCGTTCGAGGCTGACGTCCTCAAGAACAGCAAGGTCACCCTTGTCGACTTCTGGGCCCCCTGGTGTGGCCCGTGCAAGGCGATCGCCCCCGTCCTCGAGGAGATTGCTCGCGACCATGCCGACACCCTCGACGTCGTCAAGCTCAACACCGACGAGAACCCCGCCATCACCGGCAAACTCGGCATCACCTCGATCCCGACGATGCACGTCTACAAGGACGGCGAGATCGTCAAGACCATCGTCGGCGCCAAGCCCAAGCCCGTTCTCCTGCGCGAGCTCGAGCCCTTCCTCAACTGACTCAGCCCGCATTGAGAAAGCCCCCAGCCATGTGGCTGGGGGCTTCTTCATTTCCCAATACCGCTGTCTCACAACGGTTTTGATGGTTTTCTCAGGAAGAGAGTCAGGCCTTGCCTCGGAGGTTCATCGCGTCAAGGATCCGGTTGAGGTCCTCGACGGAGGCGAAGTCGATGGTGACCTTGCCGCGAGCCTTGCCAAGAGTGATCCCGACCCGGGTCTCGAGTCGATCGGAGATGCTCGCGGCAAGGTCGTCGAGCTGGGGGTGACGACCACCAGCTCGCGGACGACGCTTGGTGGGCTTCTCGTCGTCGACCCCGAGTGAGACGATCTCCTCGACCGAGCGCACGGAAAGCCCTTCGGCCACGATGCGCTGGGCGAGGCGCTCCATGGAGGCGGCGTCACTGACGCCGAGCAGCGCGCGGGCGTGACCGGCCGAGAGCACGCCGGCGGCGACGCGCCGGGCCACGATGGGGGGCAGCTTGAGGAGGCGGAGCGTGTTGCTGATCTGCGGTCGTGAGCGACCGATGCGGGTGGCAAGTTCCTCCTGCGTGCAGGAGAAGTCGTCGAGGAGCTGCTGGTAGGCCGCGGCTTCCTCCAGGGCGTTGAGCTGGCTGCGGTGGAGGTTCTCCAGGAGCGCGTCGCGCAGGAGGTCGTCATCCTCGGTGGCCTTGATGATGGCCGGGACCGTCTCATTGCCGGCCTCGCGGCTGGCGCGCCAGCGACGCTCACCCATGATGAGCTCGTACTGGACACCGTGAGGGACGTCCGTGGCGTCAGCAGGCACCGGCCGGACGACGACCGGCTGCAGAACGCCGATCTCGCGGATGCTGTGCACGAGTTCGGCAAGATCATCCTCGTCGAAGACGGTGCGGGGCTGACGCGGGTTCGGGCGGATCGCGTCGAGGGGCAAGTCGGCGAATTGGGCCCCTGGGACGGCCACGAGTTCGGGACCATCGTGGGCTGGGATGACCTCGGAGACCTGGGCAGGGGAATCGCTTTGCGGGTCGCTGACCTGCGAAGACGCCGCATCCTCGGGGAGAGCATTGTCTGCGTTCAAGGCGCCGGCGGCTGGCGCGTGGGTGGTGGGGCGCTCGACCGTGTCCACCGACCCAGCGCCAGCCTCGGGACGCTCCTTGAAGAAGACGTCGGTGGGGCGGTTGGCTCCCGTGCCACCGGATCCCGGCGGGATGAGGGCACCGAGTCCGCGGCCCAGGGCTCGTCGCTTGTCGCTCATGAGCGATCCTCACTGTTCTCGGCGGCGTTCTGCGCTGCCATCTCTGAGGCGGCCTCGAGGTAGGAGAGGGCGCCGCTGCTGTTGGGGTCGTACGTCATGACGGTCTGGCCGTGGCTGGGGGCCTCGGAGATGCGGACCGAGCGCGGAACCGACGCCTTGAGCGTCTGGTCCGGGAAGTGGTTGCGCACCTCTTCGGCCACCTGCGCCGAGAGGCGGGTTCGGCCGTCAAACATGGTGAGCAGGATGGTGGACACGTGCAGGTGGGGGTTGAGGTGGTCGCGGATCAACTCGATGTTCTTGAGCAGAGCCGACAGCCCCTCGAGGGCGTAGTACTCGCACTGAATCGGAATGAACACCTCGTTGGCCGCGACAAAGGCGTTGACAGTGAGCAGTCCCAGGCTGGGCGGACAGTCGATGAGGACGTAGTCCACCCCCTCACCGTTCTCGGCGAGTTCGGCAAGGTAGGCCGTCACCGCCTTCTTGAGGCGGGTCTCGCGAGCGACGAGAGAGACGAGCTCGATCTCGGCACCGGCGAGGTCAATGGTCGCGGGAGCGCAGAACAGGCCAGCGATGTCAGGGCAGGCCTGGACCACCGTGCTCATCGCGTCCCCATCGACCAGCACGTCATAGATGCTGGGCACCTCGGCGTGGTGCTCGATCCCCAGCGCCGTACTCGCGTTCCCCTGGGGGTCAAGGTCGATCACCAGCACAGTGGCCCCGGCCTGCGCCAAGGCAGCCGCAATGTTTACCGTGGTGGTGGTCTTGCCGACTCCACCCTTTTGGTTGGCCACCGTGAGCACACGGGTCTCGCGGGGCCGGGGTAGTTCGCGACCCACGAGAGTGATCCGCTTGCGGGTGTCGTCAGCAACGGCCTGAGCCAAGGGCGTGTCTGCTCCACCGGCGGGAATGTTGGCAAGGTCAACAGCATCGTCGTGGGAATCGCGCGAGACGCGAGCAAACGCGTCAGCAGCCCTCTCCGACTCGGACAGCTCCGTTTCACGTGAAACAAGGCCGACAACCTCCGTCGGGGCCGAGAGCTCGGCCGGAACCTGAGGGAGAGCCTCAGTCCCAGCGGTAGACGGGGCGTCGATGACCTGTCGGGTTGCGGCTTCGACCAGGCCGTTCGAGTCAGTCACGGCCTGAGTGTCCCCCATCGGCGCTCCCCCTTCAGGAACCAATCCTGAATCGGGGACGTCATGCTCCGACATGGCGTCGGACACTGTGGTTTCACGTGAAACATCCTCACGATCCACACCGTCGGGGCCGGGCCAGCCCAGAGCCGCGGTCTCGGAACCGGGAAGAGCGGGAAAGCCCAGCCCAGGGGTCACGCGGCGTTCTG